>NZ_JBVHHB010000006.1:0-366689 GCF_055561295.1 Kitasatospora sp. NPDC022785 | reverse complement strand
ACGACACCGCCGGGCAGGACGAGGCGGGCGCCGGACAGGGCGGTGCCCCGCGACAGGGCCGCTGATTGAATCCGCGCGGTCACGCGGTCACCTCCGGAAAGTGTGCCGGCCGGCGGCCATCGGTGGGGCGGCCGCCGGCGAGCATCTGCTCAGAATCGCTCGATACTGGTCAATGCAATCAGATTCAGTCAACCCTTCCGGCAGCGGGACGGCAGCCCGTTCAGGCACTGACCGCCCTGGTCCTGCGCGGCTACACTCCCCGGCATGCTCAAAGCTGATCGCGCAGCCCGGATCCTCTCCCACATCACCCACCAGGGAAGCGCCGACGTGCACGCCCTCGCCGGCCTGCTGGGCGTCTCGGGCGCGACGGTCCGCCGGGACCTCCAGGAGCTCCACGAGCAGGGCCTGCTCCACCGGACCCGCGGCGGCGCGGTCACCGGGGCGGTCAACCTCGAACTCCCCCTGCGCCACCGCAGGGGGAAGTACCCGGAGGAGAAGCGGCGGATCGCCGCGCAGGCCGCCCAGCTGGTGCCGGACGGCGCGGTGGTCGGGCTGACCGGCGGCACCACGACCGGGGAGCTGGCCCGCGTCCTGGCCGGCCGAGGGGACGTCACCATCGTGACGAACGCCGTGAACATCGCGGCCGACCTCGTGGTGCGGCCGGAGGCCCGGCTGGTCGTCATCGGCGGGATCGCCCGCACCACCAGCTACGAGCTGGTGGGCCCGGCAGCCGACCGGATGCTGTCGCAGTACCACCTGGACGTCGCCTTCATCGGGGTGGACGGCCTGACCGCGGAGGAGGGCTGCACCACGCACGACGAGATGGAGGCCCAGACCGACCGGGCGTTCCTGCGCAGCAGTGCCCGGTCCGTCGTCCTCGCGGACAGCACCAAGATCGGGCGGGTCACCTTCGCGGAGATCTGCCCGCTGGCGGAGGTGCACGACGTGGTGACCGACGACGGGCTCACCGCGGTGCAGGAGAAGGAGATCGCGTCCGGCGGTGTCCGGGTGCACCGCGCGGGGTGAGCCGCTGAACGACCCCGTTCCGGCCCTGGGGCGGCCTGCCGACGCGGGCCGCCCCAGGGCTTTCCGCTGCCCGGAACCGGGGCGGCCGCCGCCTGCTCGAAACTGAGATCTTGGTGATCATGGTTGCGCATGTCTGGAAGAACGAGCTATAAATCACTCAGATTTGAGCATCAAGGCTCAACCTTGCGCAGGAGGACGTCATGGCCTACGTCGACGCCGAGATTGCCAGCCAGCCGGAGTGCTGGCAGCGCGCCCTTGAGCTGACCCCCAAGGGACTTCCCGAACCCGGAGAGCGGGTCGCGATCGTCGGCTGCGGCACCTCGCTCTACATCGCGCAGGCCTATGCGGCACTGCGCGAGTCGCTGGGGCTGGGGGAGACCGACGCGTTCGCGGCCTCGGAGTTCCCGGCCCACCGCCGGTACGACCGGGTCGTCGCCCTCACCCGCTCCGGCACCACCACCGAGGTGCTGGACGCGCTGGCCCGCACCCGCAACGGCGCGACCGTCGCGATCACCGGGGACCTGTCGACGCCGGTCGTCGACGCCGCGCAGAACGTCGTCGCCCTGGAGTTCGCCGACGAGCAGTCCGTCGTGCAGACCCGGTTCGCCACCACCGCCCTCGTCCTGCTCCGGGCGCACCTCGGGGCCGCTCCGGCCGACCTGCCCGCACAGGCGCAGCAGGCCCTGGAGGCCGCGCTGCCCGAACGGGCCCTCTCCTCCAAGCAGTTCACCTTCCTGGGCACCGGCTGGACCAGCGGCATCGCCCACGAGGCGGCGCTCAAGGTCCGCGAGGCCTCGTCCTCCTGGACCGAGTCCTACCCCGCCATGGAGTACCGGCACGGCCCGATCAGCGTCAGCAGCTCCGAGAGCACCGTCTGGTTCTTCGGCGAGCCGCCGGCCGGCCTGCTCGGCCAGATCGCGCTGACCGGCGCCCCGGCCGTGGTCGCGACGCGGGACCCGCTGGCGGAGCTGGTCCGCGTGCAGCGCCTCGCCGTCGAGCTGGCCAAGGCCCGCGGCCTGGACCCGGACCGCCCGCGCAACCTCACCCGCTCCATCGTGCTGGACCAGCCGTGACGGTGGTCCACCGTCCGGGGCGGGGCCGGAAGGCGGTCGGCCCGTGAGCGTCATCGCGCTGGACGTCGGCGGTACCCACATCAAGGGTGCGATCGTCGAGGACGGCCGGCTCCTCGGCTCGGCGCAGTGGCACACCCACGCCGACCACGGACCGGAAGCCCTGACCGGGACGGTCCTCGCCTGCGCCGACGAGCTGATGACCAGTGCCCTCCGGCACGGCGGCAGGCCGGAGGCCGCCGGGATCGTCGTGCCCGGCCTGGTGGACGAGGAGACGGGCACCGCCGTCCTCGCCGCCAACCTCGGCTGGCGCGGCACCCCGGTGCGCCGCCGGCTCGCCGAACACCTGGGCCTCCCGGTCGCGTTCGGGCACGACGTCCGGGCCGGCGGGGTCGCGGAAGGCCGCCTCGGCGCCGGCCGCTCCTGCCCGAACTTCGCCTTCGTCCCGGTGGGCACCGGCATCGCCGCCGCGCTGATGATCGACGGCCGCCCCTTCGGCGGCGACCACGGCTTCGCCGGGGAGTTCGGCCACCTGGTCGTCCGCCCCGGCGGGGACCGGTGCGCCTGCGGCAACCGGGGCTGCGTGGAGACCCTGGCCTCCGCCTCCGCCATCGCCCGCCGCTACGCCCGGGCCACCGGCGAGGCCGGCGTCAGCGCCAAGGACGTCAGGCGGCTGGCCGAGTCCGGGAACGGTGCCGCGGCGCGGATCTGGGCGGAGGCGGTGGAGGCGCTGGCCGACGGTCTGGCGGCGCTGACCGTCGTGCTCGACTTCGAGCTGATCGTCATCGGCGGTGGCCTCGCCAAGGCCGGCGAGCCGTTCCTCGGCCCGCTGCGGGACGCCCTCGCCGAGCGGCTCACCTTCCGCGGCCCGCCTCGGCTCGTCGCGGCCGAACTGGGCCACCGTGCGGGGAGCCTGGGGGCGGCGCTGCTCGCGCAGGACCTGCTGGACGGGGGCGGCCGGTGATCCTCACCGTCACCCTCAACACCGCTCTCGACGTCACCTACCGGCTCCCCGAGGTCCGCCGGCACGGCAGCAACCGCGTGCGCGAGGTCACCCAGCAGGCCGGCGGCAAGGGCGTCAACGTCGCCCGCGTCCTGGCCGCGCTGGGCCATACCACGGTCGTCACCGGCCTCACCGGCGGAGCGGTCGGCCGGGCGGTTCGCGAGGACCTCGCCGCGGCGGGCCTGCACGACGAACTGGTCGAGGTGACGGGGGAGACCCGCCGCACCGTCGCCGTCGCCGAGGAATGGGACGGTGACACCACCATCTACCTGGAGCCCGGTCCGGTGGTCTCCCCGGAGGAGTGGCAGGGCTTCCTGGCCCACTACGGGCGGCTGCTGCCCGGCGCGGCCGTCGTGGTGCTCTCGGGCAGCCTGCCGCGCGGCGTTCCGGCGGACGCCTACCGGCAACTCGTCGAGCGGGCCGGAGTGGACGGCATCCCGGCGCTGCTGGACGCCGACGGTTCCGCACTGCTGCACGGGATCCAGGCCGGCCCCGCCGTGGTCAAGCCGAACCTGCACGAGCTGGCCGAGGCCACCGGCGCCCGGGACCCGCTGAAGGGCGCCGAGTCGCTCCGCGCGGCCGGCGCGGGGGCGGTGGTCGCCTCGCTCGGGCCTGACGGGCTGCTGGCCTGCACCGCCGGGGGCCGCTGGCAGGCCCGTCCGCCCGGCACGTTCCTCGGCAATCCGACCGGCGCGGGCGATTCGGCGGTGGCCGCTCTCGCGCTCGGCCTGGCCGCGGGCACCGCCTGGCCCGACCGGCTCCGGCACGCGGTGGCACTGTCCGCCGCCACCGTCCTGGCGCCGCAGGCCGGCCGCTTCGACGCCAGCGCCTACCACCGCCTGCTCAGCCTCGTCCGGGTCGAGGAGATCGAACCGGCGCACCCTCAAGGAGAGCCATGCCCCTGACCGGAACCGGCGAGATCACCGCCCCAGCCCGCCACGGCGCCCACGGCGTCGGCGCGTTCAACGTCATCCAGCTGGAGCACGCCGAGGCCATCGTCGCCGGCGCGGAGAGCGTCGGCGCCCCGGTGATCCTGCAGATCAGCGAGAACGCCGTGCGCTACCACGGAGGCCTGGCCCCGATCGGCACCGCCACGCTGGCCGTGGCCCGGGCCGCGGGCGTGCCGGTGGCCGTCCACCTCGACCACGCCACCGACCGGTCACTGGTCCGCGAGGCGGTCGAACTCGGTTTCACCTCGGTGATGTTCGACGCCTCCGTGCTCGACTACGAGCAGAACGTCCGGGCCACCGCCGAGGTGGCGGCCTTCTGTCACGACGCGGGCGTCTGGGTGGAGGCCGAGCTGGGCGAGGTCGGCGGCAAGGACGGTGTCCACGCGCCCGGCGCCCGGACCGACCCGGGCGAGGGCGCGGCGTTCACCGAGCGGACCGGCATCGACGCGCTGGCCGTCGCCGTCGGTACCTCGCACGCCATGCTCACCCGGGACGCCGTGCTGGACCTGGAGCTGATAGCCGCCCTGCGGGCCGCCGTCCCCGTGCCGCTGGTGCTGCACGGCTCCTCCGGGGTCGCGGACGAGGACCTCGCCGCGGCCGTCGCCCACGGCATGACGAAGATCAACATCGCCACCCACCTCAACAAGGCCTTCACCGCCGCCGTCCGCCGCCGCCTGGCCGCCGACTCCGCCCTGGTCGACACCCGGGCCTACCTCGGCGACGGCCGGGCCGCGGTCGCCGGGGAGGTGGCACGCCTGCTCGGCGTCCTGACCGCGCCGGCGGCCGTCGCACGCTGAGGCGGGGCCCCGAAGCGGGGGACGTGCGGCCCGGCGGCGGCCCCGGGGCTCGGTGCTGACGTAGCCCCGGGGCCGCCGCCGTCTGCGGGGCCGCCCCGCAGACGGGCCATCGATTAGGCTCGGGCCGAATCCAGCGGACGACGGCCGGGAGGCGGCGGCGCATGCAGTCGGGACTGAGTTTCTCCGCGGCGGACCTCGCGCAGACCCGGTTCGCCGTCTCCCCGATGTGGGAGGTCGTCACCAGCTTCCGACTGCTCCGGGGCGACGCCGAGCCGTCGCTGCACCGGCGCTGGGCCGAGCAGGTGCGGCCCCGGCTGGCCCACGCCGGGCTCGACCGCGGCTGGCTGGCCGACCTCGTCCCCGCAGACGGCTACCTCGCGGACTTCCTCAACCCCACCCCCGCCACCCCGTTCCCCGTCCTCGGCGCCGAACTGGACGCGATCCGGCGCAGCGCGCCCGCGCGGGTGCGGACCGAACTGGAGATGCTCGGCGTCGAGCGCGGCACCGGCCCGTCCGCCCGGCTCAGGCTTCTGCACGAGGCCCCCGAGGTGGCGCTGGAGAAGATCACCGCGGAGATCGAGGCCTACTGGGAGCTCGCCCTCGCGCCCTACTGGGCCAGGATCCGGCGGCTCCTCGAAGCGGACGTGTTCCACCGGGCCCGGCAGGTCGCCGAGCACGGCTCCGCCCACGTCCTCAACGAACTGCACGAGACCGTGCGGTGGGACGACGGCACGCTGCGACTGGTCCGCCGCCACTGCGCGCTGACCCGGGACCAGGCCGGCTCCGGCCTGCTCCTGGTGCCCTCGGCGTTCGCCTGGCCGCGGGTACTGACCCGCTCGGTGTCGCCGGATCCGCCCCAACTGGCCTATCCGGCGCGGGGAATCGGCAACCTGTGGGAGCGCCGGGCGACCGCCTCGCCGGATGCGGTCGCCGCCGTCCTGGGCCGCTCCCGCGCGCTGCTGCTGACCGAACTGGACACACCGTCCTCGACCACCCGGCTGGCCGAGCACTCCGGCCTGTCCGCGGCCGGGGTCTCCCAGCACCTGACGGCCCTGCGGAACGCCGGCCTGGTCACGGCCCACCGCACCGGGCGGTTCGTCCTCTACGCCCGCACGGCGCTTGCCGACGCCCTCCTGGCCCCCGCGGGGGACTGACCGCGTGGGCGCGTGAAGGATGGACGGCGGCACCGCCCGGGGCGGCGCCCCGCCGGGCCCGGCCCAGTCACCGTTCCGCGGCCCGGCCGGGCGGCGAGGTCCGGCCGTCCGCCGAGGTCCGACCGGGCGTTGGCGTCGGCGTCGGCCGGGCGGCGGCGTCGGGCGGGTGTCAGACCACGGCGTCGATCCAGTCCATCAGGCGGGCCCCCTCGCGCGTCATGATCTCCGGGTCGCGCAGCGCGTTGGAGAGCAGGGACATGCCCTGGTAGCCGGCGACGAGGGTGACGGCGAGGCCCTCCGGGCCGGCTGCGCCCAGCTGCCGGAACTGCTCTTCGACCCACTGCAGCAGCAGGCGGATGACCTGGCCCACGGCGGTGTCGAGGCCGCCGTCGTCGCGCTTGTCGAGTTCGACGGCGAGGGTGCCGGTGGGGCAGCCGTAGCGGGCGGCGGTGTCGCGTCGGCCGACCCATGCGGTCACCAGGCCCTTGAGGCGTTCGCGCGGGTCGGGCAGCCGGTCGAGCTCGGCGGTGAGGGTCTCCAGGTGGCCGGTGTGCTCGGAGAGGGCGGCTCTGACCAGCTCGTCCTTGGTCTTGAAGTAGTAGTACACGTTGCCGGTCGGCACGTCGGCGGCGTGGGCGATGTCGGCGATGGTGGTGCGCTCGACGCCCTGCTCGTGCAGGACCCGCGCCGCGGCGGCCGTCAGCCGCTGCCGCTTGCCGGCGTTCCTCGGGGCGGCGGCCTTTCCGGCGGCGGTCTTCCGGGTGGTGGCGCCGGGGGTCTTCCTGTCCCCGGCCGTCTCGCCGTCGGCCTTCGCGTGGGTAGCCTCCGCCGAGGCGTGCCGGGAATCCATTGAGTCAGTCACCCGACTGACTGTAGACCGACGCCCGTCGGGGCTGCTACGGTTTCGGCTCGACGGAGTTAGTCAGGCAACTAACTCACTTATCGATCGGGGAGATCGACATGATCGTGGTGACAGGTGCGACCGGGAACGTGGGGCGGGCACTGGTACGGCTGCTGACCGAGGCGGAGGTGCCGGTGACCGCCGTCGCCCGGCACATCACCGACGCCGACGTGCCGCCGGGCGTGCGGGCGGTGGCCGGCGACCTCGCCGACCCGGCCGGCCTGCGGGCCGCGTTCGACGGGGCGGAGGCGCTGTTCCTGCTGGTGGCGGGGGAGGACCCGGACGGCATCGTGGACCTCGCGAAGAACGCCGGGATCCGCAGGGTGGTGCTGCTCTCCTCGCAGGGAGCGTGGACCCGCCCGGAGGTGTACCGGCACCCGGTCCGGTTCGAGGCCGCCGTCCGTGAGTCCGGGCTCGGCTGGACGATCCTGCGGTCGGGCGGGATGGCCACCAACGCCTTCGCCTGGGCCGAGTCGGTCCGCACCCGGCGGGTGGTCGAGGCGCCTTTCGGCGACGTCGGCCTGCCGTTCGTCGATCCCGAGGACGTGGCCGCCGTGGCCGCCGCCGCGCTGCGTGTGAACGCGCACCTGGGCGCCACCTACACCCTGACCGGCCCGGCGCCGACCACCCCGCGCGAGCGGGCCGCGGCGATCGCGGCCGCGCTGGGCGAACCGGTGCACTTCACCGAGCAGACCCACGAGCAGGCCCACGCACTCATGGCGCGGTTCATGCCGCTGCCCGTCGTCGCCGGCACCCTGGCCATCCTCGGCGAACCGACCGAGGAGGAGCAGCGGGTCGGCCCCGACGTCGAACGCGTCCTGGGCCGCCCGGCCGCGACCTTCGCCGCCTGGGCCGCCCGCAACGCCGCCGCCTTCCGCTGAGCGCGCCCGCCGCCCGCGCACGCGGCCTTCCGCTGAGCGCGCCCACGCCCTCGCCCGCGCGCTCGCCTGTGCCCTTGCCCGCCATCACTCTCGTCGAAGGACAGCACCATGCCCGTTCAGCACATTCTCGGCTCGACCATGCACCACCGGGAGTCCGGCACCGGGACTCCGATCGTCTTCCTGCACGGCAATCCGACCTCGTCCCACCTGTGGCGGCACGTCATGCCCGCGGTGGGGAGCGGCCGGCTGCTGGCCCCCGACCTGATCGGCATGGGCGAGTCCGGCAAGCCCGCCATCGACTACACCTTCGCCGACCACACCCGGTACCTGGATGCCTGGTTCGACGCGCTCGGCCTCGATGACGTGATCCTGGTCGGACACGACTGGGGCGGCGCCCTGGCCTTCGACTGGGCCGCCCGCCACCCCGGCCGGGCGCGCGGCATCGCGTTCACCGAGACCATCGTCAAGCCGATGACCTGGGAGGAGTTCCCCGAAGGTGGCCGGGACCTCTTCCGGGCGATCAAGACGGACGGCATCGGCGAGGCCATGATCCTCGACGACAACGTCTTCCTCGAAGAGGGCCTGCCCGGCACCGTCGCCACCGCCCTCGCCCCGGGCGACCTCGACGTCTACCTCAAGCCCTACCCCACGCGCGAGAGCCGCCTCCCGCTCCTGCAGTGGCCGCGCTCCATGCCGCTGGGCGGCGAGCCCGCCGAGGTCGTCGCCCGGATCGAGGCGTACGACCGGTGGCTCGGAGCCAGTCCCGACGTGCCCAAGCTCCTGATCACCTTCGCCCCCGGGCCGGGGACGATGGTGCACGAGGACACCATCGCGTGGTGCGAGGCCAACATCGCCGGCCTGACGGTCAGGCACTTCGACGCCGTCGCCGGGCACCACACGCCGGAGGACCATCCGCTGCTGATCGCCGGCGCCGTCGCGGCCTGGGCGGACGGACACGGCCTTCGCGGCCGGTAGGCGCCGGGCCCCGGGAGACGCGGCGCCGGCCCAGGCCCAGGCCCGGGCCCGGGCCCGGTCGCGGGAGACGCGGCCCAGGCCCGGCCCCGGCCGCACCCCGGTGCTTCGCAGACCGCGAATCCGGGGAGATGTGGATCGGCGGTTGACAGTCGATGGCGGGAAGGTGACGTAGCACATGGCGCAGGGCAGGAGCCGGTCACGGCGGGACGGGGCAGACGCGTTACGGGGCGGGCGGGAGGTGCTGGTCGTCGGCGCCTACTTCGCCGACCTGGTCTTCCGAGGGCTGGCCGGTCCGGTCAGGCCCGGGGCGGAGGTCTTCGCCGAGGCGGTCGACCTGCTGCCCGGCGGGGCGTTCACCCCGGCGATGGCGATGCACCGGCTGGGCCATGACGTGGTCTGGGCAACCGACTTCGGAACCGACCTGTTCAGCGCGCAGGTGCTGGCCGCCGTCCGCGCCGAGGGGCTGGACGAGACCGGCTTCCGCCACCACCCGGGCCCACTGCGCAGTGTCACGGTGGCCTTGTCGTCCCCCGGCGACCGTGCCATGGTCAGCTATCAGGACCAGGTCGACGCCCGGCCGCTCGCCGCGCTGCTGCGCGAGCACCGCCCCGCGATGCTGATCCTGCCGCAACTCCAGTACGGCGAAGAGGTGTTGGCTGCACTGGGAGTCGCCCGTCAGCTCGGGACGGAGGTGTTCATGGACTGCCAGGACATGCCCGGTACTCTCGACACACCCCTCGTGCGCGAGGTGCTCGCCGAAGTGGACGTGTTCGCCCCCAACGCCGACGAGGCGCTGCGCCTGACCGGCACCGACACGGTCGACGACGCCCTGAGCGTGCTCTCCGGGCTGGTCCGCACCGTGGTCGTCAAGCGCGGGGGCGAAGGGGCGTGCGCCGTCCGCGACGGGAAGCGGTACGACGTCGCCGCCGTCCCGGTCGACGTCGTGGACACCACCGGGGCGGGCGACTGCTTCGACGCCGGCTTCGTGCACGCCCACCTCGAGGGCCGGGAACTCCCCGACTGCCTGGTCGCCGCCGTGGCCTGCGGCGCCGCGGCGACCACCGGCCCGGGCTCCAGTCGTGCCCCCGACACCGCCGGTCTGCGGGAGTGGCTCGCCCGCGTTCCCCATCACTGACCTGTCGTCACCACTGACCCGTCGCCACCACCGACCCGCCCCCATCGGCGACTTGCGCCGCCACCGGCCGCGCCGCCGCCGTACGCCCTGGCGCGCAGCTTGCCCGACAATTCACCACCGGCTCGTGATCAGATCTGTCGCCCACCGTGTCATGCCCGATTCACTCGGTGACGGGTTCGTGTTAGCGTCCGATGATCCTGATCTGAGCTGCGCCCCGGCCTACCGGCTGGGGCGCAGCTCCACGTGGCGATCGGCGAGGGGGTACCACCATGGCAGCACCGGAGGCGGCCGGGCACGGGGGCGCGCATACGACCAGGCGAACGGATGGGCGGGTGACCGCCACACTGCGCGAAGTCGGGCACCCTGCAAGGATCCTGGTCACCGACCTGGACGGCACCCTGCTCGGCGGCGACCGGGCCGACCGCCGCCGCCTGCACGCCGTGCTGGCCCGACACCCGGAGGTGACCGTGGTCTTCGCGACCGGTCGGGGGATCTCCTCGGTGCGCGAGGCTCTACGGGACCCGCTGGTGCCCAGACCGCGCTGGATCATCGCCGACGTGGGGGCGAGCGTCATCGACGGCACCGACCAGACCCCGGTCACGGACCTGCAACGTCGCCTGCGTGGCGGCTGGCCCGGGGCCGCACGCGTGCGCACCGCGTTACGCCGCTTCCCGGGGCTGGTCTACCAGCACGGGGTGGTCCAGGACGGCCGCTGCTCGTTCCATCTGCGCCCCGAGGATCTGACGCAGGAACTCACGGACGCCGTCCGGGCGTTGGGCTGCACCTGGTTGTACTCGGCGGACCGCTACTTCGACGTGCTCCCACCCGGTGCGAGCAAGGGCGGCGCCCTGGCGGCGCTGGCGGCCGACCAGCGTTGGCCGATGGACTCCGTCCTCGTGGCCGGTGACTCGCTCAACGACCTGTCGCTGTACGGGCTCGGCGCGCACGGCGTGATCGTCGGCAACGCCGAACCCGCCCTGCGCGCGGCCGTCCCCGAGGGCGGCGCCGTCCACCGGCCCGAGCGGCCGGGCGCCGCCGGCATCCTGGCGGCCCTCCAGGAACTCGGCTGGGTGGAACGCGACTACCCGCTCGTGGTCGGCTACCACCGTCCGCCGGTCCACCCGACCCCCGGTGGCTGGCGGCCGCCCGCCAGCCCCAACGGCATCCTGCCCACCCTGTGCCGCCTGTTCGAGGCCAACCCGCAGGCCGTCTGGGCCACCGCCGCCGTTCTCGGTCCGCATGCCCGCCCCGGTCGGCTGGATGGGCACGACACCGGGCTGCCGCTCTCCTTCGTGCCGCTGAGCGCCGACGACTGGGCGGCCTACTTCCACCGGGCCTGCAAGGAGACGCTCTGGCCGGTCCTGATGTCGCAGCCCCGGCGGCTGCGGTTCGACCCGGACGCCTGGGCCCGTTATCGCGCGGTGAACGCGCGCTTCGCCGACCACATCGCCGCCCGCGCCGCGCCGGGCGCCACCGTCTGGCTGCACGACTACAACCTCTGGCTCGTCCCCGGCCGGCTCCGCCTGCTCCGCCCCGACCTGCGGATCGGCCTCTTCCACCACACCCCCTTTCCGGCACCGGAGGTCTTCTCGGCCCTGCCCACCGCCGCCGAGATCCGTACCTCGCTGAGCTGCCTGGACTGGGCCGGGTTCCACACCGAGACCTTCGCCGAGCAGTTCCGCCGGGCCCTCGCCGGAGCGCCGGGTACGCCCCGGGTCGGCGTGCATCCGCTCGGCATCGACCGCGAGGCTATCGCCTCGGCGGCCCGGTCCCGTCTCGGTGGGCGTACGCGGCCGCCGCGGGGCGGAGCGGGCGGTGGTCCGCTGGTGCTCTCCGTCGAACGCCTCGATTACGCCAAGGCCCCCGTGGAGAAGGTCGAGGCGGTGGCGGCCGTGCTCGCGCGTCGCCCCGAGCTGCGCGGACGGTTGCGGTTCCGGCTGGTCTGTCCGCCCCCGGAGCCCGGCATCACCTCCTACGACGTGACCCGGCGGACGTTGGAGCGCCGGATCGCCGAGGTCAACGACAGGTGGGGCACGGTCGGTTGGCAGCCCGTCGAGTACCTGCCGCAGAGCCTGCCCTTCACCGAGGTGATCGACCACTACCTGGAGGCGGACGTGTTCTGGGTGACCTCCCTCCAGGACGGGATGAACCTCACCGCGAAGGAGTTCATCGCCGCGCAGCGGGCCGTCGGCCGCTCCGGCGTCCTGGTGCTCTCCCGCCACGCCGGCGCCGCCGCCCAACTCGGCAGCGCGGCCCTGCTCACCGACCCCCGCTCACCCGCCGACCTGGTCGACACCCTCCACCGGGCCCTGACCCTCGGGCCCGAGGAGCGCCGCCTCCGGGCGGAACGCCTCGCCGACCTGCTCGGTGACCACCACCCCGCCGACTGGGCCGCCGAGATCACCGCGGCCATCCGCGGCGACGACTCCCCGGGCGCGTCCGCGGGGGCCTCCCCGGACACGTCCCCGGGCGCCTCCCGGGACGGCTCCGGGACCACGGCCGTCGGTGCCTGGTGACGGCCGACGCGGTGACGGCCGGCGGTGACGGCGCCCGGGGACGGCGGCCGGGCTCAGCGCCGGCCGGGAGCGGCGGCCGCCAGCGCCGCGGCGACGATCTCCGCGATCCGCCTCGGCTCCTCGTTGGGGAGGAAGAAGCTGGTGCCGGGGATCGTGACCAAGGTGGCGCGCGGGCAGGCCTCCAGCGTGCGCCGCTCGTCGGCGGTGAGCCCGCCGTCGCCCTTCTCGGCGTGCACGACCCACACCGGTACCCCCGCGCCGCAGAGGCGCGCGGCCGGATCCCCGTGCGCGCCGAGATGGTCGAGGTAGCCGCGGAGGATCCCGCGCATCACGTGCGGATCGTTGCGGCGAAGGTCGGCGAGCAGCTCGGCGCGGCGCTCGGGCGGCACGCGCATGCCCCTGGAGGCCGGGCCCATGAGCCTCAGCAGGGCGGCGGAGGGGAGCGGGCGGAGGACGCCGCCGAGGCGGCAGACGGCCCGGAAGAACAGGGGTTCGTCCCGGGGCGACAGGCTGATGCCGAGCAGCACCGCGGGCCCGGTGAACGCGCCGGTCGCCAGCATCTCCAGCGCGACGCTCGCCCCCGTGCTGAACCCCACGACCACGTCGCAGGCCTGCTCCTCGGCCAGCCGGCCGGCGAGCCGGGCCACCCGGTCACCCGGCGTCCTCGTCGCCGTGCCCCACCGGGTCCGCCACCGCGTCCAGCAGCGCCGCCCCGTTGTTGCGGACGCTGTTGACCGCGGTGGAGACCGCCCGCACCGCGAGTTCGTCGCCGGCCGGGGTGTGCAGCAGCTGCCGCAGCCCGGCCGGGTCGGTGTGCTCCGGGTCGAGCCAGGCGTCCAGGTCGGCCGGCGGGATGGTGAGCGGCATCCGGTCGTGGACGCGGCCCGCGGCATCGGTGGCGTCGGTGGTGATGATGGTCGCGGTGGTGAGCCAGGCCGCCGGGTCGTCCTCGGGGCGCTCGCGGTCGCGCCAGAACTCGTAGAGCCCCGCCATCACCAGCGGCCCGCCCTCGCGGGGGTGGAGGAAGTACGGCTGCTTGAACGCCGTGCGGCCGTCCCCGGCGGGCACCGGGACCCACTCGTAGTAGCCGTCGGCCGGGATCACACAGCGGCGCTTGGCGAACGCGGACCGGAACGCCGGCTTCTCGTGCACCGTCTCGGCCCTGGCGTTGATCATCCGCGCGCCGCCGCCCGGGTCCTTCGCCCAGGAGGGGACGAGCCCCCAGCGCACCGGGCGGAGCCCGCGGGCGAGTTCACCCGTCTCGCGGTCCACCCGCTCCAGCACCGTCCACACCGTGTCCGTGGGTGCCACGTTCCAACTCGGCGCCAGGGACTCGACCGGCGTCCATCGGGTGACCCCGAACAGTTCGACGAGGTCCTGGGGGGTCGAGGTGGAGACGAATCGGCCGCACATACCCGCAACTCTGCCACCGTCCGGCCGCCGTGGCGGGCCATTTCGGCCGGGACACCGTGTCGCGGCCGGTGCGGACCCCGGGCTGCCTGCCGTCCCGGGCAGCGCGGGACGGGGCGAACAGGGGCGTCGGGGTGGCCGGATGCGTTCCCTCCCCGGCCGCCGGGAGTCGGAGTAGCGTGTGCGGTCATGGACGCCGGATTGCTCTGGACGGCCGGGGGAACGCTCGCCGGATGCGTCGCGTTGGGGCTCACCACTTGGCAGTTGCGACTCCAGATCCGCCAGCACCAGCCGGACCGGACGTCGGAGGAGCCCGGCCGGCAGGCCCTCTCCGGGCCGGCGACCATGCCCGTACTGGCACCGGTGCGGAGCCTGCCGGCGGAGATCCGCGGCCGGCAGGAGCACCTCCGGGAACTCGTCGCCCTGGCCGGGAAGCCGACCGGCCGGGTCGTCGTCCTCGCGGGCCTCGGCGGGATCGGCAAGTCCACGATCGCGGCGGCCCTGGCCGAGCGGGTCCAGGCGGGGATCCGCCGCCATGTGTGGTGGGTGTCCGCGGCCGAGCCGGGGAGCCTGCTCGCCGGGATGCTGGCCGTCGCCAGGATCCTGGGCGCCTCGGTGACCGAGCAGGAGGCCATCGCCTCCGGCACACCCCAGGCGCCGGACGCCCTGTGGGCCGTCCTGGAGCGGGAGAAGCACCGCTGGCTGCTCGTCATCGACAACGCCGACGCTCCGCAGGCGCTCGCCGTGCCGGGTGCTCCGGCCGGCTCGACGAGCGTCGCCGACGGCACGGGCTGGCTGCGGGTGCCGCGCTCCGGCATGGTCGTCGTGACCACGCGTCAGGCGGACGCCGCGACCTGGGGCAGGGACGTCCTGGTCCGCACGGTCGGACGGCTCGGCCCCGCCGACTCGGGGCGGATCCTGCGCGACCTCGCCCCGCAGGGCGGGACGGAGGAGGACGCGGGGAGGCTGGGCGAACGGCTCGGCGGACTTCCGCTCGCCCTGCACCTCGCCGGCAGCTACCTCGGCTCCGACTTCGCCCTGACCAGGAGGTTCGCCGACTACCAGCGGGCGTTGGACAGTTCGCCGCAGTCCATGGACCTGCTGACGCTGGACCCGGACCTCAGCGGCGATGCCAGATCCACCGTCATGTACACCTGGGAGACGTCCCTCGACGCCCTCGGCCGCTACGGCGTGCCCCAGGCCCGCACGCTTCTCCGGCTGCTCTCCTGCCTCCAGTCGGGATCCGGGCACCAGGCCGGCACGGGCGGCGGCTTGCAGGGAGCAGGCGCCGGTGGGGGAGCTGCTGTCAGGCTGCCCGGTATGTCCAACTAAGCCTTGATTGATGCGGCAGCCCTGGCGGCCTGCTCGACCTTCGCGCAGTAGGCCGCACGGGCTTCCTCGTCGATCTGCTTCTCGAGTTCGGCGCGCAACCCGGTCCGGCCGTCGAGGCCCTCGCGCAGAATATCGGCGTGCCCGGCATGCCGGATGGACTCGCCGAGGACGTGGACCATGATGCCGAAGAGGTTCGTGTCGGCATGAGGCTCCGGCCACCAAGGCACGTGGCCGGGGGCGTCGAGGGGAAGCTCGTTGATCGTCGCGTCCGAGTGTTCCCACGTGCGCCGGTAGAACCCGATGATCTGATCGCGGGTCTCGTCCTCGGTCGCCCACAGATCGCTGCCGTTGGAGTCCTGCCACCGGGGCAGCGGTTCCGGGGAAGGGCGGTCGAAGACCTCGCCGAAGTACCTGGCCTCGACGCTGGCCACGTGTTTGACCAGGCCGAGGAGGTTGGTCCCGGTCGCTGTCAACGGTCGGCGGGCGTCGTATTCGGACAAGCCGTCGAGTTTCCAGAGCAGCGCCTCGCGGTCGCGCCGCAGTCTCCCGTGCAGGTTGTCTTTCGCGAATTCATCGATCATGCGGCATGAGCCTGCCATGGGCTGCTCGCGGTCTCAAGATCCCGTACGTGGTCTGCGGCGCCTGGCAGAGCCGAGGCCCGGCCATCGGCCGCCGTTGTTCACGCTCACGGACGGCGCTGCCTCGGGGCGAAGAGCGGGCGCCGTCGCCCACGAGCTCAACCATCGCCCGCGCAAGATCCATGGCTGTCGGCACCACCGGCTCCTCACCCTCTGCCGGCCTTTCGACGGCAGCCAGGGCGCCCCGGCGGTCCCGGCTCAGCGCGAGGCCCGCCGCGAGTACGAGAACCGCGTCACCACGCTCGTACCGCCCGGACCATGATCGATCTCACCGACGACCGCTGTACCGATGTCCCCCGAGGCCGGTCACCCGCCGTCCTGGTGGTGATCCACCTCCGACCGCGACCTGCAGGACGGTGCCCGGCGGCGCGTGTCGGCGAGGAGTTCGGGAAGGGAGCCGTCGAAGTCGGCCAGGCGATCGGCCAGTTCGCGCCAGAATCCCGGGCCCGCTCCGGTGGCGGCCTGCTCCAGAAGCGCGGTGCAGAGCGCCACCCAGGGGTCGCTGACGGGTGCGGCCCGGTGGCGTCTGCGGTAGCCGTAGTGGAGGGCCTCCCGGGCGGGCCGGACGGCGTCGAGTGCCGCCCGGTCGTCGAGCACGCGCAGCCTGCGGACGGTGTCGATCCGGTCGAGCGCGAGCGAGGTGCCCGCCGGGCTCGCCAGTGCCGCCCGGGCGGTTGCCGGTCCGTGGCCGATCAGGTCGAACAGCCGGCCGGGCGGCAGTGCGTGGGCCAGGGCGTCGGGGAAGCCGGCGCGGGTCGCGAGCACGCACAGGACCGGCTCGGGCAGGGGCACCGCCTCGTGGGCGCGGACCAGTTCGGTCCACTGCGGGCTGCCGGTGGGGCCGCACGTGCTGTCCACCACCGTCTGTGCCTCGACGGGCCCGTCGCACCGCCGCAACTCGGTCACCAGGTCCTCGGCGGGCGGCCGCGGCGGCCGGCGGTCCGCCAGCAGACGCCGTAGTTCGAGGTCGGTCAGGGCCACGCCGTCGAGGTACCGGTCGAGCAGCCCGTCCAGCCCGTGCAGCCAGGCCTGCGTCCCGCGGGCGCGCCCGCGGGCGCCGTAGGCCCAGCGGGCGAACAGCGCCCTCGGTGGGACGCCCGCCTCCCGGAGCCGGTCGACGACGGTGCGGGCGAAGTGCTCCCGGGCCCGGAGCCGTCGCAGCGGGTGTTCGGCCGCCCGGGCCAGCTCGGCGTCGGAGAGCTCCGCGACCAGCGCGGCCAGGGTCTCCGGCGGGGCCAGCACCAGCACCCGCAGGTCGGGGAGTCCGGAGTCGTCGGCCCGTGCCTGCCGGCCGGCGAGGCTCGCGAGCAGACCGCGCAGGCTGCCGCGGTAGCCGGGCAGGCGGGTCGCGGCGGTGCGCCAGAGCTGCGGGTCGGCGCCGATCCCCGCCCGCAGCGCGGTGCCGACGGCGTCCCAGAAGCCGTGCACCTGCCGGTGGTGGTTGTGGTCGTAGCCGTCGACGACCCGGACCAGCAGGTCGAGGCGCGGGGTGCCGTGGAGCAGTTCGGCCGCGGTGGTCCCGGTCAGTACGTGGCGCAGCAGGGACGGCCGCAGTTCGCCGATCCGGGCCAGCCCGGGCCGCCAGGCCCAGTCGGGCAGCTCTTGCTGACGGGCCACCAGCCGGTTGGCCACCCGTGAGTCCCAGGGGGTGAGCAGGGTTGCGGTGAACCGGTCGGGGCAGTCCGGACGCGCGATCAGCGCCCGCCGCTGGTCGCGTCCGAACGGCCGGCGGTCGTGCGCGGCGGCCAGGGCGGGCCAGTCGGGCGGTGCGGCGGCGAGCACCGCGTCGCAGGCGAGCACCGTGCGGGCCGCGCGCAGCCGGTCGACGGGATCGCCGGCGTCGGCGGCGGGCGGCCCGGCCGCCCGACGGGCCGGGCGGGCGTACGGGCCCGCCAGCTCCTCGGCCGCGGCGGCGATGCGCTCGGCGCCACCGAGTTCCGTGAGCGCGGGGCTGCGCAGGTGGGGCGGCATCAGGGACGCCATCCATCCGAGCAGCGTCACCGCCTGTGCGGCACGCCAGCTCGCGGCCCCGTCGTTCGACCACCAGACCGCCATGTCCGCCCCCGTGATGCCGCCTCGGACCGCCCCTGGCCTGGCGCGACCGTTCTGCCCCGGACCGCGCCGGACCGCGCCGGACCTACTCTGCCACGGCCTGCCGGACGGGGTTGCCGCCGGCCGGCCACCGGCCACCGGCTACCGGCTACCGGCCGTCGGCGCCCCTCCCCCCTCCCCCCCGGGACCGCTGCCGCGGCACCCGGGGGGAGCCACGCGGCCCGGGCCCGGGGTGCGTCAGCGCGTGACGTCCCAGGAGAGCGCGTCGGTGAGCGAGCGCCGCAGCTGCGGGTCGGCGACGGCTGAGGTCGGGTCCGTCGCGACGGCGGTGAGCCGGTGGTGCAGGCGCTTGGGGCCGGTGAGGCGGAGGTCCGAGACCTCGATCGCCGCGCGGTCGCGCAGAGCCGTGACCTCGCGGCCGTCGAGGTACCAGCGCAGGCGGGTGCCGGGGGCGGGGAGGTCGACGGTGAGCCGGTCGGCCGGGGTGAGGACGGTGGTGGCCGGGGTGGGGCTGGAGAGGGTGGTGGCGTAGCGGTAGAAGCCGGCGATCATGGCTTCGCGGCCGGGGAGGTTGAACTCGCGGCCGAGCGATCGCATGATCGAGTTCTCGGTGGGCCGGTAGAGGCCGGCGGGGTAGTAGCCGCCGCCCTCGTACGCGCCGACGGTGCCGCCGTCGGGCGAGGCCTGGCCGAGCCAGCGGTACCACTTGGCGCGGTCGCGGCGCAGCTGATCGGCGGTCAGCGTGGTGATGTTGGACTCGGCGGGCTCCTCGCCCTGGTAGGTGCCCTGGCCGTCGTAGGAGTACTCGTCGGCCAGCTTGCCCAGGGAGTGGCCGGTCTCGTGCACGGCGACCTGCCCGGAGCGTTCGTTTCCTCCGGCGACGGTGGCGATGCCGGAGTAGCCGAGCGGGGAGACGACGTCGTTGTAGCCGGCGCCGCCGTACTTGGCACTGTTGGCGACGACGAGGACGAGATCCGCCTGCGGGGCCTTGGCGGCGTAGCGGTCGACGGCATCGGTGTCGACGCAGAGCAGCCGCTCGACGCCGTCGCACCAGAAGTAGGAGCCGAGGGCCGTCTGCCGGACGGTGGCGCGGTCCGGGTCGCCGGTGACGCCCGATTCGGCGGAGACCGCCTGCACGGCCCAGACGTTGAAGAGCGCGCGGTAGGTCGTGTAGGGCTCGACGGCGGTGATCTCCCGCCACTTCTCGGCGGCGTCCGCGAGGAACTTCTCCTGCTCGGCGGCCGTGTAGCCGTCGCCGACCACCACCACGTCGAGCTTGGTGTCGGTGCCTCCGTTGCGGACGATCTGGCTGACGGTGCCGTCGCCCGCGGCCGGTCCGGCGAGTGACTGCGGGGCGGTGTACGGGGAGGCGGCCGGTACCTGGGCGCGGCCGATGCGGCCGTCCTCGGCGAAGACCTCGACCTGGTGGCCGGCGCCCGGGTGTGCCGTGCCTGGGGCGACGGGGCGGGTGGGGGACGCCTCGTCGGCCGTCGCGGCCAGGGCGGGGAGGGACCAGCAGCAGATGGCTGCCAGAGTCATGACACCGGTGAGGGCGGTGCTGGTGAGTCTGCCGGGACGCACGGGGGGACCTCCGGGGGTGATGGGGCGTAAGGTGCGGGCAGGGAATGTAAGTCGACGGTTAATCAGACTTAATTGATGAGTTAATCTAGGACACCCTCGCGTCCACCACAATGGGCCGGGCGGGAACAGCGGGCATCCGACGGAAGGGAGCGGCCATGACCGCGGGGAGCGAACCGGACGGACTCGGGCCGCGCATCCAACGGCTGCGCCGCGAAAGGCGGCTGACCCAGCGCGCGCTCGCCGAGCCGGCCTACACCGCCGCCTACGTCTCCACCGTCGAAGCCGGCCGGGTCCAGCCCTCCGAGGCGGCCCTGCGCCACCTCGCCGAACGCCTCGGCGTCACCTTCGACGAGCTCGCCACCGGCCGGCCCGCCCACCTGGTGCCCGAACTGAAACTCGCGCTCACGGAAGCCCAGAGCACCCTGGCGGACGGCGACACCACCGAGGCGGCCCGGCGCTTCACCGCCGTCCTGGACCGCGCCGCCCGGCACGACATCGGCGCCGTCCGGCCCGCCGCCCTGCTCGGCCTCGGCGACTGCGCGCTGGAGACCGGGCGCCTCGACGAGGCCCGGGACCACTTCGAGGAGGCGGAGCGCCTCCTGGCCGGTGAACCGCTGCCCCGCCGCGCCGCCGCGATCCGCGGCCGGGCCGTGGCCCACCTGCTGGCCGGCGAACTGCGGTACGCCTGCTACCTGCTGGAGACGGCCATCGACCAGCTCAACCGGAGCGGACTGCACGACCCCGACGCGCTGCTCCTGCTGTACTCCGCCGCCATCGGGCCGTACATGGACATGGGCGCGCACGCCCGCGCCGCCCAGGCCGCCGAACTCGCCCTCGCCCTCGCCCCCGGCGCCACCGACCCCGCACTGGTCGCCGGGCTGCACCGCAACGTGGCCCGCACCCTGATCGCCGACGGCCGCGCCGCCGAGGCCGAAGCCTCCCTCGCCAAGGCCCAGGAGCTCTACCAGCGGCTGCGCCTCACCTCCGACCTCGCCAAGTGCCACTGGATGCGCGGCTACGTCCACGCCCAGGCCGGCGACCTCCCGGCGGCGGAACGCGAACTGCGCGCCGCCCGCACCATGCTGGCCGCCCGCCACGCGGAGCTGTTCATCCACCAGGTGGACGTCGAACTCGCGGACGTCCTGCGCCGTAGCGGCCGGCACGAGCAGGCCGGGGAACTGCTCCGCAGCCTCCTCGACCGGATCGGCCCGGAACGCGGGGCCGTCCACACCGCCGGCGCGCACCGCCTGCTCGGACTCATCGCCGAGGACCGGGACGAACCGGATGCCGCGGAGGAGCACTACGTCACCGCCCTCGCCGTCCTGGAACGCGCCGGAGCGGCGGGCGACCTCGCGGACCTCTGCCGCCTCCTCGGCGACCTGCTGCGCCGCACCGGCCGGATCGAACAGGCCCTGGACGTCTACCGGACCGGCCTCGGCCACCGTGCGGCCCCGGGCACCACCACCCTGGGCCCGGCCCCCGCCGGCCCACCGATCCCGGCGCCCGCCCGCCTCGCGCCGGAGCGGTAGTTCACGCTGTGCCGGACGGCGTCTGGGCGGCTGCGACGACGCGGTGGGCGAGTGCCACCAGGTCCGCGACGGCCGGGTGTCCCGGGCCCTCGCGCCAGGCGAGGACGACGGGAACGGCCGGTGCGTCCGCGAGCGGGCGGTAGACCAGCGACGGGTGTGTGTGGTTGCCCGGGGTGGCCGAGGTGGAGACCCCCACGGCGCGGCCCGCGGCGATGGCGATGAGCCACTCGTCGGTGTTGGCCACCTCGATGGTCGCGACGGGCCGGGCCGTCGGCGGCCAGAGGTCCGTCGTCGTGGTGCCGGAGACGGTGTTGAGGGCGACGGGGTGGGCCGCGAGGTCCGCCAGGGTGATCCGGGGGAGAGCGGCCAGCGGGCTGTCGGCCGGCATGACCACCACGCGCTCCTCCGTGAGCAGCAGTTCGGTGCGGAGCCCGGCCGAGGTGACGGCCCCGCGCAGCAGGGCCGCGTCGACCCTGCCCTGGGTGAGGCCGGCCGTGCGGTCGTCGATGCGGAGCAGCTCCAGAGGTACGGCGGGGTGCGTCTCGTCCCAGCGGCGCAGCAACGGGACGGTGTGGACGCCGAGCGCCGCCCAGGTGTGGCCCAGGCGCAGCGGCCAACTCCTCAGGCCGCCGGGGTCGAGGGCGGTCTCGACGGCGGCGACGGCGGCACGGGCCTTGTCGCGGAAGGTGTGGCCCTCGGCGGTCAGCCCCAGGTGGTGGGTGGAGCGGTCGACGAGGCGGGCGCCCAGGTGCTCCTCCAGTTGGCGCAGTGTGCGGGAGAGTGCGGGCTGGCTCAGGTGGAGGCGGGCGGCGGCGCGGGTGACGTTGCCCTCCTCGGCGATGGCCAGGAAGGCGCGCAGGTGCCGCAGCTCGATGGTCATGCGTCAGGAGCATAACCGCGGCGGATTCGGCATTTCACACGGCGTGGCGGGATTCCTAGCGTGAAGGGCATGACCTCCTCCACCCTGCGGACCTCCTCCACCCTGCGATCCTCCTCCGCGCTGCGATCCTCCTCCGCGCCGCGGACCTCCCCCGCGTCGACGGCCGCGCCCGTCGCCGTCCTTCGGCACGCCGCGGGGCGCGGCAGTCTCGGCGGCGTCGGTCTGATGCTGGCCGGGGCGGTGTCCGTCCAGTTCGGGTCGGCCTTCGCCGCGCTGCTGTTCCCCCTGGCCGGGGCGCTCGGCGCGGTCGCGCTGCGGGTGACCTTCGCCGCCCTGCTGTTGCTGGTCGTCGCCCGGCCCCGGCTGCGCGGCCATGCGCGCGCCGACTGGGCGGTGGCGGGCGGGTTCGGCCTGGCGCTCGGCGGCATGAACATCCTCTTCTACCAGGCGATCGACCGGATCCCGCTGGGCGCGGCGGTCAGCTTCGAGGTGCTCGGCCCGCTGCTGCTCTCGGTGGCCGTCTCGCGCAGCGCCGCCGGCCTGCTCTGGGCCGGCCTCGCGTTGGCCGGGGTCTGCCTGCTGGGCCGCGGCGGCTTCGGCGGGCTGGACCTCGCGGGCCCGGCCTTCGCCCTGGGCGCCGGGGCGATGTGGGCCGCGTACATCGTGCTCAACGCCCGTGCGGGCGCACGCTTCCCGCGGCTGGACGGGCTGGCGATCGCGATGGCCGTCGCCGCGCTGGTCAGCCTGCCGCTCGGGATCGGGGCAGCGGGCCGGACGCTGCTGGAGCCGCAGCTGCTCGGCCTCGGCCTGGTGATCGCGGTGATGAGCTCGGGCGTGCCCTACACCCTGGAGCTGCTCGCCCTGCGACGGCTGCCCGCGGCAACGTTCGCCGTGCTGACTAGCCTGTCGCCGGCCCTGGCCGCGCTGTCCGGCTACCTGGTGCTGGACCAGGGGATGTCGTTGCCGCAGTGCGCCGCGATCGCCCTGGTGGTCACGGCGAGCGCGGGAGCGATCCGCACGGGACGACGCTGAGCCGATGTCCCGCGGCGGACCTTGCCACCGTTGCTGCCGGACCGGCCGCCTTTGCCGCCGGGCCGGGCCGACCTACCATCAGATCTCGCGCGTCGGGGAGGAAGCCATGCGTCGCATCGCCGTTGTGGGAGCGGGCCAGGCGGGTCTGCAGCTCGGGCTCGGACTGCTCGCCGCCGGGTACCGGGTGACGGTGGTGGCCGAGCGGACGCCGGACCAGCTGCGTGGCGGCCCGGTGTTGTCGACGCAGGCGATGTTCGGCCCGGCGCTGCGGATCGAACGGTCGGCCGGGCTGGACCACTGGGCCGGGGAGGCGCCGGCGGTCAGGTCGGTCGCCTCGGTGCTCGCGGTGCCGCCCGGCGTCCGGGCCCTCGACTTCACGATGACGCTGGACGAGCCGGCCCAGTCGGTGGACCAGCGACTGAAGCTGGCGCACTGGCTGGAGCAGTTCACGGAGCGCGGCGGCCGGGTGGAATACCGCTCGCTGGACGTCGCCGGCCTGCAACAACTCTCCGAGCGGCACGAGTTGACGGTGGTGGCGGCCGGGCGGGGCCCGCTCGCCGCCCTCTTCGAGCGGGATGCCGCCCGCTCGCGCCACGACACACCGCAGCGGTCGCTGTCCTGCCTGTACGTGCACGGTGTCGGTTCGCCCGACCCGGCGTCTGAACCGCGGGCGCGGATGCACGCCCTCCCTGGCGCGGGCGAGCTGTACCTGCAGCCGGCGCTGACCCTCTCGGGCCCGTGCGAGATCCTGCTCTGGGAGGCGCTGCCCGGCGGCCCGCTGGACGGCTTCACCGATCGCCCCGGCCCCGCCGAGCAACTGGAGCGCATCCGCGGCCTCCTGCGTGCCCACCTCCCGTGGGAGGCGGAGCTGTGGACCGGCGCCGAGCCGACCGACGCGGGTGCCGGGCTCTTCGGCGCGGTGACACCGACCGTCCGCCGGCCCGTTGCCCGGCTCGGCGGCGGCGCCGAGGAGGTCCACGTCCTCGGCATCGGCGACGCGCTGGTGGTGAACGACCCGATCACCGGCCAGGGCGCGAACAGCGCCGCCCGGGCCGCCGACGCCTACCTGCGGGCGATCACGGCACACGGCGAGGCCCCGTTCACGCCCGCCTGGATGAGCGACACCTTCGAGCGGTTCTGGCAGCAACACGCCCGCCACACCGTCGACTTCACCGCCACGATGCTCGCCGTGCCGGAGCACCTGCAGACCGTCTTCGCCGCCGCCGCCCAGCACGAGACCGTCGCCCGCCGCCTCGCCAACACCTACGCCGAGCCGAGCGACTACGCCGCCTGGCTCGCCACCCCCGAGCTGACCTCGGCCTACCTCGGCACGGTCGGCTGAGCGGTCGGCCGAGCGGCGCGGCTGAGCGGGTCGGCTTGGTGGGTCGGCCGAGCGGGTCGCTGCGCAGGGGTGGCCACGCCACGACCGCCAGACCGCCCATCGGCTAAGATCACGCAGCCCATCTGGGCGTGCGTTGCTGGGGGACGGGGTGGGGACGAGCAGATGACCGACGGTTCCGTGGTGGCCGACAAGGACACGAAGGGCGCGGCCGCCCAGGTGGTGACGGCACTGCTGCTGATCGGGGGAACCCTCGGCGGCCTGTGGGGGCTGGGAGTCCTCGGCGACGCCACGCCGCACAGCGACAAGCCGGCCACGTGCAACGCACCCCGGCCGACGGACGCGCCCGAGTATCCGGCGCTCTGTGCCGCGCTCAACCGCCCCGATCTGCCGACGCTGCTCGGCACGCCGACCCAGCGCGTCTCGGTCGCGCAGTCCGGCGGCGGACCGTTCAGCTTCCCGGACGGGACGAAGAAGTCCGACGCATCGGCGCAGGTGCAGCTCGGCTCCGTCTACGTGCGCATCACGGACAACCAGGACCTCTCGGTCAAGGACATCGCAGCCTTCACGAGCCCGCCGGCCCTGGCGACCTCCGTCCTCGGCCACCCCTCGGCGACCTACGCGGACCACACGATGGCGATCACCCTCAATTTCAACGGCAAGTCCAGCACGGGGCCCGGCGGCATCGCCCGCCACCTCGTCGTCGCCAAGGCCCCCACGTCCGGCGGTGGGTCCTTCGAACTCGCCATCTGGCGCCAGGACAGCACGCCCCCGGACGAGACGGCCCTGTTCCGGATCGCCGAGCAGGTCCTTCCGACCCTGCCGACCTGGGTCGCGGGACCGTAGGCCCCCGCGCTCCTCGGCGCCGAGCGGGAAGATCCGGAGTCGGCGCGGCCGTTCGTGCCCCGGGCCGGCCCTTGGTGCCCCGGCGCATGACGAAGCCCCCGGGACCCGGTCCCGGGGGCGCGCGGGCACTCGCGTCAGCGGGCGAGCGGGCCGGGCAGCAGGGGCCCGGTGACGTGCTTGGTGTCGTCGTCATCCGAGGTGAGCGTCGTGGTGATCGAGCCGGCGCCCCAGGAGAGCACCCCGAGCACGATGAACGCGATCAGCAGCCCTCGCCCGCCGCCGCCCAGCACCAGAGGGCGGGTCGCCGAGACCGGGCCGCCGGGCACCGAGCCCGGCTCG
The DNA here is from genome assembly GCF_055561295.1 of Kitasatospora sp. NPDC022785. Taxonomy (NCBI): domain Bacteria; kingdom Bacillati; phylum Actinomycetota; class Actinomycetes; order Kitasatosporales; family Streptomycetaceae; genus Kitasatospora; species Kitasatospora sp. NPDC022785. The sequence goes on along the minus strand of NZ_JBVHHB010000006.1, from coordinate 341,303 downwards.
TCGCCGAACAGGTACTTCGGGTAGGCGGACGTGAGCATCAGAAGGTACGCCATGTACCGCATCCGGTAGCGCAGGATCGCCGCCGTCGCCTCGAACAGAGCCTGGGGCATCCGGCCGAGGACCAGCACCACCACCCAGCTGATGAGCGCGACCGTCCACCACCCGGTATAGATCACGCTCTGGATGATCATCGCGGGGATGGCCAGCACGATCCGGAAGAAGACCGCGAGCCGGTTGAGCTCACCGAGCCGCAACTCGACCTGGACGGGGTGGTCGGGGGTGCGGAACGCGAACGGCGGATAGCGGTCGTGGGTCAGCAGCAGGTAGGCGTTGACCCGTGTCTCGTACGGCACGTAGCCGGACAGGTAGTCGGCGGCGAAGACCGGCAGCCGGCCCAGCACCAGCGCGCCGAACCAGCCGATCACCGCGACGAAGAACGCCACCACCGACAGCACCCAGACCACCACGAACTGGGGGATCAGCAGGATGAGGCGCACCAGCACGGTGAGCCGGTTCTGAGGCCCCGGCGCGGGCATGTCCAGCACCGGCAGCCACTCGTTCGTGGACGGTGAGGGGGTGGGGGGAGCCTGCCGCATCCGGGCCTCCAGGTCTCGACGCCAGGCGGACGACGGTGAACCCGCCGTGTGCTCCGAAGATCGCAGCCGACCGCCCTCCCCGCGCGTTGCGCTGCGCCGGCCGGGGGATCGGAGGACGCTACCGAGGCGGGCAGGTCCGGCCTCCGGAGTGATCGCACAAGGTCATCGGACGGTCGGAGAGCGCTCAGGGGAGAGCAGTTTCGGGCATTGCGCCTTCCGGCGGGACCCCGGGGGGCAGGATCATCCGAAGGCGGCCGTCCCTGCCGCCGATGTGTCATGCCTCGGCCATGCAGCGCTCACGTGCGGGGGTGCCCGGTTGCCAGCCAACGACCACGACGACGACCACGACAACGGCCACCACGACAACGGCCCTGACCGCGACGGCCACAGCCACGACGACCACAGCCACGACGGCCGCCGTCATGGCGGCCGCAACGACCGCGACGACGCGTACGACGCCCACCAGGACCACCTCGACGGTGACTTCGCCGACTACGAGGCAGACCACGACGACCTCGCCGACTTCGCCGCCTTCCTGCGGATCTCCGCCGAGCTGACCGGCTTCGACGAGACCGAGCTGCGCGCCACCGGCATGGCCCACGAACACCACCGCACCGTGCTGGCCCGCCGCGCCCGGGACGAACACGGGCTCATCCACCTCTGGTACGTGGGAGCCTGGCCCGGCGAACCGCCCTCCTCGGCCCGCGCCCACGACCAGGGGCTGATATGGCGCACCTTCCACGGCACCCCGCCGGGCGCCACCGCGCCCGGCTACGGCAGCTGAGCCGAGACCCCGTAGCTGGGCGGCGACCGGTGACCCCGCGCTGGGACGCCGTCGTCGTCTCGCCGCAGTCGATGTCTTCCTCGCCGACCGGGCCGAGGAGAACCGGGCTGCGGCCCGGGCCGTTCCGGTGTTGCGGCGGTGCTACGCACCGGCCGGCCCGGAAGCCAACGAGTCCTTCGTCCTGCGCACCCGGCTCCAGCCCCGCTGAGCAGCAGCTCCCCCGGCGCCGAGTCGCTCCGCTGTTCGGGTGAGGCCGGGGGCGGTGGAGCGTCGGGCCCGGGCGCGCCACCGCACGATCCCGCGGAGCCGCACTTCGGCGGGCGAGGCGCGGCGGGCAGCCGGGTGGCCCCGACTCCATGAGGCCGAAGGCCTGTGGTCATACCGTGCAGGATCCGGGAACCCCGGCAGAATCGGAATGTGGACCGCTTCGTCCGCGCCTCCGTCGCCCCGGTACCGCCGGTCCCCCTGCTTGCATCCGTACCGCCCAGTTCAGAGGAGCACCCCATGCCCGACTTCCACCCGGAGCACGATCGTCTGGTCGTCAGGCCGATCGGGGAACCCGCCGCGGACGCCGACACCCGTCAGGGCGAGGTGGTGGCGGTGGGACCCGGCCGGCCCCTGGAGAGCGGCAAGCCGCACCCGGTGGACGTCAAGGTCGGCGACCGGATCGTCTTCGCCACGTTCTCCGGCTCGGAGATCGAGGTCGAGGGGGAGACGTACCTGGAGGTCCCCGAGGACGAGGTCCTCTCGCTGTCCGCCGAGTAGGAGAGCCTCATGACCGAGCAGCCGAAGGCCCGGATCGGCGTCACCGGACTGGCCGTGATGGGCCGCAACCTGGCCAGGAACTTCGCCCGCCACGGCTACCGGGTCGCCGTGCACAACCGCACGCAGGCCAGGACCGACGCCCTGCTGGAGGAGTTCGGCCACGAAGGCGAGTTCGTCCCGGCAGCGTCGCCGGAGGCTTTCGTCGCGGCGATCGAACGCCCACGCATGATCGTCATCATGGTCAAGGCGGGTGATCCGACCGACGCCGTCATCGACGAGCTCGTCCCGCTGCTCGACGTGGGCGACGTGCTGGTGGACGGTGGGAACGCCCATTTCCTCGACACCCGACGGCGGGAGTCCGTCCTGCGCGAGCGCGGGCTGCACTTCGTCGGCAGCGGCATCTCCGGCGGTGAGCAGGGCGCACTGGAGGGGCCCAGCATCATGCCGGGCGGCACGGCGGAGGCGTACCGGTTGCTGGGGCCGCTGTTGGAGAACATCGCGGCCCAGGTCGACGGCAGGCCCTGCTGCACGCACGTCGGACCGGACGGTGCCGGCCACTTCGTCAAGATGGTCCACAACGGCATCGAGTACGCGGACATGCAGCTGATCGCCGAGGCGTACGACCTGCTGCGCCACGCCGCGGGCATGCAGCCGGCCCAGATCGCCGAGGTGTTCCGCACCTGGAACGGCGGGCGGCTGGAGTCCTACCTGATCGAGATCACCGCGGACATCCTCGCCCACGCCGACCCGGAGACCGGGCGGCCCTTCGTCGACGCCGTGCTGGACCGGGCCGAGCAGAAGGGCACCGGACGCTGGACGGTCCAGACCGCGCTGGAGCTCGGTGTCCCCGTCGGCGGCATCGCGGAGGCGGTCTTCGCCCGCTCGCTGTCCGGCAGCGTGCCCCTGCGCGAGGCGGGCCGCGGCCTGCCGGGACCGACCGAGACCTGGCTCGACAGCGCGGCCTCCGACCGCTTCGCCGAGGACGTCGAGCAGGCCCTTTACGCCTCCAAGATGGTCGCCTACGCCCAGGGCTTCAACCAGATCCAGGCGGGCAGCGCCGAGTACTCCTGGCAGATCGACCCCGGCGCGATGGCCGCCATCTGGCGCGGCGGGTGCATCATCAGGGCCCGGTTCCTCAACCGGATCAAGGCCGCGTACGACGAGGACCGGGAGCTGCCCACCCTGCTGACCGACGCCCACTTCAGGGAGGCGCTCGGGTCGGCGCAGTCGGCCTGGCGGCGGGTGGTCTCGACGGCGGCGCAGCTGGGAGTGCCGGCACCGGGCTTCGCGACCGCGCTCGCGTACTACGACAGCCTGCGGGCGGAGCGGCTGCCGGCCGCCCTGATCCAGGGGCAGCGGGACTTCTTCGGCGCGCACACCTACCGGCGGGTCGACCGCGACGGGGTCTTCCACACCCGCTGGGAGGAGGCGGACCGCCCGGAGGAGAAGCGCTGACCGGGCCTCCTGCCGCGTGCCACGGCCCCACCGGGCGAACCCGGTGGGGCCGTGGCACGCAGGTGCGCGGGTCAGCCGGTGGTGACGACCATCCGGAAGCGGGCGGCGCCGGCGAGCATTCGGTCGTAGGCCGCGGTGATCCCGTCGAGCGGTACCGTCTCGACCATCGGGCGGATGCCATGGAGCAGGCTGAACTCCATGGTGTCCTGCACGTCCTGTGCGGTTCCCGAGGGGTGGCCGCGGATGATCTTGCCGCTCATGAGCAGCTGGTTCGGGCTGATACCCAGTGGTGCGGCGTCCGCGCCGATCACCACCAGCTCGCCCCGGGTGGCCAGACCGTCCACGGTCGCCGCGATGGCCTCGGAATTCGCCGCCGTTCCCAGGACCACCTGTGCTCCGCCGAGCGACTGCAACGCCTCCCCGACGCCGGCGCCCGCCGTGCTGTCGACGTAGTGGTGCGCGCCGAGCTCCTTGGCGAAGTCCGCCTTGGCGGCCCCGCGGGCGATGGCCACGGTCTCGAAGCCCATGGCGACCGCGTACTGCACGGCCAGGTGGCCGAGACCGCCGATGCCCAGCACCGCGACCAGATCGCCCGGCTTGGCGGAGCTGCGCCGCAGTCCGTTGAACGTCGTGACGCCCGCGCAGCCCAGCGGGGCCGCCTCGGCCGGCGACAGCCCGTCGGGAATCCGGGCCAGGGCGTCCACCGGTGCGATCACCGCGTCGGCGTACCCCCCGTCGTAGGCCCAGCCGGGCACCTTCAGGGCCTCGCAGACGATGAAGTCGCCCTGTCGACAGCGCCGGCAGTGACCGCAGCTGCCGCCGAACCAGCCGACCGCGACCCGGTCGCCCACCTGCCAACCGGAGTGGACGCTCTCGCCCACCGCCTCGATGCGCCCCGCGATCTCGTGGCCCGGCACCAGCGGGAACCGAACGCCCGGGAGGAGGGCGTCCACGAAGGCGGTGTCGCTGTGGCAGATCCCGCACGCCTCCACCGCCACCCGTACGTGGCCCGGGCCCGGCCGGGGTACGTCACGCTCGACGATCTCGAAGCGACCGCCGGCGGCCGGGACTTGTGCGACTCGATAGGTACTCATCCGGATCTCTCCCAAGCACTGGCACGATCAGGTAGTGCTACCGCATCCCCCGCAGAAGGCATTCCCGCGCCCAGCACATCAGCTTCGGCTCGATCGCGCACGGCGGGCAGCGGGCTGTGGACGCACCGGTTCGGCCGTTCACGGCTGCGCGCCTGTGCCGAAAGCTCCACAGGAGTACGGCTCGGCCCGGGTGGCGAAGCCTCCAAGGGAGGCGCGCAGCCTGATCGTGCCACTCAGCTCCGGACCACGCAGGCGTTCGCATCCCTCACGCCGCGTGTCCGCCTGGACCCGGCGCCGCGTGGACCTCGGCGATGAGCAGGGCCACGTCGTCATCGTCGTCGTCTGCCCGCCGCAGGGCGGTCAGCAGACGGTCGCAGGTTGCTTCCAGCGGGAGCCTGGGTCCGCGGAGCAGGCTCATGAGGGCATCGAGGCGGGTGTCGATGGCCTGGTCACGGGTCTCCACCAGGCCGTCGGTGTACAGGAGCAGCCGGTCACCGGGCGCCAGCTCCACGCGGGTGGACTCGAAAGGGACGCCTCCGACGCCCAGCGGCGCGCCCGGGGGCAGCTCCAGCAGCACCGGGGCCCGACCGGGGCGGTCCAGTACGGGGGGCGGATGGCCGGCCAGCGCGATGCGGCACCGTCTGCCGTGCGGGTCGTGGACGGCATAGACGCAGGTGGCGATGGTCTCGTCGAGTTCGGCGGTGATGCGGTCGAGGTGGTGCAGCACCTGAGCGGGGTCGAGGTCGAGATCGGCCAGGGTGCGGGTGGCGGTGCGCAGCTGGCCCATCCTGGCGGCGGCGTTGATGTCATGGCCCATGACGTCGCCGACGACCAGGGCGGTCTTGTCGCCGGCCAATGTGATGGCGTCGAACCAGTCGCCGCCGGCCAGCGCGGCGCGTCCCGCGGGCTGGTAGCGGGAGGCGACCTGGAGACCGACGGGCCGTGTGGGCACGTGCGGCAGCAGGTGGCGCTGCAGGGTCAGGGCCGTGTTGCGTTGGCTCTGGTACCAGCGGGCGTTGTCGATGCACACGGCGGCGCGGGCGGCAAGCTCCTCGGCCAGCACGATGTCGTCCTCGCCGAAGGGCAGCGGATCGCGCACGCGCTTGAGGTCCAGGGCGCCGAGCACCTCTCCGCGGGCGATCAGCGGCACCGCCAGGTAGGAGCGCAGGCCTGCTCGGGCCAGCACGGCCGCGGCCTCGCCGTCTCGGGCGATGCCCGGCAGGTCCTCGCTCGTCACGTGGGCCACGAGCACCGGACGGCCGGTGGTCACGCATCGGGTGACCAGGCGGTCGGCGTCGTACTTGGCGATCTCCCCGACCGGGTCGGCGGCGCGCAAGGCGTCGGCGGGGTAGGCCGCCGCGACGGCCAGGGCCCGCAGGGTCACCGGCCCCGCGACCGGCCCGTGTGTGGGCGGGCGTCCGCTCAGGACCGAGTCGAGAACGTCGACCGCGGCGACGTCGGCGAGGTCGGGGATGACGAAGTCGGCCAGTTCCTGGGCGGTCCGGCCGAGGTCGAGGGTGGTGCCGATCCTCATGGACGCCTGGGCGACCAGTGCCAGTCGCTGTCGGGCGCGGGCGGCCTCGGCGGCCGCGCGGTGCTGCTCGGTGACGTCCACCACCGAGACGGCCAGGCCGAGCACCCGCCCGGCTGAGTCCTCCAGCCGGAAGTACGACGCTCGCCAGGCGTGGTCGCTGTCCGGATCGGCGCGGGTGCGGCCGACCGTGAACTGGTCCACCAGCGGCTTGCCGCTCGCCAGTACCTGGCGCATGGCGGACTCGACGACCCCGGTGTCGAGGAACGGCAGCGCGTCGCGGACATCGCGACCGAGGTGCTGCTCGGCCGGCAGGCCGTTGATGCGCTCCAGCGTCGGGTTGACCAGGACGTACCTCAGGTCGGTGTCCAGCACCGCCAGCCCGATCGGGGACTGGGCCACCATCCGCGCCGACAGGGCCAGATCGCGCTCGACGCCACGTAGCGTGGCCTCGTCGGTGGCGATCCCCAAGGCATAGAGGCGGCCGCGCTCGTCCTGCAACCGCATGTTGCGGAACTCCACCAGCCGGGTGCTGCCGTCCTTGTGCCGCACCGGGAACACTCCCGCCCAGTGCCCGCCGCCACCCATCACCTCGGCGAACAGCTCGAGGATCAGACCCCGGTTCTCCTCGGCGACCAGTAGCTCGGCCGCGTACCGGCCAAGCACCTCCTCGGCGCTCCAGCCGAAGAGATCCTGAGCCTGCGGGCTCCACAGGGCAACCCGCCCATCCGCGTCCAACACCGCTGCGGCCACACCCAACAGGTCCAGCAGGCCACCGGGCTCGGACGCGGCAGCCCGCACCCTGCCCGCCACGGGCCGGCCCGCATCGGAGGCGCTCATTCCAGGCCTTCCTTCCGCCCGCCACCCATACCGGCGGCCTCGTCCGATCCAGCCCCGCCGCTCGACCTCGCCTTCCGTCTCGCTGCCCTTCATCGTCTCTCCGCGCAGGCCCGCTGGACAGCTCAGGCAAGCCCCCAGGCTCCCGTGGCTCTCGGTCGGCAACAGCCCAGCTTCTGCCCTGCGGCACCGCTTCGCCCTGATAGCCGGCTTCGCCGTCGCTGCCGGCACGGTGGCCGTAACGCTGGCCGGGCCTGTCGGGGGGGCGGTGCCCGCCCCCCACGCTGCCCCTGGCACTTGCGCTGACCCTCCTGGTGGGTGCCGCGGCGTTCGCCGCGAAGCTGCTTGGCCACTTCGGCCCGGTGGGCGTCCTCCTGGCCACACTCCTGCTCCTCACGGTCGCCAACTCGACGACCAGGGCTGCTATCGGGGCCGACCTGCTCCCGATCGGCCCCCCGTGAGGTGAGCGATGCCGCGCATGCAAGCGGACGAACGTGGTCACCGTTCGGCTGAACGCACGCGGCCCGTCGCATTGCCCGAGTCGAGTCCGCTCCGCACCGTGAGTGCCGCGGCGGCGGGCCGCACCGCGTACCAGCGATCAGACTGGAAGGGGTGCTCCCCCTCCGGCCCTGCGACAGTCCTGGGTGGTGAACCATGGCAGAGGCCACCGATGAGGTGCGGACCGTGATTTTGACCGTGGACGACGATCCTGCGGTATCCCGGGCCGTCGCCCGTGACCTGCGCCGCCACTACGGGGAGGATTACCGGGTGGTCCGCGCCGAGTCCGGCGCTTCGGCGCTCGAGGCGCTGCGCGTGCTGAAGCTGCGGGGCGTGCCGGTCGCGGTGATCCTGGCCGATTACCGGATGCCGCAGATGAACGGCATCGAATTCCTCGAAGCGGCGCTCGATCTGTTCCCGGCAGCCCGACGGGTACTGCTCACCGCCTACGCCGACACCAACGCTGCGATCGACGCCATCAACCTCGTCGACCTCGACCACTACCTGCTCAAGCCGTGGGAGCCGCCCGAGGAGAAGCTGTACCCGGTGGTGGACGACCTGCTGGAGACGTGGCGGGCCGGCGACGGCCGCGCCGTGGACGTCACCAAGGTCGTCGGCCACCGCTGGTCGGCCCGTTCCTCCCAGATCCGGGAGTTCCTCGCCCGCAACCAGGTGCCGTACCGCTGGTACTCCAGCGAGGAACCAGAGGGCGGACGTCTGTTGGTCGCCGCAGGGCAGGACGGTCTGCGACTGCCCTTGGTCGTGACCCCGGACGGCACTGCCCTCGTCGAGCCTGCCGAGCGGGACCTGGCCGCCCACGTAGGGCTGTCGACCACCCCCGCGGCCGACTTCTACGACCTGGTCATCGTCGGCGGCGGCCCCGCCGGCCTCGCCGCGGCCGTCTACGGGGCCTCGGAGGGTCTGCGCACCGTCCTCGTGGAACGCGAGGCAACCGGTGGACAGGCGGGCCAGAGCTCCCGCATCGAGAACTACCTGGGCTTCCCCGACGGCGTCTCCGGAGCGCAGCTCACCGACCGGGCACGCCGCCAAGCCACGAAATTCGGCGCGGAGCTGCTCACGGCGTGCACGGTCACCGGCTTGGAAGTGAAGGGGGCGGCACGCACGCTGCGTTTCTCCGACGGCTCCGCCGTCTCAGCACACACCGTGATCCTCGCGACCGGTGTGTCCTACCGGCAACTGGATGTGCCGGGGGCGGCCGGACTGACCGGGCGCGGGGTCTACTACGGCTCGGCCCTGACCGAGGCGGCCGCCTGCCAAGGGCAGGAGGTGTACATCGTCGGCGGTGCGAACTCCGCCGGCCAGGCCGCGATGTTCCTCTCCCGCAGCGCCCGGAAGGTCACCCTGCTGGTGCGGGCGCCGGAGCTGGCCTCGTCGATGTCCTACTACCTGCTCCAGCGGGTCGAGGACGCCTCGACCATCACGGTGCTCACGGACACGGTCGTCGAGGCCGCCGAGGGCGCGGATCACCTGGAAGGGCTGACCCTGCGCAACCGTGTCACCGGTAGGTCCGAGACCGTTGACGCGCAGTGGATGTACGTCTTCATCGGCGCGGCACCGCTGACCGACTGGCTGGACGGCACGGTACTCAGGGACTCGCGAGGCTTCGTGCTGACCGGCCCCGATCTGACCACCGACGGGCGCGCCCCTGCCGGCTGGCCGCTGGATCGGCCCCCCTACCACCTCGAGACCAACGTGCCAGGGGTCTTCGCAGCCGGAGATGTGCGCGCGGAGTCCGCCAAGCGGGTCGCCTCCGCGGTCGGCGAGGGCGCCATGGCCGTCATGCTCGCGCACCGGTACCTGGAGCAGTCATGACCTCCGCGCAGGAGAAGTGCGACGAGCAGGAGCTTCGGACGCTGTTCCTGTTCGAGAAGCTGGCCCCCGACCAGCTCACCCGGCTGTGCCGGGACGGCCACGTCGAATGGTTCGACCCGGGCCCGGTGTACCGGGAGGGCGATCCCGCGGCGGGCCTGTTCGTGCTGTTCCATGGGACCGTGGTCCTCTCGCGCAGCGTCGGCGGTCAGGAGGTGGACGTCAGCCGGACATCCGCGCCCGGCGTGTACGCCGGGGCATTCCAGGCCTACCTCGGCGACCAGGTGCCGCAGGTGTACAACAACTCGCTCCGGGCGACCGAGCGGTCCAGGTTCTTCGTGCTGCCCGCGGAAGCTTTCGCGGAGATCATGCGCAGCTGGTTCCCGATGGCCGTCCACCTGCTGGAGGGTCTGTTCTTCGGATTCAAGAGCACCCAGGAGGCGGTCGGCCAGAGGGAGAGGTTGCTCGCCCTCGGGTCGGTCACAGCCGGGCTCACCCACGAGCTCAACAACCCCGCGGCTGCCGCCGTACGCGCCACCTCGGCCCTGCGGGAGCGCATCGCCCGGGTACGCCGCGAATTCGCGGAGCTCGCGGCCGACCCACGCCGAGGCGGGGACCTCGCGCACCTGAGGGAACTGCAGGACATGACGATCGGCCAGATGGGGCAGGCCACAGCGCTCGACCCACTGGAGGCCTCGGACCGCGAGGACGAGATCGGCGACTGGCTGGAGGCGCACGGCGTCGCCGACGGTTGGGAGCTGGCGCCGGTCCTCGTCGAGGCGGGTCTGGGCATCGACTGGCTGGACCGGATCGCCGGAGCTCTGCCCGAAGACCTGCTCGGTAGAGCACTGAGCTGGCTGAGCTGCACGGTGGAGGCCGAGCTCCTGCTCGACGAGATCGAGGACGCCGCGCACCGCGTCTCCGCACTCGTCGGTGCGGCGAAGCAATACACGCAGCTCGACCGGGCCCCGTACCAGAAGGCCGATGTGAACGAGCTGCTGGACAGTACGCTGCTGCTGCTCTCCGCGAAGATCGGCCCGAGCATCACCGTCGTGCGCGACTACGACCGCACGTTGCCCAGCATCCCCGGCTACCCCGCCGAGCTGAACCAGGTCTGGACGAACCTGATCGACAACGCCGCCTGGGCCATCCGCAGCACCGGCGCCGGCGGCACCCTCACCGTTCGCACCGCACAGGACGGGAACCAGGTGCTGGTCGAGGTCCGCGACACCGGTCCCGGTGTGCCCGCCGACGTACGGAGTCGGGTCTTCGACCCGTTCTTCAGCACCAAACCTGCCGGCGAAGGTACCGGTCTCGGCCTGGACATCTCCTGGCGCATCATCGTGAACCGGCACGGCGGCGACCTGCGACTCGAGTCGGCCCCGGGCGACACCCGCTTCCAGGTCCGCCTCCCGATCAACCCCGTAGAGTCCGCCACCCCGTAGGAGTTGCCGTGACCACTGTCGTCGAGTCGGAGCTCACGCCCAGGCCGGCCGCTGCCGTACCTGGGTGAGCCGCCTTCGCGTCTGAACTCAGGGGTGGGCCGAGCCGACAGCGGCGCGAGCCTGGTCGAGGTCGAGGGCCACATGGGCGGGGGCGGCCGCCTCCAGCGTCCCCATGCCGGCCTGCGTGAGGACGGCGTTGGTGAACCGTCCGTCGCTCGGATCCGGCTCCCGCCGCACCCACCCTCGGCTCTCCAGTCGCTTCACCATGTGCGACAGCCGCCGGAGTCGGCTCTCCGGGTGGCCTACGCGGTTTCCTCGGCCGTGAGGCGCTGGAGGAGGTCGAAGAGGGTTGCGCGGTCTGTTGCGGGCAGGGCGGCAAAGCAGGTGGCGAGGACCTCGTCGGCGATCCTGTGGCCGGCTGCCAGGACCTGCTCGCCGACGGGGGTGAGGTGGTGCTCGATGCGCCGGCCGTGTCCCGGTCGGCGCTCGACCGTGCCTTGGGTCGTCAGGCGGCCGGCGAGCGTTCCGAAGGCCTGCTCGGTCTGGAACGTCGCCGCGGCCAGCTCGCGGGCCGATGCCCCGGGCGAGCGGCTGATCGCACGCAGGGCATCCCACTGGGCCAGCGTGGTGCCCACGGTGGAGAGCGCACTGTCGAGCGCCCGGTGCTGCCGGTACTGGGCCTGCTTGACCGCTCTGCCGAGCTCTTGCAGCTCATCACTCATGGACCGAGTCTACGACATAACCAAGCTAGCTTATATAAAGATATTTAGTTACTCTGGGGGGCATGACCACAGAACGCCAAGCAGTGGACCTGCCCCTGACCCTGTCCGAAGCCGGAGCCGGCCGGCCGGTCCTGATCCTGCACGGCGGCGGGGGCCCGGCCACCGTCGCCGGCCTCGCCCGGCACATCTCCCGCACCGCACACGCCATCACGCCCGTGCACCCCGGCTGGGACGGCGCCCACCGCCCGGAATGGCTCACCGGCATCGACGACCTCGCCCTCGCCTACCTGAACCACCTGTGCGACCGCCGACTGGACGACGTCCTCGTCGTGGGCTCCTCGCTCGGCGGCTGGATCGCCGCCGAGATGGCCGTACGCGACACGGCGGGAATCATCACCGGCCTCGTCCTGATCGACGCCGTCGGTGTGAAGGTCGAAACGGAACCGATCACCGACTTCTTCGCCCTCGACGCGCGCGGCGCGGCGGACCACTCCTGGCACGACCCGGACCGCTACCACGTCGACCCCGCCGACCTCCCCTCCGACGAACTCGCCCGCCGACAGGCCAACATGGCCACCATGCGCACCCTCGCGGGCGACCCCTACATGCACGACCCCAAGCTCCTGCACCGACTCGGGCGTGTGCAGGTGCCGACCCTCCTGATCTGGGGGGAGAGCGACCGCATCGTCACACCCGCGTACGGCCGGGCGTACGCCGACGCCTTCGCCGACGGCGTACTTGCGGTCGTCCCCGAGGCGGGCCACCTTCCGCAGATCGAACAGCCGGACGCCACCACCGCCCTGGTCGACGCCCACCTGTACCGGACGGGCACTCGTTCCATCGACGCCGCGTGACCGTTGGCGGCCGGCTGCGCGTGAACGACCCGAGCGCACCCGTCGCCCGTCTCAGGGCGACGGCGGTCGCCCGGGCCGACCTCCGTGCCGAGCTCCACCCCCGGGGATCCCGCTTGGCGGGCCGCGCGGGCCGCGCTGACGGCCGGGCCGAGGCCCGCCCCTCTGGCCCGAAGCTCACTGCCGGAGGTGCATGGTCGACGGGGTCGGGAGTCAGCCGTGCCTGCGTCGTCCACCGGACGAAGGCGTTCGGTGGCACCGAACTGCCCGCCGGCACCGACCTCGTCATGAACCGGGCCACCAGGTCATGAGCCGCGCTCCTGCTCAGCCAGGGTGGCCATGAACGAGGCCCGCAGCGGGTCGGACGATCGCGCGGGTTGCCCGGAGGGGCGAGCGTTCATCGCCGTTCCCGTTCGGCTCCCATCAGTGGTGGGACGTATGCGCACTGAGTGCCGCGCACCCTGAGCCCGGCCGCCGACCGGTGGCCGGCCATCGAGTTCCAGGAGGTAGTTCCCATGGGCGGATTCCAGGACCGCGACAAGTTCCACCCGGAGGAGGTAGTCCTCTCGGCGGCCGAGCAGCGCATCATCGCCGAGCTCGCGGGCTGCGCCGGCCAGGCGGACCCGGCCGAGTCCACCGACGAGGGCTGACGTACTCCGCAGCCAAGAGGCCCAGGGGCCGGTCCGCGCCGGGTCACACGCCGGTTGCCGCGGACCGGCCCCGCTCAACAGACGGGACGGACGTGACCACCACCCACACCGCACCCCCCCAGTCCGGGGAACGCAGCCTCGCCCCGGAGGAGGCGTTCGTCAGAGCCGAGGCCGCGATCGCGGCACTGGGGCTGGAGGCCGACCTGGCGCCGATCCTCGACGGTAGCCCCGGGACCTGGCGCTGCGCCCTGCGTCGTGGCGCAGTGCCCTTTCCCACCGGGCTGGGGTTGGGCAAGGGCAGTCGGGCGCAGGCACGGGCGGGCCCTCGTCGACGGCTGGGCGGCTTCGGGCGTCGACCTGGCCGCCGGTACGACGTCGGCCTGGGCCGGAACGGAACCCGTCGCGTACGCGGTCACGCGGTCACGCGAACGCGCGAACTCGCCGACCCCGTCCACGAGATGACCGTGGACATCGCGGTGCATCCCGCCCACCGGACGCCGAGCGCCATCGCGCACCTCCTTGCCTGGTGCCGCCGCACCGCGGCCCACCGGCACCGCGAGGGGTTCGGTGACGCCCCGCTGGAACTCCATGCCCGTACGCACGGCCACCAGCGGTGGCTCGCCGAGGCACTTCAAGCCGCAGGCTACCGGCGGGTGCGCAGGTACCTGGGCATGCGGATCGACCTGGCGGAGCACGTACCCGCCACGGCGCCGACGACGCCGCACGGTACCGCGATGGCGCCCTACGACGACCGCTACGACGCGCAATTGCTCGCGGCCCGCAACGAGACCTTCGCCGGGAACCCGGGCAGCGTCCCGATGACGCCCGAGACGTGGCGCCATTCGGTGACCGGAAGCCCGTACTTCCGCGCCGAGTCCTCCTGCCTCCTGCTCTCCGCCGACGGCCGGGATGTCCTCTGCGAACGCGTCGGCGCGCGGACCTTCCGCACCTGGACCGGGCGCGTGCTCGACCTCATTGGTGGCGCGGATCACGGAGGTGTCGGAGCACGGCCGGGCAGCGGCTGAACCGCGCCGGTGCGTGCCCTGCGGACGGGCCGCTCGGACCTTGCCCAGCTCTCCTCCGTGCCGCCGCTCCGCACGGCGGACGCCGATGCCTCCCGGCTCGCAACGCCTCTCACCTCGCTGCTGATGCCACCGGGCCGGCCGGACCATGCCCCGGTCCCGTCCTCGGCCACGGGCTGTTGTCGTGCTCGGGCCGGAGGGGCAACCTGCGTTCCTCGCTGCCGGAACTGTCCCGCGCAGTCCGTCGGTAGCGCGCGTCAGGGCACGCAGCGATCTGCATCCCCTCCCGATCGTGGCGCTCGCTGCACCTCCGCCGGGCTGAGCGGGCCTCGGCGCCGACCGTCGAGGGCCGCACCCCGGGCGTCAGTCGGGGAGTCACCCGGGGAGTCGTCCGGGGCTCGGGACCAGCGGCCGGCCAGGAACGTCCCGGCGGCCAACTGGAGCTGGTGATAGGCCATCAGCGGCAGCACCAGCAGTCCGGCCTCCGGCCCGAACAGCACGGTGGCCATCGGCAGGCCGTTCGCGAGGCTTTTCTGCGAGCTGCAGAGGACGGCGGCGATACCGGACTCACGGTCGAGGCCCAGGAGCCGGGCCCCGAGGTGGGCGGCGGCGAGGGCGGCGGCGAGCAGGCCGAGCAGCACGGCCAGCAGGCCGATCAGTGCGGCGGGCGTCGTCCTGCTCCAGATGCCCTCGGCCACTGCCGCGCTGAAGGCGGTGTAGACGACGAGCAGGATCGAACCCCGGTCCACCGGCGTCAGCAGTCGTCTGTGCCGCGCCAGGAAGCCACCGAGACGCGGCCGCAGCAACTGGCCCGCGAGAAAGGGCGCCAGAAGTTGCAGGCCGATCCGGGCCAGGCCGTCGGAGGAGAGGGCGGCGTGCGCGCCCAGCAGCCAGGCGGCCAGCAACGGCGTCAGGATCAGGCCGGCCAGACTGGAGTAGGTGCCCGCACAGATCGCGGCCGGCACATTGCCCCGGGCGGCGCCGGTGAGCGCCACCGAGGACTGCACCGTCGACGGGACGAGGCAGAGGAACAGCACCCCGGTCCGCAGCTGCTCGGTGAGCGGAGCGGGCGTCAGCGCGGTGGTGGCCAGCCCGAGCAGGGGGAAGAGGACGAAGGTGCAGGCGAGCACCAGGCCGTGCAGCCGGCCGTGGCGCAGCCCGGCCAGCGTCTCGCGGGCGGAGAGCCGGGCGCCGTAGAGGAAGAAGAGCAGCGCGACCGCGAGGTCGCAGGTCTGCTCCGCCACCCGGGCGGCCCGGCCGGTGGCCGGCAGCAGTGCGGCGAGCAGAACGCTGCCCGCCAACGCTGCCATGTACGGGTCCAGCCCGCGCGGCCATCGGCATGACCGTGCCCGCTCGGCCTCCACCGGCTGCGCTGCCCCGGACGGAGAGGGCGGGGGAGCCTGGCGCCGAAGCCCACCGCTCATCAGCCGCTCCCCGGGGCCGGGCGGGGCGGCGGGGCCCCCAGCAGATCGCCCACCAGCGCGCCGGCACCGTCGTGGTCGCTGCCCGCGGTGCCCTTTCCGGTCTGGAGGTTGGCCGTCCGGTCGATCTCCACCAGTGAATCCGCCCGGACCAGCGAGTCCCCGTGCGAGTTGTCGACCACCGTGATCAGACTGCCCTCCGCCGCCGCTGGTGAGGCGAGGCCACCGAACACCGCCCACGCCCCGGCCAGCCCGGCGACGGCCACCCACCGCCAGGCCGCCGTGCGCGACGGCCTGGCGCCGCGCACGGCCGGGCCGTGGTGCACCGCACCGCGCCGGGCGGACGTCACGCCCGCACCGCCTCACGTGCGCGGGGGTGGGCGATGTTCCGCTCCAGCAGCTCGGTGGACTCGCGGACGCCGATCTGGCGGCTCTCCCCGGCCGGGGCGGGCAGCCGGCCGTCGGCCACCTTGAGCCCCGCCAGCGCCTCGTCCATCGCCCGGTGCGCCGCGAACAGGCAGGGCGTGCTGTAGATCGCGACGTCCACCCCGAGGCCGGCCAGCTCCGAAAGCGACAGCCGCGGCGACTTGCCGCCGGCGATCTGGTTGAAGAGCAGGGGCTTGTCGCCGACGACCTTGCGGATCCGCCGGATCCACTCCTCACTGCGCACCCCGTCGACCAGAACGACGTCCGCCTCGGTCTCGGCGAGCGCCTCGGCGCGCCGCAGGATGTCCGCCTCCTCGGTGGCGTCCGTGCGCGCCACGACCACGAGGTCGGTGCGGGTGGCGAGCACCTGGTTCAGCTTCTCCAGGTACTCCTCCAGCGGCAGCACCTGTTTGCCGTCGGCGTGGCCGCAGCGGCGCGGGCGCTTCTGGTCCTCCAGGATGACGCCGGAGGCGCCGATCCGCTCCAGCCGGCGCACCACGTGGCAGGCCACCTCGGGATCGACGTAGCCGTCGTCGATGTCGACGAGCAGGTGGTGCAGTGGAAAGGCGCCGCGCAGCCGCTCGACGAAGGCCACCATGTCCGGCCAGGCGATGAATCCGATGTCGGGCAGGCCGTAGTAGGAGGCGGCGAATCCGAAGCCCGAGACGAACATGCCGTGGTAGTGCTCGGCCGCGATGGAGGCCGAGTACATGTCGTAGACGCCGATGAGCGGGGTCGCCCCCGGGGTCGCGATCTCCTCGCGGAGCCGCTGTCCGTAGCCCGGTGCCGGGTTTCCGTGAAGCAAGGTCTTCTCCTCACGTGCAAGGGTGTGACTTTGCCTGGACTTGGCCATTTCTAGGGCCAACTGAGGCGTTATCACTATGCGACCTTTAATGTTCCGTGGGCAAATCTTTAAAGGAAGTTCCCTCGTGTGAGTGACACTCCGGCTATTGATATGAATGGCATACGAAAAGGCGGTGGCGGGCGCCGTCCGCCCCGCCGTCGGAGGCACGCCCCGCAAGGCGCGGTCCAGCCGCGCGCCGCCTCGGGGCGGAGCCTGCGTGCGGCGGCCCGGGGCCGCGACGGCGAGCAGGTAGGCCGTACCTGCCGGGGCGAGCACCCGCACGGCTGTGGCGTCCGGGCCGACCGATCCGCCCGCCGGGGCGGGCAGTGGAACGGCGAGCAGCAGTGCGCCGGCCCCTGTCGGTCCAGGGCCGGTTGCGGCGCACCGTGGTGACGATCCGTCGGGCCTGAGGCGGCCGCCTCAGAGGGGCAGCCACCCGCCCGCCACGTACCAGTGGCCGCCCGTCCGCAGATGGTCGACGAGGACCCGCTGGAGAAGGGTGTCTCGCGGCAGCGAGTCCAGCGGGCGGCCGGCGTCGCCGAACACGTGGCGGAGCGGGTTGTCGTCCTCGGGTTCGCCGGACGGGCACAGCGGCGCGAACCTCCGTTGGAACCGAAGGATGTTGGAGTCGGCGGGCAGGTAGCGGCCGAGCTGAGGGTCCAGCAGCCACGAGAAGACGCACGCCACCGGGTACGGCTCGGTGGGGAAGTGCCGGGCGAAGAAGCCGCGGGCCCGGGCGAGCGAGCGGTCGCAGGCCGCGGGGGTGAGCGGCCCGCAGTGGGCGGGGATGTGCAGTTCGAGGCACCAGGGGCCGAAGCCCTCGGTCGCGGCCGCCGCGGCGGCGGGCCCGGTGAGCCGCTTGCGCTGGAACTGGAGCCGGCCGAGCTGGTACAGCTCGCCCCGGAAGTGCAGAGTCAGCCAGGAGGGGTTGGCCAGGCCGCCGGACCGGCCCCGCCCGCGGTTCAGTGCGAGGTGCCGGCCGAGGTCAGCGAGGGTCGCCCGGGTCACCTCCGGCCCGATCCCGAGGGCCTGGTGGTACGCCCGCGTGTACGGTGCGAGCGCCACGAGCAGGAGCGTCGCGAGGTAGTCGGTGCCGTCGGAGCCCTCCGGCCAGCCGCCCCAGAGCCCGGACGTCTGCCCGACCGTGCCGATCGCCGCCACCTGGGTGCGCAGGGCGGCGTCGAAGTCGGCGCGCATCCCCTGGTCCCGGGCCAGCCGCCGGCGCGCGGCGAGCAGTCCGTTCACGTCCTCGAACGGCACCGCCAGACCGAGCAGCGCCTCCAGCAACTGCTCCGCGTCCGGCAACGCCGATGGCGCGGACGCCGGCGGCTCGAACGACAGCGGCTCGGACGCCGACGGCTCGACCGACGGCGGCTCGAACGACGACCCATCCAACGCCCCTGGCTCCAACGCCCCACCTCCACGCCCGGACCGGCCCCGACGCGGTGCCCCCTACCCACGCCCGCTCCCGACCAGAGCGGCCCGAAGGGGCGCACGGCTCAGCGCAACAGTGTGAAGACCAGCGCGCAGACGCCCCCGAGGGCCGTTCCGGCGAGCACCTGCGCCGGCGTGTGGGCCTTCAACACCAGGCGCGACCAGCCCACCGCCACCGGCAGGGCCGCCGCCACGGGCAGCACGGCCGGGCCGAAGACCAGCGACAGGATCATCGCCGTGCCCCCGGCCACCGCGTTGTGCAGCGAGATCTGCCACCAGACCGTCACCGCCAGCGCCGACACCAGCCCGGCCAGCATCGCGACGACCAGCGCGCCGACGTCCGCCGGGGCGTGCAGGACGTGGAGCAGCGCCAGCCCCGCCACGACCGACAGCAGACTCGCGGCCATCGGCACCACCCGCTGGCGGCGGATCCGGATGTGCTTGTCCGTCAGCGCACCGCGCCGTACCCCGAGGGCGATCAGGCCGATCGGCAGCACCCCGCAGAACAATGCCGCCAGCAGACCCCAGCCCGCGCCCGACCAGCCGGCGGTGCTGTGCGCACCGACGAGCAGCAGCAGGCCGATGACCAGATTGGCGGGCGCCAGCACCTCGGTGACCAGCCGCGCCACCCGCTCACGCGGCGAGGCGGAGGCGAAGGCCGGTGGCTCGGGCGGGACGAAGGTGCTCACCCGCGCCCCTGGCCGCGGGCGGGCCGGGCAGGCGGAGTGGAGATCGTTCGGCGCATCGTGCCAGCGTACCGACCCGTCCATGCCCGCATCCGACCCGCCCGCACCCCCACGCCCCGGCCCCGGACCGCACGCCCCGGCCCCGGGTCCGAACCGGGCCCGCATCCGAGCCCGGGTCCGCGCCCGAGCCCGGGTCCGCGCCCGAGCCCGGGTCCGCGCCCGACGGTCGGGGCGGCCCGACGTACGGGCGGTGCTCAGCCCGCCCCCGGGACCTACCGCCCCCGGGACCTACCGCTCCGCGCCTACCGCCCCGCCCGCCGGTTGCGCACCGCCCGCAGCACCTGCCGGGCCGCGCGGGTGGCGACCGGAGGCAGCAGGTCGAGGGCGAGCCGCCGCGGGGCCGAGCGGCGCGCCGGCGACGAGGCCGGCTTCACCGCGTAGTTCAGTCGCACCACCCGCGCGCCCGCGATGGTGTCCTCGTCCACCGTGTAGCCCTCGGCCCGCCAGTCCCGGGCGAGCAGCACCTGCTGCGCGGCCTCGGCGTCCCCCCACGTCCCGTAGAACTTCATCGGGGTGAGCAGGACCGGCCGCAGCCCGCCGGTGAAGACCGCCTGCCAGACCGCCGCCGAGACGCCCGGGGTGTGCTCCGAGCGGTAGTCGTCGAGCGCGACCAGCCCGTCCTCGGCCAGCGCCGCCCGGGCCACCGCGATGTCCCCGGCCACGTGCTCGTAGAGGTGGGAGGCGTCGATGTGGACGAAGCGGCAGCTGCCGTCCGGGATCCGCCCGTCGGCCAGCACCGAGGTCGGGGCCTGCACGATCACCGGCAGTCGGCTGTGGAACGACAGGTAGTTGGCCTCGAAGGCGGTCCGGGTGAGGGTCTTGCGGTAGGACATCACCATCTCGGCGGCGTTGTCGGCGTCGCCCGCCTCGGAGTCGAACAGGTCGCAGACGGTCAGCTGCTCGCCCGGCCGGAGGTGGTCGCCGAGCAGGACGGCGCTGCGGCCGAGGTAGGTGCCCAGTTCGAGGAGGTCGCCGGTGCGGCCCGCCTCGCTCTGGGCGGTGAGGAAGTGCCCGAAGGCCTCCTGGTCGACCTTGAAGAACCAGCCGGGGATGCCGTCCCGGGTCAGACGCGGCGGGCGGGCGGTTTCGGTGTCGGCAACGGGCACGGCGGCCTCCAGGGGTGCGGGCAGAGCCCGGCGCGTACGGTCCACCCCGCGGCGGTGCGCCGTGGTGTGAGGCGGATCATCATAGCCACGGTGCGCCGCTGTTGCGCCCTGCCGGGAGAGGGCGATCCGCGCTGGTGTACGACCGGCCCGGCGCGGCTCGAAAGGCTCTGCCCGGCATGGCTCAGGACGCCCCTTCCGCGGGCGGTCCGGGGCGGCCTGCCCCGGCTCAGGAGGCCGATCCCGTGGACGGTCCGGAGCGGCTTGGCCCGGCTCAGAAGGCCCGGCCGGCCTCCAGCTCCGCGATGGTCTCGGCCAGCCAGGCCCGCTCGGCCGCCCCGGAGGCGCGCGCGACCAGCAGCATGCCGCGCCGGAACGGGCTCGGCTCCTGCTCGGCGGCGACCGGCCGGCCGTCGGCGTCGTAGAAGAAGCTGCTCGGCGCCTCCAGGAACGCCAGCCGGCGTCGCAGCACCGCGGCCTGCCGGGCCGGATCGGTGAGGCGGTCGAGGAAGGCCGCGACGGTGAAGAAGCGGATCTGGTCGGAGATCTCGGCCTCGGCCGGGTCGGCCAGCCGGCGCTCCAGCTCGGTGCGGCCCTCGTCCGTCAGCTCCAGCACCTGGCGCGGTACGGCGCCGCTGCCCGGCTCGGTGCGGCGCACCAGCAGTCCGGCCTTCTCCAGCCGGGTGATGGCGGGGTAGAGCGCGCCGTCGCTGACCGGTCGGACGTGGCCGGTCAGCGCGGTGATCCGGGACTTCAACTCGTAGCCGTGCAGCGGCTCGTCGTGCAGGAAGCCGAGGATCGCGAGGGTCAGCACAGTTGATGCCCTTCCGTCGCCGCGCGCTCTGTCCGTGCGCCATGTTACCTCTTGCCGATGCGTATCGATTCGATGTATCTCTATTCGAGGCATCAAGCCTCGAATCGAGGCAACAGGCATCAGGCAACCGGCAACAGACATCAGGCAACGGGCCGTGGGCAGGCCGGGACGACGGGGGACACCATGCGAGGACATCTGCCGAAGCTGATCGCGTTGGCCGGGCCGGTCTACGGCGAACTGCTCTCCGGGGTGATCGCCTCGGTCATCGGCGCCGTCTGGGTGGCCGGCCTCGGCGGAGCCGCCGTCGCCGCCGTCACCCTCGCGGGCACCGTGGAGAACCTCCTGCTCGGCCTCGTCCTGGTGGTCTCCTCGGGCACCACCATCCGTCTCTCGCACGCCCTCGGTGCCGACGACCCGGTGGCCGCCGGCCGCACCGCGCGGGCCGCCTGGCGGCTCTGCGCCGCCGGCAGCCTCGCCCTCACGGTGCCCGGCTTCCTGCTCCGGGAGGAGATCGCGGGCGCCTTCCTGGAGGGTCCGGCCGCCGGGCTCGCCGCGGACTGGTTCGCGGTGGCCTTCCCGGCGTTCGGGCTCTTCTTCGCCCAGCGGGTCGCCGACGAGCTCTTCAAGGGCAGCGGGGACACCCGCACGCCGATGCGGATCGCGCTGCTCTCCAACGCCCTGCTGCTCGTCCTCGACCCGCTGCTGATCCTCGGCCCCGGCCCCTTTCCGGCGCTCGGCGTGACCGGCGGCGCCGTCGCCCTGACCATCTCGCGCGCCGTCGGCCTTGCCGTGACGCTGCTGCTCCGGAGCCGGAGCCGGAGCCGGCTGTCGGCTCCGCACGGCGGGACGGGTCCGCGCGGCGGGACGGGTCCGAGCGCCCGCCGGATCCTCGCGGCCGGGGCCCCGATCGGGCTCGACTTCACCGCCCGGATGGGCGTCGGCACCGCGCAGCTCGGCCTGGTCGCCTCCTTCGGCGTCCCGGCGGTCGCGGGCTACGGGGTCGGGTACCGCGTTCTGCTGATCGTCACCATGGCCTTCTACGCCGTCCGGCAGGCCGCCGCCATCGAGGCCGCCCGGCTCACCGGCGCGGGCGACACCGCCGCATTGCGCACCCTCGGCCGGGACACCGCGCGCCTGGCCGGCGGCCTCGGCGCGGGCGCGGCCGTCCTCTGTGCGACGCTCGCCGGCCCGGTCACCACACTGTTCACCGACGACCCGGCGGTGGCCACCCAGTCCGTCGGATTCCTGCGGATGGCGGGCCTCTACCTGCTCCCGTACGCCCTGGTGGTGGCCCTCGGCGGCGTCCACCAGGCCACTGGTGCCGGGCGCCGCCTGGTCGTCGCCGCCCTGCTCGGCCTCAGCCTCCAGCTCGCCGCCGGCAGCGCCCTCTCCGGCCCGCTCGGCGTGCACGGCCTCTGGGCCGGCATGACGGTGGGCGCCCTCGCACAGCTGGGGCTGATGCGGCTGCTGACCGGCCGGAGGCGGCGGGGCCCGGAGACGGAGGCGGTGGACGCGGAGCAGCCCTTCGGCCGGGTGGGAGCCCGGTAGGGGCAGACGTCGGTGCGCCGGCCCAGGACGGGCGGAATCCGGTGGACCAGCGACCCTAGGCCTCGGCCCCCGGTGCTCCAGCCGGCGCCGCCGGGCCCGGCAGCCTGCCGGCCAGCACGACGCCGACCGCCGCGACACCGGCGAGGGCCAGTAGCGCCGGGCCGATGGCCTCCGCCAGCGGCCGGCCCGCCGTCAGGGTGGTTGCGGCGGCCACGCCCAGGGCCGGCCCGACGTTCATCGCGGTCTGCTGGAGGCCTCCCGCCACACCGGCGTCGGCCACAGAGGCGTCGCGGACGATGACGGCGGTCGCGGTGACCATCACCGTCCCGAATCCGGTGCCCAGCAACAGGAAGGCGCCGCCGATCGCGACCGCGCCGGAGAACTCGTCGAAGCGGGAGGCCAGCAGCACGCCGGCCGCGATGAGGACCATGCCCGACGCGACCGTGCGCCGCGCGCCGTGGCGGCGCAGTAGAACGGCGGAGGCGGGGGCGGCGAGCACCATCGTCACGGCGAGCGGCAGCGCCCGGAGCCCGCTCCGGAACGGGTCCAGGGCGAGGACGTCCTGGAGGAAGTACGTCCCGAGGAACAGGGTGCCGAAGATCGCCGACGATGCCGTCAGCAGCACCCCGAGTGCCGCGCCGGCCGTGGCCGACCCCAGGACGTGCGGTGGCAGCAACGGGCGTGGCGTGCGCCGCTCGTGCCGGACGAAGGCGGCGGCGAGCAGGACGGCGGTGGGCAGGGCGAGTGCCGTGGTCACCGTCCACCCGTGCTCGGGGACGCCGGCCAGGGTGTGCACCACGCAGACCAGCGCCGCCGCGAGCAGTGCGGCGCCGGGCAGGTCGAGGCCGGCGGCGCGGTCGCCGGCCGGTTGCGGCAGCCGCACGAGCAGGGCCGACAGGCCGGCCGCTGCGGCGGGCGCGACGGTGAGGAAGAAGACGGCCCGCCAGCCGAGTTGGGCGGTGAGGGCGCCGCCGACCAGTGGGCCGGCGGCGGCCGCCAGCCCGATCGCGCTGGTGCGAAGGGCGATCGGCATGGCGAGCCGGTCGGCGGGGTAGGCGGCGCGCAGCATGCCCAGGGTGGCCGGTTGCAGCAGCGCTCCGGCCGCCCCCTGAGCGGCGCGCAGGCCGATGATCCAGCCGATGCCGGGTGCCACGGCGATTCCGGCCGAGGCGGCGGCGAAGCCCAGCACGCCGACGGCGAAGACCCGTTGGTGACCGTAGCGGTCGCCGAGCCGCCCGGCGAAGACCAGCAGGCTCGCCACCGCGATGAGGTAGGCGGTGCTGGTCCACTGCACCGCGGCGAAGGAGGCGTGCAGGTCGCGCTGCATGCTCGGCTGGGCGACGGTGAGCACCGTGCCGTCGAGGGCGACGATCGCGGCGCCGGTGATGCTCCCGGCGAGGGTCAGGCGTTGCTGTGTGCCGGGGTTCACCGCGGCTCGGGCCCGAGGTGGGCGGCCAGGGCCGTGGTCAGCAGCGGGCCGAGGTCGTCGGAGCCGGTGGCGAGGCGAAGGCTGCCCCAGGCCCGCAGCTGGGCGAGGCCGTGCAGGTTGGCCCAGAGCGCGGCGGCGACGGCCGCGGGCCGGGCGCCGGAGGGCGGCTGCACCTCGGCGACCAGCCGGGTGAAGGTCTCGAACAGCGGCAGTGTGGTCTTCCGCAGGCCTGCTCCGCTGCCCTCCAGGATGTCGTGACGGAACATCAGGTCGAACATGCCGGGGTTGGAGGCGGCGTAGTCGAGGTAGCCACGGGAGAGCGCGGCGAGCCGGGCGCGGGGGGCGTCCCCCGCGGCGGCGTCGGCGGTGGCGAGCGCGGAGCCCAGCTCCTCGAACCCGTGCCGGGCGATGGCCGACAGCAGCTCGACGTGGGTCGCGAAGTGGCGGCGGGGCGCGCCGTGCGAGACGCCGGCCTGGCGGGCGATCTCGCGCAGGGTGAGCGCGTGGACGCCCTCCCTGGTGACGAGTTCGACGCCGGCGGCCACCAGCCGGGCGCGCAGGCCCGCGTCCTGATCGTTCATGGGCACTGTCTACCAGGCTCGCGTAGACAGTGTCTACTTGCGGCCCCTCCGCCCCGGACCCACCAGGTCCAGGGCCCACCGGCTCCAGGGCCCACCGGCTCCCGGGCCCGCCCGCCCCGGATCTGCCCGCCCCGGATCTGCCCCCCGTGCTCGCCGGTGCACGGCGGCGCGGGGCAGAATCGGCGGTATGGACGAGGGCGGCGAACCGGCCTGCTGGCTGGACCGGGTGTGCGAGGAGTGTGGGCGGCTGCGTGAGCGGCCGGGGCGGGAACCCTGCGAGAACTGCGGAGCCCCGGCGGAGCCGGCCCCGGAGCCCGGGAGGGAGCCCGGGACGGACCGGGCGGGCTGATCAGTCCCGGGCAGGGCTCAGCGAGGCAGCCCGTCGAGCGTCGGGCCCTCCCGTGAGGGCGCCTGAGCGCTCCCGAACGTGCGGTACCCCGGTGCCGTACGCGCGATCGCACGTACGGCACCGGGGTACCGAGGGGGAGCAGTGCCGGCCCTCCGCGGGCTCGCGGGGGTGGCCGGTCCGGGCCGGCGGGCCTACTGGGGAGGCTGGTCGCGGAACTGGTCCCTGAGCTTCTCCTGCCCCGTGTCGACCTGGCCGCTGTACTTGTCCTGAGTCCGTTCGTCGACGGCGTCGCCAGCCTTGTCGACGGCCTTGTCGGCCTGGTCCTCGTGGCCCTTCAGCATGTGCTTGAGCTTCTCCATCATGGACATACGGTCACACTCCTGGATGAGACGGCCCCACCCCTCCAGCATCACCGCGCCACCGGATGTCCGCATCCGGTCAGCTTGCGCGGCAGGGTTGGCAAGGTGGCCCCGGGCATGTCAAATCGAGAGTCCCACGGACTGTCGGAAGGACCTGCCTTGAACGCTCGGACCCGTCGCCTGACCGCCTCCTCCCTCCCCACGCCCGCCGCCGCCCGGCGGGCGGCCGGTGCCGCACTGGCGGTCGCGGGCCTGGTGACGCCGCTGCTCCTGGTCGGCGCCGGGAGCGCGGCGGCCGACCCGGACCCGGCGCGCAAGGGCGCGAAGCTGGCCGCGAAGCTCGTCGAGGACAGCAGCGCCGACGACGCCTACGACACCCTCCGGGCGCTCCAGCGGATCGCCGACGGCAACGGCGGCAATCGGGTGGCCGGCGCGCGCGGCCACGAGGAGTCGGCCCGCTACGTCTACGACCAGGCCCGCCGGGCCGGGCTGAAGGTGTCGAAGCAGGAGTTCGAGTACACGTTCTTCCAGGCCCTGTCGGAGCGGCTGTCCGTGGTGTCACCGCAGGCCGAGGACGTGCCGGTGAAGGCCATGACGTACTCGGCCGGCGGCCCGGCCGCCGGGCTGACCGCCCAGCTCGCCGTCGTCCCGGTGGACGACACCACCGGCTGCGAGGCGGGTGACTACGCGGCCGGCGCGTACACCGGCAGGATCGCGCTGATCAGGCGCGGCGGCTGCAGCTTCGCCGTCAAGCAGGCGGCGGCGGCCGACGCCGGCGCCGTCGGGGCGATCGTCTACAACAACGCCGAGGGCGACCTCAACGGCACCCTCGGCGACCCGGCGGCCGGCAGGGTCCCGACCGGCGGCATCGGCAAGGCCGCCGGCGAGGCCCTGGCCGCCGAGGCCGCCGCCGGACCGGTCACCGTCGGCCTGGACATCCGCACCTTCATGGAGAAGCGGAAGACCTGGAACGTCCTCGCCGAGACCCGCGACGGCGACGAGAACAACACCGTCGTCGTCGGCGCCCACCTCGACTCCGTGGTGGCCGGCCCGGGCATCAACGACAACGGCTCCGGTTCGGCGGGCATCCTGGAGGTCGCGAAGAACCTCGCCGGGCGGCAGGTCAAGAACAAGGTCCGGTTCGCCTGGTGGTCCGCCGAGGAGTTCGGCCTCAAGGGCTCCGAGGCCTACGTGAACGCGCTGCCCGAGGCCGAGAAGAAGAAGATCAGGCTCTACCTGAACTTCGACATGATCGCCTCGCCCAACTCCGCCCAGTTCGTCTACGACGGCGACGACTCCGACCACGTCGGCTCCGGCCCCGGCCCGGACGGCTCGGCGCAGCTGGAGCGGCACATCACCGACTACCTCGACCGGCGCGGACTCCCGCACGAGGGCACCGACTTCACCGGCCGCTCCGACTACGGCCCGTTCATCGACTCCGGGATCCCGGCCGGCGGCACCGACACCGGCGCCGAGGGCATCAAGTCCGCGGCCCAGGCGGCACGGTACGGCGGCACCGCCGGGGTGGCCTTCGACAAGTGCTACCACCAGGCCTGCGACAACCTGGGCAACCTGGACATGACGGCCTTCGACGCCAACATCGACGTCATCGCCGACTCCGTGGGCACCTACGCCTGGGACCTCTCCTCCCTGCACGCCCCGGTGCCGCCGCAGCACACCGACGGCCAGGCCGGCAGCGGCGGCGGCCTCCAGGAGGGCCACGCACACGAGGTCGAAGCCTGACGAACCGGGGCCAAGCGGGCCGGCGGACCCAGGGGCGGGGCCGCCGGTACCCCGGCCGGGCGGCGTTCGGCCGGGGTCCGGTGGGTGCGCCGGGCGGGGTCCTGACACCATGGCACCGAGATCACGTCACCGTGACACCCTCGGAGGAGTCAGCACCATGAGCAGCACGCACTACGACGTCGTCGTCCTCGGCGCGGGCCCCGGCGGCTACACGGCCGCCGTCCGCGCTTCCCAGCTGGGCCTGCGCACGGCCGTCATCGAGGCCAAGTACTGGGGCGGGGTCTGCCTGAACGTCGGCTGCATCCCGTCGAAGGCGCTGCTGCGCAACGCCGAGCTGGCGCACATCTTCACCAAGGAGGCCAAGACCTTCGGCATCGAGGTCGAGGGCCAGGTCCGCTTCGACTTCGGCGCGGCGTTCAAGCGCAGCCGCACCGTCGCCGACGGCCGGGTCAAGGGCGTCCACTACCTGATGAAGAAGAACGGCATCACCGAGTACGACGGCCGGGGCACCTTCGTCGACGACCGCACCCTCCAGGTCGCGCTGACCGGCGGCGGCTTCGAGCTCGTCACCTTCGACCACTGCATCATCGCCGCCGGTGCCACCACCCGGCTGCTGCCCGGCACCAGCCTCAGCGACCGCGTGGTCACCTACGAGGAGCAGATCCTCACCGAGGAGCTGCCCGGGAGCATCATCATCGCGGGCGCCGGCGCGATCGGCGTCGAGTTCGCGTACGTGCTGCACAACTACGGCGTGAAGGTCACCATCGTCGAGTTCCTCGACCGGATGGTGCCGCTGGAGGACGCCGAGGTCTCGGCCGAGCTGGCCAAGCAGTACCGCAAGCTCGGCATCGAGGTGCTCACCTCCACCCGGGTCGACGCCATCGACGACAAGGACCCGGCCGCCAAGGTGCAGGTCACCGTCACCCGCAACGGCCGGCAGGAGGTGCTGGAGGCCGACAAGGTCCTCCAGGCGATCGGCTTCGCGCCGCGCGTCAACGGTTACGGTCTGGAGAACACCGGCGTGAAGCTCACCGAGCGCGGCGCGATCGCGGTCGACGGCCGGGGCCGCACCAACGTCGAGCACATCTTCGCGATCGGCGACGTCACGGCCAAGCTGATGCTGGCCCACGCGGCCGAGTCGATGGGCGTCATCGCCGCCGAGACCATCGGCGGGGCGGAGACCATGGAGCTCGACTTCGCGATGATCCCGCGCGCCACCTACTGCCAGCCGCAGATCGCCAGCTTCGGCTACACCGAGGCGCAGGCCCGTGACCTGGGCTACGACGTCAAGGTCTCCAAGTTCCCGTTCACCGCCAACGGCAAGGCACACGGCCTCGGCCACCCCATCGGCTTCGTCAAGGTGATCAGCGACGGCAAGTACGGCGAGCTGCTCGGCGCCCACCTGATCGGCCCCGAGGTCACCGAGCTGCTGCCCGAGCTGACCCTGGCCCAGCAGTGGGACCTCACCGTGCACGAGGTCGCCCGCAACGTCCACGCCCACCCGACCCTGGGCGAGGCGGTCAAGGAGGCGATCCACGGCCTGGCCGGGCACATGATCAACATGTGACGCCGTTCCGCTGCTCCACCGTTCCCCTGCTCCGGCCGACGCCGGGGCCCGTGCGCCGAGTCCGGCGGGCGGGCCCCGGCGTCGTGCCGTCCGCCTCGGCGGGGGGCGCTCCCGGGGCCGGCCGTCACGCCTCTTCCGGCGAGCCCCCACCGAACTGCCGTCGGCGCCGCGCTCGCCGCCGGGCCACCCCGCTGGACACGGGCCCGGCGGGCGCGTTCCCGGTCGCCGCCCAGCGGGCGGTGGCGGCACTGATCTCTGCCGGGGCCGTGCCCACCGTGTATGCTCCGCAACCGTCGCGCTGGGCGACAGCGTACCGGGGGACGAATCAGATGATCTGCGTGACCTGTGGTCGGCCTGCGCCTACCCACTCGGCGTTCTGCGGCCACTGCGGGGCCCCACAGCCGGCCGCCGCGGTGCATCCGGTCAGTCTCGGCGCCCGCCCCCTGACACCGCGCAGGGTCACCGGCCTGGCACGTGGCATATCCGTGGCCATCGTGCTGTCACTCGCCCTCGTCCTCGCGGCGGCGGCGTTTCTGATCTGGAGCCTCTTCGCGGGAGGCCACGGCGGGCTCGGTGCGCCCCCCACCGTCGGTGCCCTGATCGCGATCGCCGTCCTGCTGATCGTCCAGCCCGTGTCCGCCATCACCTTCCTGGTCTGGGTGCACCGCGCCCGGGCCAACCTCGACATCCTGCCCGGTGCCGACCCGCAGTGGTCCCACGGCTGGGCGGTCGGGGCCTGGTTCATCCCGCTCGGCAGCTACGTCCTCGGCCCGCTGGTGGTCGCCGACATCTCGCGTGCGACGTACACCGGCCGTTCCGGCCGCGCGCCCGCCGGGCTGCTCGTCGCCCTGTGGCTGCTGCTGACCGGCCCGGGTGTGGTGGCGCTCGCCACCGGCGCCGCCGTCCCCAACTCCGGTGGCACACCGCTGATCCGCTATCTGGGCCTGCCCGGTCTGGCCGCCACCGTGCTCGGCATGCTCTGCCTCCTCGTCGCGGTCAACTCCGTGACCCGGGCCCAGCACGACCTGCTCGGCGCCTGAACCCGTCGTGCATGCCCGCTCGTCAGCCGGCGGGCGTTGACGGCAGGCCCCGGCCCTGCTCCCGTTCGTCCGGCTGCTTCTCGCGGGAGGTACCCGTCGATCAGGTAGGAGAATGCCCGGATGACCGATGTGACCCTCAACCTCTGGAAGCAGCGCCTCGACGTGGTTCCCGAGACCCTCTGGGGCCGGACCGACCTGACGGTGCTCATCCTCGCGGAGACCGGCCTGAGTGAACTGCCGCCCGGGATCGGCCGCCTGCGCCGGCTGCGCACGCTCGACCTCGGGCACAACGCGCTCACCGCCGTCCCGGACGAGCTCGGCGAACTCACCGGTCTGGCCGACTTCCTGTACCTGCACGACAATGCCCTGACCCGCCTGCCGGACACGCTCGGCCGGCTCACCGCACTGCGCTATCTCAACGTCGGCGAGAACCGGCTCAGCGAACTCCCCGACGCCCTCGGCGAGATGAGCGGCCTGGTCGAGCTTCGGGCGCAGCAGAACCGGCTGACTGCGCTGCCGGACACGCTCGGCCGGCTGGGTGCACTGCGCGAACTCTGGCTGCGCGGCAACGCGTTGACCGCGCTGCCGGCATCCGTCGCCCGGCTGAGCGGGCTGCGCGAACTCGAACTGCGCGAGAACGCCCTCGCCGAAGTCCCGGCGGCGCTCGCCGGGTTGCCGCAGCTGCGCCGGCTCGACCTGCGCGGCAACCGGCTCACCGCCCTGCCGGAGTGGCTCGCCGAGCAGGCCGCGCTGCCCGCCCTGGAGAAGCTCGACCTGCGCTGGAACGACGTCACGCCGTCGCCCCGGCTGCTCGCCGCCCTGGGCGCGCGCGGCTGCGTCGTCCTGTACTGAGAGGTCGGGAACAGCGGCCTACCGAGAGGCCGGGGAGCGTGGTGCCGAGAGCCCGGGGACGGGACGGCGGCGTACGGAGAGCCCGGGCCCGGAAAATGATCGCCGGGCGTGCCGGCGGCCTGTTACCGTGGGGGACATGAAGCGCGCTGCAGCCGTCCAGACGACGACGCCGGAGAGAGTCCCGGCGCGCTGACCGTTGAGCCAGTACGAAGCCCCGGGGCGAGTGCCCCGGGGCTTCGTCGTACCCGGTCTACTCGCCCGCCGATCCGCGGAACCGCCGTTCTGCCGACGCCCCCGAGTGGAGACCGCCCCATGCACGACCACCGCCGACTCGGCCGTGAACTCGACCTGTTCGACACCGACCCGCTGATGGGCGCCGGCCTGCCGTACTGGCTGCCCGACGGCGCCGCCGTCCGGCACACCCTGGAGGAGTTCATCCGGGGGCGCGAACAGCGCGCCGGCTACCGCCACGTGTACTCCCCGGCGCTGGGCAAACGTGAGCTGTACGAGATCTCCGGCCACTGGTCGCACTACCGCGAGGACATGTTCCCGCCGATGGACCTCGGCTCCGAGCAGGTCGTCCTGCGGCCCAGTCTCTGTCCGCACCATGCCCTGATCTACCGCTCCCGCGCCCGCAGCTACCGGGAACTACCGCTGAGAATGGCCGAGTTGGGTGGCATGTACCGCGCCGAGCTGTCCGGCGTGCTCGGCGGCCTCACCCGGGTGCGGGCGATCCAGCTGAACGACGCGCACATCTTCTGCACCCCCGAGCAGGCCGCCGACGAGGCGGTCGCCGCGCTGGAGCTGATCCGCGAGGCGCACCGCGCACTCGGCATCCGCCCGGTCCGCTACCGCCTCTCGCTGCCCGGCGAAGGCGGCAAGTACGTGGCCGACCCTGCTCTCTGGGGGCGGGCCACCGCGCTGCTGAGCGACGTCCTGGAGCGGTCCGGGGTGCCCTTCGAGGCCGCGGAGGGCGAGGCGGCGTTCTACGGGCCGAAGATCGACATCCAGATCGCCGACGGTGCCGGACGCGAGTCCACCCTGTCCACCGTGCAGATCGACTTCCACCAGCCGGAGCGGTTCGGCCTGCACTACATCGGCGCGGACGGCGCCAAGCACCGGCCGGTGATGGTCCATCGCAGCGTGATCGGCAGCGTCGAGCGGGTCGTCGCCCACCTGATCGAGCTGTACGGCGGCGCGTTCCCGGCCTGGCTCGCGCCCACCCAGCTCGTCCTGCTGCCGGTCTCCGAGGACGAGCTGCCGCAGGCCGAGCGGCTGCGGCAGCGCTGCCTCGACCAGGGCCTGCGGGCGGAGGTCGCCGGGCCCGAGCACGGCAGCCTCGGCGCCAGGATCCGCGAGGCCCGGCTGGTCCCGTACCAGGCGGTGATCGGCGCCAGGGAGGCGGTGGACGGGCGGGTGGCGCTGCGGCTGCGCGACGGGCGCCGGCTCGACCCGATGCCCGCGGGCGAGGCGCTGGCCCGGATCGGCGCCCTGGTGGACGCGTGCAGCGCCGAGCTGTGGGAGCCTGCCGACGCCCGTGCCTGAAGGGGCCCGAGCCACCCAGTCGTACACATACGACTAGCGGGGGTGCGCGGTGTGTCGGCCCGCGGGCCGACACACCCGCCGTTCGAATGGGCCCGGCGGCCCGGCCCACGGCCGCCGCGTCCCCACCTCGGACCCCTACCGGAGGCACCCCCGTGCACGTCACCCCCACGCGCTTCACCCGCCGCTTCACCCGCCGAACCGCCCTCCCCGCCCTCACCGCCTGCCTCGCCCTGGCCGGCGCCGCCGTCGCGGCCCCCGCTGCGCCCGCCGCGCTGCGCCCGCTGCCCGTCCCGGAGACCCGTTACTGTGCGGCGGTCGTCGGCCACGTCCCCGGTGCCGACGGGCGCTCCCCGCTGCTCGGCCGGGGGTGCTCCGAGGACTCCCGGGCGGACGCCCTGGCCCGCGCCGAGGGCCTCGGCCGCGCCGGAGCCGCGCTCAAACCTGCGGACCGCTGGCTGCTTCTGGAGGAGTACCGGGACATCGACTACGGCGGCGGCGTCATCTACTCCTTCTACGGCGACGCCGGCGGCTGCGACGCCACCGGCTACCACCTCGTGAACTACATCGACGTGGCGCTGAGCGTCTCCTCGATGAAGGGCTACAACAACTGCAACACCGTCACCCTCACCTCCCCGCTGAACAAGGTCGCGACCATCGGCCTGCCCGCCGGCTACCTCGGGGCGGACTTCAACGACGCCGTCCGCGAACTCCAGGTGTTCCACAGCTGAGGCCGCCGCCCGGCGGGCTCCCCGGACGGCCGGGCGGGCCGCCCGGGGAGCCCGTGGCCGCAGCCCGGCCAACCCGGCGGACCTGGGCGTTCACGGGACTAGGGAGTGAGAACGATCTTGCCTTTCACGCGGTTGGTCTCACTGAGTTCATGCGCTTCGGCCGCGTCTTCCAGCCGCAGGACCCGGTCGACGGCGACTCGGAGGCTGCCGCGTTCCACCAGGTCGGTGATGCTCTCCAGATCGGCGCCGGACGGGGTGAATCCGAACTCGACGAACCGCAGACCGCGCGCCCCGGCCAGCTCCCGGACGGCGACTCGGTCGGGACCGGTGCCGCGCACGTCGACGAGGATCCCGCCCGGCGCGAGCGTGTTCAGCGACCGGGGTCCGTAGTCGCCGCTGATGGGGTCCAGGGCCACGTCGATGTCGCGTGCGACCGCCGTGAAGTCGGTGGTGGTGTAGTCGACGAGCTCGTCGGCGCCCAGGTCGCGCAGGAACGCGTGCTTGCTCTCCCTGGCGGTGCCGATGACGTATGCGCCGCGCGCCTTGGCGATCTGGACAGCGAGATGGCCGATCCCGCCGGCCGCCGCGTGGACGAGTACCCGCTGCCCGGTGCCGACGGCGGCCACCCGCACGAGCGACTGCCAGGCGGTGAGAGCCGCGACCGGAAGTGCCGCAGCGTGCACGTGGTCGATACTCGCCGGTACGGCGGCGAGCGCTTCGACCGGTGCGACGACGTACTCGGCATAGGCGCCGTGGGGCGGAAAGGCGCAGCCGTACACCTCGTCGCCGGTCCGGAACCGCGTCACCTGCTCGCCGACCGCCTCCACCACTCCGCACAGGTCGAGTCCCAGAGTGAACGGCGGGGCACCGAACTTGCGCACCGTTCCGGAACGGATCTTCCAGTCGGCCGGATTCACTCCGGCCGCGTGGACGCGCACCAGCGCCTCGCCCGGACCCGGCGTCGGCAGTCCGGTCTCGACGAGCTCCAGAACATCTGGGCCGCCGTAGCCGCGCTGGCTGACTGCGCGCATACGGGTGGTCATACTGACACTCTCCTGGGGTAGTTGGCCGGCCCGGCCGGCTGCGATCACCATCCTCAACGGCATCGGTATCTCTTGTGAAGAAGGTACCTGATTGATATCTAGGTACCTCATGGAAACCATGACGAGTGAGACCTCCGAGGACTGGGACGCCACCTACCGCCGCGATTGCCCCTCGCGCACCGTCGTCGAGGTGTTGGCCAACAAGTGGGTGCTGTACGTCCTGAGGGCGCTCCGCCGGCACGACGGGCCGATGCGCTTCAGCGAACTGCTGCGCCTCCTGGACGGGATCACACAGAAGATGCTGACCCAGACCCTGCGCGCATTGGAACGGGACGGCCTCGTGACCCGCACGGTCTACCCCACCGTTCCGCCTCGCGTGGAATACGGACTCACCGAGCTGGGGGTCGAGGCCGGGCGGCTGACCAGCGCCATCGCCGCATGGTCCGTGGAGCACGCCCGGCAGATCCTGGCAGCCCGCCAGGACTTCGATGGTCAGGCCGCCGTGGCCCCGGAGCCCGTTCGACCGCCGGTCCGGGGGAGCCGAGGGCGCGGTCAGTAGGACTGCAGCTCGATCAGGCGGCCTTCGGGGTCGCGGAGGTGGGCGCTGCGCAGGTTGGGCCCCCACGCGGGGCGGTTCGTGGCGACGGCGGCGAGCATGCCGCCGCTGCGCAGGCAGAGGGCGAGCGCCTGGTCCACGTCGTCCACCCGGAGGACCAGCATGGCGGCGTCCTGGACGGACGGCGGCTCGGCGGGGAGCCCGGCGGTGCCGAGCGTGATGGCCATCAGTGCGCGGTCGTACAGGGCCAGTACGGCCTGGTCCGCGACGTCCCAGTTGGCGTACGGGCCCTCCGGCGAGCCCTTGACCAGGGTGGCGCCGGTGAGCGGCGGCAGGATCGCGTCGTAGAACGCGAAGCACTCGGCGAAGCGGGAGACGAGCAGGCGGTTGTACAGGGCGTCCACGACGGGCTCCGGGGGGTGGTGGGCTCAGCTCACGATGACGGGGGAATTGATGGGTTGGCACCCACTATAGGGCTGCACCTAGACTTCTGCCATGACCTCCGAGAGCGCCGCGAGCACCGAGACCGCCGGGACCGCCCGGATCGCCGGGACCGCCGGGACCGGGACCGCCGGGCCCGCCGACGGCGCCGCGGGGTCCACTGCCGGGACCACCGAGCGGTCCACCCCGCCCACGCTGGTGGACCTCACCACCTATCTGCTCTCCCGGACCGGCAAGACCGCCCGCGGCCGGCTCGCCGAGCGGCTGTCGCAGCGCGGCCTGCGACTCTGGGACATGGCGGTGCTCGCCGCGCTGGCCGACTTCGGGCCGCACGCCCAGCGTGACCTGGTCTGCCGGCTCGGCGTGGACGCCAGCGACATGGCCAAGGTCGCCGACCAGCTGGCCGGCGCCGGCTACGTCGAGCGGATCCGCGACACGGCGGACCGCCGGCGGGTCTCGGTCAGCATCACCGAGGCCGGGCGGACCGCCCTGGCCGAACTGGACGCCGAGGCGCGCGCCGTGCAGGACGAGATCCTGGCGCCGCTCGAACCGGCGGAGCGCCACGTCCTGCACGACCTGCTGTGTCGCGTCCACGAGGGGCTGCCCGGTACGCCCTGACGGCCGGGCCGGGCCGGGCCGGGTCCGCAGGGCCGGTGCCTCCGGCGAGCCGGTCGGCTCGGTCGGCCTGGCCGGGTCAGGCCTGCCCGCCGAGCGGGAGTGGGCGGCGGGCGCCCGCGAACTCGCCCGACCAGTGCGGGTCTTCGAACACGCCCGGGAGACGGGCGACGAGGGTGCCGGTGTGCTCGGCGTGGATCATCGCGCCCTCGCCCACGTAGACGCCGACGTGGTGCAGCGGGGCGTCCGGGCGGGAGAAGAAGAGCAGGTCGCCGGGGAGAAGGTCGGTCCGCGCCACGGGGGCGGAGCGGTTGTACTGGGCGACGGTGTAGTGGGCGAGGTCCACCGCGCCGCCGCTGGCCCGGTACCAGCAGTACAGCGAGAGGCCGCTGCAGTCGAAGCCGACGGTGCTCTCGCCGAGGCACTGGCCGTTCAGGTAGCCGTTCTCCTCGTCGCAGAAGCCGATGCCCGCGCCCAGGCGGTCGCCGCCGCCCCAGGCGTAGGGCACCCCGAGCTGTGCGGCGGCCACCGCGGCGGCCAGCCGGCCCCAGTCCGCGGGCTCGGTGGGGTCATCGGGCGGCGCGGTACGGCGGGACCGGCTGGTCGGGTTGGGCGGGTTGGTCTGGCCGGGCGTGGCCGCGGCGGGAGCGGCGGCGGCCAGGGCCGGGGCGACGCCCGCGCCCAGCGCCAGCCCCAGCATCCGGCGGCGGCCGACACTTCGGCCCGAGGGTGGGAACACCATGGCAAACCCCCTGGTAGTGGTGGAGTACCAGGATCCCGGCCCGGCGGCGGGGCCCGCCATCACCCGCAACGGTGAACCGGGCGCGCGCCCAGGAGGTGTACGGCTGGCGCCGGTAAATGGTTTGACGGCCGGTCATCAGCGATCGACGATGAGGCGGAATCCCCCGTTCGACCATCGGAGTGCGTCATGGGCAGTGCCGTCCGGCTGATCCGCAACCACCGGCTGACGCAGGCCGTCGACTACGCCTACGGTGCGGCCGTCGACGCCCCGGTGCGCTCGCTCTGGCTGGCGGGCTCCTGCCCGCTCGACGCCGAGGGGCGGACGGTGGCGGTCGGCGACTACGAGGGCCAGGCCCATCAGGTCATGCGAAATCTGATAACCGTCCTGGAGGGCGAGGGCGCCGCGCTCACCGACCTGGTCCGGACGACGGTGTACGTGGTCTCCTCCAGCCAGAGCGACCTGGTGAAGGTCTGGGAGGTCTATCGCTCGTACCTGGGGAGCCATGACGTCCCGAGCACGCTGCTGGGCGTCTCGGTGCTCGGGTACGACGACCAGCTGGTCGAGGTCGAGGCGGTCGCCGTGCTCTCCTGATCCCTGACGATGGGCCCGCCCGGGGGCGAGCCCGGTCAGCCGGCGGCGAGGGGGTCGTCCTCAAAGCGAGGTGGTTGGGTCCGAGCCACCGCACGACCAGATCGGGGTCGGTCCAGGCGCGGAAGACGCGCTCGGGCGGGGCGTCCGGTGGAGGAAGACGCTCGCCGGATCGTGCACGGGGCCACGCCCGGGGGGCCGCAGTCGTCCGGTGGCAGGGTGCGGGGCGCGCACCGCGTGGGCTCCGCGCGTTGTGTGCCCCTCGTCGCCCGGTGCGGGCCTGGTCACTCCTGCTTGACGGCGGAGAGGTCGAACTCCAGCACCACCTTGTCGCCGACCAGGACGCCGCCGCCCTCCAGTGCGGCGTTCCAGGTGATCCCGTAGTCCTTGCGGCTGATGGCGACCGAGCCCTCGAGGCCGACCCGGAGGCTGCCCTGCGGGTCCCGGGCGTTGCCCGTGTACTCGAAGTCGATGGTGACCGCGCGGGTGGTCTCCTTGATGGTGAGATCGCCGGTCACCCGGTACTCGGTGTCGCTCAGCCGCTCGACCGCCGTCGAGGTGAAGGTGAGCTTCGGGTGGTTGGGTGCGTCGAGGAAGTCATTGGTGCGCAGGTGGCCGTCCCGTTGCTCGTTGCCGGTGTCGATGCTCGCGGCTTCGATGGAGACCTGGGCGGTGGAGCGGGACGGGTCGGTGCCGTCCAGGTGGGCGGTGCCGTTGAAGGTGTGGAAGGAGCCTCGCACCTTCGTCACCATGGCGTGCCGCGCCACGAAGCCGATCCGGGTGTGCGCGGGGTCCAGGACGTAGTCGCCGGTGAGCTCGGCCAGGGGGGTCGTCATGGTTGCGGGGTCTCCTGACGTCTGCGGTGCTGGGGTCCGGCGCCCGTGGCCGGGTGGGGCTGCCGGGTGCCGTGACGGGCGTCGGCGCCCGTCTGCGGTGCCGGTGCCCGTCGGCGGAGCTGCCGGTGGTCTGTGCCGCGCGCGGGGCGCCCCGGGTCACGCTAGGCGCCGACGGCCGGTGCCGCACCCGCTGGTTCGCCCGATCGGCCCCGGTCGGCGCCCTTCGCCCGCCCGGCCGGCCCGTGTGTCGCACCCGTGGAAGATCTCCGCCAATCCTTGACCGCATAGGTGGTCTATGCCAATCTCTCAGCCAGGTCTGGACCAATGCCCCATGGGGAGGTGTTCGGGGCTGGCCTGAAGGGCAACGGGGAGAGTGTCAAGTTCTATGCGCAGAGCCGCCGTTGGCGAGACCGAAAGAACCGCAGAGTCGCCCGGAGGGCCTGTACGGGCGCGGGGCCGCACCGTTCACGGCCTGTTGGAGCTCAGGGCGGCGGCACAGCCCGAGCGGACGGCGATCAGCACCGACGACGGGCAGCGGCTGACGTTCGCCCAGTGGAAGGAGCGCTCGACCTCGGTGGCCGTCGCCCTGGTCCGGCGGGGCATCGGCCCCGGCGACCGGGTCGGCCTGCTGTTCGGCCTGCGCGAGTGGCCGGACTTCGCCGTCCACTACTGTGCGGTGACCCGGGCGGGCGCCGTCGCCGTGCCGGTCTCGGACCGGCAGCCGGCCGAGGCGGTCGCCTACGTGCTGGGTCACTGCGAGGCCGCCGCCCTGATCGCCGGCCCGGCCGCCGCCGTCCCCGCCGGACCGTGGTGGACCACCACCCCGGCCGACCTCGCCGCCGACGCCGATGGCCCGACCGCCGGGGCGCCCGACATCGGCCTGCTGCCGCAGGTCGGACCGGACGCGCCGGCCCAACTGCTCTACACCTCGGGCACCACCGGTCGGCCCAAGGGCGTCCTCGCCGTCCACGGGAACGTCGTGCACGGCACCCGGCCGACGGCCCGGCACCGGCCGCTCACCCACTCCGAGGAGTTCCTGCACTCGTTCGCGGTCGGCACCAACGCCGGGCAGACCATGCTGGTCAACGCCCTGGACGCCCACCCGGCCGCTCTGGTCGCCACCCGCTTCACCCCGGGCCGGTTCGCCCGGCTGATCGAGCAGCGCAGGGTCGGCAGCGTCTTCGTCGTCCCGGCGATGGCCGCCGAACTGCTCAACGCCGGGGTCCAGAGCCGCTTCGACCTCTCCTCCGTCCGGCTGCTCGGCTCGACCGCGGCCGCTCTCCCGCCCACCGTGGCGACCGCGCTCACCCGGGCCTTCCCCCGTGCCACCGTGGTCAACTACTACACCTCCACCGAGGCCGCGCCCGCGCAGACCGCGATGGTCTACGACCCGGCACGCCCGACCGCGCTCGGCCTGGCCGCCCGCGGCAGCGTCATGGTGGCGGGGGCCGACGGCCTCCCGCTGCCGGCCGGGGAGACCGGCGACGTCCACCTGAGGTCACCCGGGGCCCAGCGCGCCTACTACCGCGATGCCGAGGCGAGCGCGGCGGTGTTCCGGACCGGCTGGGTGCGGATGGGCGACGTCGGATTCCTCGACGAGGACGGCTACCTGCACCTGGTGGACCGCGAGTCGGACGTCATCAAGTCCGGTGCGTACAAGGTCTCCACGCTCCAGGTCGAGGCGGCCGCGCTGGAGCACCCGGCGGTCGCCGAGGTGGCGGTGGTCGGTCTTCCGCACCCGGTGCTCGGGATGAGCGTGGGCGCGGCCGTCGTCCCGGCCCCCGGCGCCGACTTCGACCCGGCCGCCCTCCGCTCATACCTCGCCGGCCGGCTGGCGGCCCACGAGATCCCCACCCGCATCACCGTCCTGGACGAACTGCCGCGCAACGAGGGCGGCAAGCCGCTGAAGGGCGCCGTGCGCGAGCTGCTCGCCGCTCCGGCCTGACCCGCCCGCCGCGCGGCCGGACCCCGCCGGCGCCCCGACCTCCGCCGTCGTCCGCCCGCCCCCGCCTGGCGGGGCGCCCCGCCCGCGTCCCCCACTCCGTGGCACTCCCGACCCCCGAAGCGAGTTGTCGATGCCTGACCGCACCCACCGCACCCTGGAACCGAAGGCGACCGCGGCCGCGGCCGACCGCGCCGACCGCGCCGCATCCGTCGTACCCGCCGTACCCGCCGTACCCGCCGTGCCCGCGTCTCGCGCGCAGCAGGGTGTCTGGCTCACCGAGCGCCTCGGCGCCGCCCGCACCGGCTTCCACATGCCGCTGCGGATCACCTTCGACCGGGTGGACGCCGCCGCCCTGGCCGCCGCCTGCGCGGCCGTGGCGGAGCGGCACCCGGCGCTGCGCGCGACCCTGGCCGAGCACGACGGCACGCTCGAACTGCGGCCCGCCGAGGACGGGTTCACCGTCACCGAGGCCGACGCGGCCGCCGACGGACGGGACGGCCTGTCCAAGCTGATCGCCGAGGAGACAGCGAGGCCGTTCGCCCTGGACGCCGGACCGCTGGCCCGGTTCACCCTCTTCCACGGCCCCGGCGGGCGCGCCGACCTGCTGGTCGTCGCCCACCACGCCGTGTTCGACGGCATCTCCAAGGACGTCCTGGTCGCCGACCTGGCCGCCGCCTACAACGCCCTGGTGGCGGGCGCCCCGGCCGGTCCTGCGGCGCGTGGCGTTCCGGAGCACGGCCATGACGGCCTCCCGGAGCGCGGCCACCCGGTCGCGCCGGCCCCCGAGGCGGCGCTGATTCGCGAGGCCGCCGACTGGTTCGGCCCGCGCTGGTCCGACCCCGCCGACGTGCTCCTGCCCGGCGTCCGCCGCACCGCCCACGGCGCCGGCCCCGGCGAGGCCGTGACCCGGACGCTCGACCCCGCTACCCTCGGCGCGGCCGCGCGTGCCTGCGGGGTGACCACCTTCGAGTTCCTGCTGACCGCCCTGCACGTGCTGCTGCGCCGCTACGGCAACACCGACACCCCGGTGGCCCTGCCACTGTCCACCCGGACACCCGAACTGGCAGGCGCGATAGGCCTGTTCGTCAACGAGTTGCCGCACCACGCGCCGCCCGTCGGCGAATCGGCGCCCAGCTTCGCCGAGTTCGCCACCGCCGTCCGGGCCGGCCTGCGCGAGCTGTACCGGTTCCGCACCGTGCCGCTCGGCGCCGCGGTCGGCGGTCTGACCCCTCGGGTCGGCCTCACCCCGGTCTCCTTCGGCTACCGGCGCCGCGCCGTCGACCCCGTCTTCACCGGTGCCGGGGCCCGCGTCGACTGGATGCTCTTCAACGGCACCGCGCGCAACACCCTGCACCTCCAGGTGGTCGAGGCTCCCGACGGGTGCCTGCTCAGCCTCCAGTACGACCCGGTCGTCCTCGCCCCCGAGGCGGCCCGGCGCATCGCCGCCCACCTCGGCACACTGCTCGCCGCGGCGATCGCCGACCCGGCCGGCGCCCTGGACGCGTTGCCGCTGCTGGACGCCGCCGAGCACCACCTCGTCACGGAGGCCTGGAACGACACCGCCCGCCCCTACCCGGCGGACCGCACCGTGGTCGACCTGTTCGACGCGCGGGCCGCCGCGACCCCGGAGGCGGCCGCCGTCACCGCCGCCGACGCGACCCTCGCCTACCGCGAACTGCGCGAGCGGTCCGTCGAACTGGCGGGCCGGCTGGCCGGCCTCGGCATCGGCCCCGGCTCGCTGGTCGCGCTCCACCTGGACCGCACCTCGCGGCTCCCGGTCGCCCTGCTCGCCGTGCTCCGCACCGGCGCCGGCTACCTGCCGCTCGACCCCGGCCACCCCGCCGACCGGCTGGCCTTCGTCCTCGCCGACTCCGGCGCCACCCTGCTGCTCGCCGACGGCGCACTCGGCGCCGAGGTCGCGGCCGCCGCCCCCGTAGTGCTGCGGCTGGACGAGCCGGCCGACCCGGGCGCCGCGACCGGGCCGACGACCGCGCCCGGCCCGGATGACCGTGCCTACGTCCTCTACACCTCCGGCTCGACCGGACTGCCCAAGGGCGTCGCGGTCGGGCACCGGGCGCTGGTCAACCTCCTCACCTCGTTCGCCGACCGGCTCGGCTCCGGCCCCGAAGACGTCTGGCTGGGCCTCACCTCGCTCTCCTTCGACATCTCGGGGCTGGAGCTCTACCTGCCGCTGATCACCGGCGGCCGGCTGGTCCTCGCGCCGGACGGGCTCGCCCTGGACGGCCCTGGTCTCAACGCGCTGATCCGCCGCGAGGGCGTCAGCCACGTCCAGGCCACCCCTTCGGGCTGGCGGGTGCTCCTGGCCGGCACGGAAGGCTCCGGGCCCGGGACCGTCACCGGGCTGGCCGGCACGGAAGGCCCCGGGCCCAGGCCCCTCACCGGGCTGGTCGGCGGTGAGGCGCTCCCGCTGCCGCTGGCCCGCGAGCTGCGGGCGCGGACCGCTCGGCTGCTCAACGTCTACGGGCCCACCGAGACCACCGTCTGGTCCACCTGCGCCGAGATCCCCGCCGAGCCGGAGCACGTCGGCATCGGCCGCCCCATCGCCAACACCCGCGCCCACGTCCTCGACCCGCACCGCAGGCCACTGCCCGTCGGCGTCGCCGGCGAGCTGTACCTGGGCGGCGACGGGCTCGCCCACGGCTACCTGGGCCGGCCCGAGCTGACCGCCGAACGTTTCGTCGAGGACCCGTTCGGCCCGCCCGGCTCCCGCCTCTACCGGACCGGGGACCTGGCCGCCTGGACGGCCGAGGGCGAGCTCGACTTCCTCGGCCGGATCGACCACCAGGTGAAGATCCGCGGCCACCGGATCGAGCTCGGCGAGATCGAGGCCCGGCTGCTGGAGCACCCGGCCGTCGCCGAGGCCGCGGTCACCGTCGACCGGGACGCCGCCGGTGAGCCGCGCCTGGTCGGCCACCTGGTGGCCGACCCGTCCGCCGGGGAGCTGCCGGCCCCGGCCGAGCTGCGCGAACACCTGCGGCGGACGCTGCCCGGCTTCATGGTGCCGCAGCTGTTCGTCCCGCTGACGGCCATGCCGCTGACGCCCAACGGCAAGCTCGACCGGCGTGCCCTGCCCGCGCCCGCCGCGGTCGAACCGGTCGCGGTGCAGCCGCCCGCGGAGAGCGCCCCGGACCAGGTCACGGCCGAGCTCGGTGCGATCTGCTCGGAGGTGCTGGGCATCCCGGACATCGCCGCGGACGAGGACCTCTTCGACCTCGGCGCCCACTCGTTGATGTTCATCCAGATCGGCGCCCGGATCCGCAAGTCCTTCGGCGTG
This sequence comes from Kitasatospora sp. NPDC022785, assembly GCF_055561295.1. Taxonomy (NCBI): domain Bacteria; kingdom Bacillati; phylum Actinomycetota; class Actinomycetes; order Kitasatosporales; family Streptomycetaceae; genus Kitasatospora; species Kitasatospora sp. NPDC022785. The sequence continues at coordinate 298,633 of NZ_JBVHHB010000006.1, read as the reverse complement.
GACGTCGACCTCGACGTCTTCTTCGACACCCCGACCGTGGCCGAGATCGCCGAGGCCGTGAAGGAGCAGTTGTGACCGAACAGCCGAACACCGGTGACCCGCGCGCGGGCCAGCCGAACACCGGTGACCCGCGCGCCGGCCAGCCGAACACCGGTGACCCGCGCGCCGGCCAGCCGAACACCGACCGCCGGAGCGTCGACCGTGCGGACGCCCTGCTGGCCGTGCTCGCCGGGATCGTCGCGGACGCCAGTGACGGCGACGTGAGCGCCGCCGACCTGCTGGCCGCCGCCGACGCGCCGTTCGTCGCCCTCGGCATCGGCTCGCTCGCCCAGCTGCGCCTGGTGGACGCGGTGGAGACGCGCTACGAGGTCTTCCTCGACCTCGACGGGGACGGCGACTTCCTGCTCAGCCTTGCCGCGCTCGCCGAGCACCTGGTGGCCGAGCACGGGGTCGCGGAGGCGGGCGCCGTCGCGGGCTGAGCAGGCCGGCGAGGTCCCCGGCCCGCGCGCAGCGGGCCGGGGACCTTCGTGCCCCGGACGGGGATCAGTCCGCGGCGGCCGCCACCACCCGGGCCTCGACCGCGCGCAGCAAGGGCTCCACCTCGACGGCCGGGACGAACCGGGTGTCCACCAGCAGGGTGGCGACCGCCTCGCCGTCGCGGTGCGCCAGACCGAAGAAGAACTTGCAGTCCTGCCGCGCCCACCGCGACCGCCACCCGAACCGCCCGGCCGGCAGGTCGCCGAGGGCCGCGCCCTCGGGCGAGGGGGAGCGGCCCGGGGAGCGCTCCGGCTCCCGGTGGTCGTTGAAGAGCGCGTTGAGGTCCATCGCGGTGCCGCGCCGGCTCTCCTCCGCCAGCACCGCCGCCGCCAGCGCGCCCGGGTCGTAGTGGCCGTGCCGGGAGGTCTGCAGCTGGGAGCGCCAGGCCTGCCGGGCGAGTTCGTCGAACTCGCCCGCCGTGCCGAGCACGACCAGCCCGTTCTGGGCGAAGGCGCCGACCGCCGTCCGCTGGGCCTCGCTCACCCGGTTGCCCAGGATCACCTTCAGCGGCACCGCCGAGGCGCCCGTGCGCGCGCCCAGCTCCCGTGCGACGGCGGCCAGGACGACCGCACTGGCGGAGGTGCCGGTGCGCACTGCGGCCACCCGGCTCGCCAGGTCCAGCCGGGGGCAGACCAGTTGGCCCTCCCACCACCGCTCGGCCTCCCCGGGGCCGGCCTCCTGCGGCCAGAGCGAGGCCGGGATCGCGGCCAGTTGGCGCGTCCAGAGGGCGAGGGCCGCCGCGCTCCTGGCGGTCGCCTGCGGGCCCGCCTCGTAGCCGGCCTGTTCCCTCGGCTGCCGGCCCGGCACCGGCGGGGGCAGGGTGCCGGGGCTGCGTCGCTGCTGGGCGAGGAGGCGGCGCAGGTCGTCCCGGACCACCTGGGCGCCGGTGCCGTCGGCGGCGATGTGCGCCACGGTCAGAACGGCTCCGACGACCAGCCCGTCGACCAGGACGGCAGTGACCCGGACCGGGAGGCCCTCCCCGGCGGGGCCCTCCGCGTCCGGGTGCGCCACCGCCTGAGGTGTCGCGCCCGCGAGGAGCTCGAAGCGGCGCGCCTTGTCCTGTGCGGTGACCCGCTCCAGCGCGGCGGGCAGCGTCTCGCGGTCCTGGGTCGTGACCAGCCGGACGGGCAGCGTGCCCGCCCCGCGCAGCACCTGCTCCAGGGCGCCGTCGGGGCCCGTGCGGTAGAGGGTGCGGAGCGACTCGTGCCGCTCCAGCAGTGCCCGCACCGCCGTGCCGAACGCCGCCGGTTCGACCGGGTGGCGCAGCTCCAAAGGCAGCGCGATGTTGAAGTAGTGGTCGTCGGGCGCGTACCAGGTGATCGGCGCCCAGATCGTCCGCTGTCCCCAGGTCGCCGCGGTGATGCCCTGCGTGAGTCCGTCGAAGCGGACCTCCAGTCGCCCGTCCGCCGGCCGTCCACCGTCATCCATCGGGATGCCCCCCGTCCGCGTCCACCCGAAGTGGTTCAGACCAATATGTGGCACCGGATCCTAGGCCACCGCCCCGCGTGCGGCTACCGTCCCGCTGAAAGCGTGTACCAATACCGCACAGTTGGTTTTCTCGAGAGGTCGTCATGACGGGCCGGGGTCGAAACAGCGGATGCAGTCCGGGATATCGCCGCAGTTAAGATACGGGCTGTCTGGTTTTGTTCAATCGCTGTGGTGGGTGGGTGGTCGTGTGGTGCGGCAGGAGCGGGCGGTGCGGACGCGCCGGCTGATTCTGGAGGCAGCGGCTTCGGTCTTCGACGAGTTCGGCTACGAGGCGGCGACCATCGGCGAGGTGGTGGCCCGGGCCGGCGTGACCAGGGGAGCGGTCTACTTCCACTTCGCGTCCAAGCGGGAGCTGGCGCAGGGCGTGGTGGAGGAGCAGTTCGTCCAGGATGTCATTCCCGAACGGGCTTGCAAGCTCCAGGAGTTCGTGGATACCGGGATGGTGGTCGCGTACCTGATGCCGCGCGATCCGCTGCTGAGCGCGGGCGCGCGGCTGTCGTTGGGGCAGGACAAGCACGGCGACCTGGGCGGGGGAGCGATCCCGGGGTGGATCGATCGGCTGGAACAGCTGCTGATCGCCGCGCGGGAGCGGGGCGAGCTGCTGCCGCAGGTGGTCCCGGCCGACACCGCCTGGCTGGTGACGGCGGCCTGGACGGGGGTGCAGATCCAGTCGCAGAGACTCTCCGGCCGGGCGGACCTGGAGCGGCGGGTCGCCGGGCTCTTCCAGCACGTGATGCCGACCGTGGCGGTGCCGGGTGTGCTGGCCGCGTTGGAGATGGATGCCGGTCGGGGTGCACGCGTGGCCGCCGAGGTGTCCGCCGCGCGCGCCGCCGTCGGCGCGCGCGAGGGGTCGGGCGCCGACGGGTCGGACGCCTAGGGGGAAGGCGTCGGGGCCGAGCGCTGAGGGGTGGGCGTCGGGGCGGGTATCGGAGGCAGGGTCTCCGGGGGCAGCCGGCGAGCCCGCAGGATCATACAGCGCATCCGGTTTTCCACTGGCAAACCGCTCGTCCCGTTTTCTGGAGGAGGGGCGGCTGCTGCCCTGCCCGGTGCCCGGGGCGCGGGCTCCTGCCGTGGGCGGCCCCCGTCCATCGTCCGACCGGTGCCGATCCCGGGCGGACCGGGCCCCCGGGCCCGCCCTGGCCGCCCGGTCGGTCCACCCGCCGGCCGAGGCTCGCACTCCAGCTCGATTGTCAGTGGCCGGCGCGATGATGGTCGGTATGAAGGACGCAGCCACCATGGCCTCTCCCGCTGCCCTGGCGTCTCCGGACGCCTACGCCGACGCCGTCGCCACCGCCGTGCGCGCCGCCGCCGCGTACTACGCCGACGGCTCCACCCCGCTCGGCGACGACGAGTACGACGCCCTGGTGCGCGCCATCGAGGCGTACGAGGCCGAGCACCCGCAGGAGGTACTGCCGGCGTCGCCGACCGGCAAGGTCGCGGGCGGCGCGGCGGTCGGCGACGTCCCGCACTCGGTGCCGATGCTCTCGCTCGACAACGTCTTCTCCGCCGAGGAGCTGGAGTCCTGGGCGGCCGGGCTGGAGCGGCGGCTGGGCCGGCCGGTCGCGGCCTGGTGTGTGGAGCCCAAGCTGGACGGGCTCGCGGTCGCCGCCCGTTACCGGGCCGGCCGACTGGCCCAGGTGCTGACCCGAGGCGACGGGCTCGCCGGGGAGGACATCACCCACGCCGCCGACTCCGTCCTCGGCCTGCCCGCCCGGCTCGCCGAACCGATCGACCTCGAGCTGCGCGGCGAGGTGCTGCTCACCCAGGAGCAGTTCGAGCACGCCAACGCCGTCCGCACCGAGCACGGCGCCACCCCGTTCGCCCACCCCCGCAGCGGCGCCGCCGGCACCCTGCGTGCCAAGGACCGGCCCTACCGGGTCGAGCTCACCTTCTTCGCGTACGGGGCGGTCGGCCTGCCCGGGCTCGACCACGGGGAGCTGCTGGCCCACCTCGCCGGGCTGGGCGCCAACACCGCGGCGAGCACCGTCGCCCGCCCGCGGCGCTGCACCACGCTGGACGAGGTGCGCCGGCGGATCGACGAGATCGCCGCCCTGCGCGCCGCACTGCCGTTCGGCATCGACGGCGTGGTGGTGAAGGCCGACGCGGTCGCCGATCAGGAGGAGGCCGGTTCCGGCTCCCGTGCCCCGCGCTGGGCGGTCGCCCGCAAGCTCCAGGCGCAGCACAAGGTCACCCGGCTGCTCGGTGTCGAGTGGAACGTCGGCCGGACGGGCATCATCGCGCCGCGGGCCGTCCTGGAGCCGGTGGTGATCGACGGTGTCACCGTCACCTACGCCACCCTGCACAACCCGGCCGACATCGAGCGCCGCGGCCTGATGATCGGCGACCAGGTGTTCGTCTACCGCGCGGGCGACGTCATCCCGCGGGTCGAGGCGCCGCTGGTGGACGAGCGGACCGGCGCCGAGCAGCCGATCGCCTTCCCGGCGGCCTGCCCGCGCTGCGGTGACGCCATCGACGCCTCCGAGCAGCGGTGGCGCTGCGTGCGCGGCCGCGGCTGCCAGGCCGTCGCCTCGATCATCTACGCCGCCGGGCGGGACCAGCTGGACATCGAGGGGCTCGGCGGCACCCGTGCCGTCCAGCTGGTGGAGTCCGGTCTGGTCGCCGACCTCGCGGACCTGTTCACCCTCACCCGTGAGCAGCTGCTCTCCCTGGAGCGGATGGGCGACACCAGCGCCGACAACCTGATCGCCGCCATCGAGACCGCCCGCTCCCAGCCGCTGAACCGGGTTTTCTGCGCCCTCGGGATCCGAGGCACCGGACGGACGATGTCCCGCCGGCTCGCGGCGCACTTCGGCAGCATGACGGCCATCCGGGCCGCCGACGCCGAGGCGCTCGCCGGAGTGGACGGCATCGGGGTGGAGAAGGCGGCCGTCATCGTCGCCGAACTGGCCGACGTGGCAGGACTCTTGGACCGGCTGGCGGCCCAGGGCGTCGGCACCGCCGTCACCGCGCCCGCCGCCGCCGTCATCGCCGCCGGCACTGCCGACGGGTCCGGCGCGGAGGAGGAGACCGGGGCGCCGGCACCGCTGGCCGGCCAGAGCGTCGTCGTCACCGGCACGATGACCGGGCCACTGGCGGAGTTGTCCCGCAATGCGGTGAACGAGCTGATCGAGCGGGCGGGTGGCAAGGCCTCCTCCTCGGTGTCCAAGCGGACCACGCTGCTGGTCGCGGGTGAGAAGGCCGGATCCAAGCGGGCCAAGGCCGAGGAGCTCGGGATCCGGATCGTCACCCCGGAGGAATTCGCCGAGCTGGTCGCCGACTACCTGGCCTGAGGACTCTGCCGACGGCTTCGCCCCCCAACGGCGTCGGCCCGCCGGCCCGGCCGGGCCGGACGACGGGGCGTCGGCCGCGCCACCGCGGCGGCGATGACGGCCGTCCCCAGCGGTATGGCCGCCTTTCCCGGACCGTTGCGGAATCCGCCACGATCGTGATGCCGGGCGCCGGGGCAGCCGGGGCAGCCGGGGCAGCCGGGGCAGCCGGGGCAGCCGGGGCGGCCGACCAGGCTGCCCCGACCCGAGGCGATTGCGACGGGAGCCGGCCGGCGCTGCGCGGAACAGGGGCGCGGGGTGGTCTCAGCGCGGGTCGGCTTCGGGTGCCAGGCCGAGGAGGGGTGTGAGCACCCGTCGAAGGTCGGCGGGCTCGCGGTAGAGCAGCCCGGTCATGCCGAGGCGGCGGGCCGCCTCGACGTTCTCCGGCCGGTCGTCGATGAAGAGACAGCGGCCGGGGGTCGTCCGGGCCCGGTCCGCGGCGATCCGGTAGATCTGCGGGTCGGGCTTGGCCGCGCCCACGCGGGCGCTGTTGACCACCCCGTCGGCGAGGTCGGCGAGCCCGAGCGCGGCGAGGTCCTCGTCGAGCCACAGCGTGGCGTTGGTGACGAGCAGGACGGTGCAGCGCTCCCGGACCCGGCGGAGCAGGTCGACCACGGCGGCGTCCACCCGGACCGTCGGCTGTGTGAAGGCGGCGGCCAGCTCGGCGGCCGCACCCGCCGGAACGCCGTCTGCGGCAAGCCGCTCGGCGACGGCCTGCGCCCACTGCTCGCGGGTGAGCGAACCGCTGACCAACGGCTCCACGACCCCGGGGCCGAAGGCGGCACGCGCGGTGTCGCCCTCGGACAGGCCCGCCGCGTGTTCGAGGCGGGCGGTCTCGCGGTGGTCGAAGAAGCGGATCACGCCGTCGATGTCGCACAGCACGGCGTCGAAGGGAGGCTTGCCGGAATCGATGGAGGTCGTCATCACCCCTGGATACCACCCCGGCCGGGCCCGCCGCCGGGAAGTGAGGCTGCCCGGGGGTGCGGTAGGGTTGCCGCGCCGAATGTGACTGCGGACTCGGGGAGGTGAGACCCATTACCGGTGTGTCGGAGCGGGTGCTCCCCGGGAACGGCCGTGACGGCGTGGCGCCGCACCTCTGACGGTGCCGTGCCGGTTCGGTGACAGTCCCTCGGGGAGCCCTGGCGGATGGTTTCTTCTGCCTGGTCTTTGAGGGGTTTCTCCTTTGTCTGTTTTTTCCTCTTCGCTGTTGCGTTCGTCCGTGGCCGCCCGTCTGCGCGCGGCCGGGTGTGTGTTCGCCGAGGACGAGGCGCGCATTCTGCTCGACGCCGCGGCGACGCCGGCGGAGCTGGCGGTGATGGTCCGCTCCCGCGCGCAGGGGCGCCCGCTGGAGCACGTGGTCGGCTGGGCGGAGTTCGCCGGTCTGCGGGTGGCGGTGGACCCGGGTGTCTTCGTGCCCCGGCGCCGCAGCGAGTTCCTGGTCCGGACGGCCGCCGGGCTGACGCCCGAGGGCGCGCTCGTGGTCGACCTCTGCTGCGGCAGCGGCGCCCTGGCCGCCGCGCTCGCGGCCGTGGTCGGCACGCCGGTCGAGGTGTACGCGGCGGACGTCGACGAGGCCGCCGTCGGCTGTGCCCGCCGGAACCTGGCCGGCGTCGGCGGTCGGGTGTTCCAGGGCGACCTGTTCGAGCCGCTGCCCACCTCCCTGCGCGGCCGGGTGGACGTGCTGCTGGCGAACGTCCCCTACGTACCCACCGCCGACATCGAGCTGCTGCCCGCGGAGGCCCGCGTGCACGAGGCGCGCCCGGCACTGGACGGCGGCGCGGACGGCCTGGACGTGCTGCGCCGGGTGGCCGGGGAGGCACCGCAGTGGCTGGCACTCGGCGGGTCGCTGCTCTTCGAGACCAGCGAACGCCAGGCCCCCGAGGCGCTCGCCGTCGCCGGTTCGGCAGGGCTGGACGCGGTCCTCTCCTGGTGCGAGGACCTCGACGCGACCGTGGTGACCGCCACCCTCCGTTGAAGCCGCCGTGGCCGCCGTGGCCGCTGGAGCCGCCGCGGTCGCCGTGGCCGCTGGAGCCGCCGACGTTGCCGAAGCTGATCAGGCCGCTGACCACGGCCGGAGTCGCTGAGGCCGTCGAGGCTGTACCGGTGACCGGACCCGCCCGCCCGCCCGGCCGCCCCACTCGGCCGCCCCGCCTGGCAGCCCGTCGAGGCCCGGGCCGGGCGGCGGGCCCAACCGGGCCGCACCTGCGGAATTCGCTTGTCCTGATGGTCCCGGGGGTGGTGAGGTGCACGCATGAATGCGGATCATGACAAGCTGCTCGCCCTCCTCGACGCCCGGATGCGTCGCGGCGCCCAGCCCGAGACCCCCGCCGCCCGGATCGAGCGAACCGCGGACGTGGTGCGCCGGACCGGGCCCGACAGCGTCTGGAACGGCATCGTCTGGTCGGACCTCGACGCCGGGAGCGCCGACGCCGCGATCGCCGAGCAGGTGCGCCACTACACCGGGCTCGGCCAGGACTTCGAGTGGACGCTGTATGCCCACGACCGGCCGGGCGATCTCGCCGACCGGCTGTCGGCCGCCGGCTTCACCCCGGATGAGAGCGAGACCCTGCTGGTCGCCGACATCGCCGACGTCCTCCGCCGCACCGCGGCCACGGACGCGCCGGCCGGGATCGAGCTGCGCGAGGTCACCGACGAGGCCGGTGTGGCGCAGGTGGTCGCCGTCCACGAGCAGGCCTTCGGCACCGACGGCACCCGGCTGGGCCGACGGATCCTGGCCCAGCTCGCGGAGAGCCCGGACACCTTCCGCGTCCACCTCGCCGTCGCCCACCAGGACGGCCGCGAGATCCCGGTGTGCTCGGCCAGGATGGAGCTGCACCCCGGTACCGGATTCGCCGGCCTCTGGGGCGGCGGGACGCTGGCCGACTGGCGGGGGCGCGGCGTCTACCGGGCGCTGGTCGCCCACCGTGCCCGGATCGCCGCCGACCTCGGCTACGAGTACCTCCGCGTCGACGCCTCCGACCAGAGCCGTCCGATCCTCGAACGCCTGGGCTTCGCCGTCCTGACCACCATGACCCCGTACCAGTACCAGGTCTGACCGGGCGGCCGACCGGGGCGCGTGCTGTCGGGGAACGGCCGGTCGGAGGTCGCTCAAGGCCTGTTCGACGGCGCTCGGCCGGCGCCACCGCGCGTGGGCGGCTCGCCGGAGCGGCGTTGAGCCGGAGCCAGGTTGAATCGGAGCGGTGCCGAGTCGGAGCGGCGTTGAGCCGGAGCCGCGTAGACGCGTGCGTATGGAGCTGAGCTCGGCGGCTATGGTCCGCCGGCCCGCGGTGGAATTGACTGGTTGCCATGACGGATGACGCGCAGACCACGCAGACCACGCAGACCGTGCAGACGACGGAGACCACGCAGGACGCGCAGCAGCGCCCCGCCGCCCGTCCCGGGGGCCCCGCCGGCCTCCTCGTCCTGGTGACGGGCGGGACGGGGAAGACCGGCCGACGCGTGGCCGAGCGTCTGGCCGCCCGCGGGCGGGACGTGCGCATCGGCTCGCGCACCGCCCCAGTCCCGTTCGACTGGAACGACGAGAGCACCTGGGCGCCGGCCCTGGAAGGGGTCCGGGCCGTGTACCTCTCCTACTACCCGGACCTCGCGTTCCCGGGGGCGGTCGAGGCGGTCGGGGCCTTCTCCCGGCTGGCGGCTAAGGCCGGCGTGGAGCGGCTCGTCCTGCTGTCGGGCCGCGGCGAGGAGGCGGCCCGCGCCGCCGAGGAGACGGTCCGCGGGGCCGGCACGGGCTGGACCGTGGTGCGGTGCGCCTGGTTCAACCAGAACTTCGACGAGAGTTTCTTCCTGGAGCCGGTCCTGGCAGGGGAGTTGGCCCTGCCCACCGGAGCCGCGGTCGAGCCGTTCGTGGACGCGGACGACATCGCGGACGTCGCGGTGGCGGCGCTGACCGAGGACGGCCACGACGGCCGGGTGTACGAGCTGACCGGGCCGCGTCTGCTCTCCTTCGCCGACGTCGCGGCCGAGCTGTCGGCTGCCACCGGGCGGGAGATCCGGTTCACCGCCGTCACCGTGGAGGAGTACCGTGCGGTGCTGGCCGTGGCCGGGCTGCCGGGCGAGTTCGCCGAACTGTTCACGCTGATCCTCGACGGCCGCAACGCCCATCTGTCGGACGGTGTCCGGCGGGCGCTGGGCCGCGAACCCAGGGATTTCGCCGAGTTCGCCCGTGCTGCGGCCGCCACCGGCGTCTGGGACGCCTGACCCACCCCCTGCCCCGGCCCGGGGACCGTACGAGGTCCCCGTCGCCGGCGCCGGACCGCTGCTCACCGATGCCCGGGGCCGCCGTCCCGGGCCGCCGCCCGGGTCGGCCCCCGCCCTCCCGCCCGCCTGCCCCACCGCCGTCCGACCGAAGGAACCCCGATGCGCCACGACCAGACCACCGCCCCCGCCTTCTCCGCCGCCACCCCCGCCGCCCCGTCGGCGGCCGACGGCCGTGCCCGGGCCGCCGGACCGCTGCTCGCGACCGCCGCGGTGGCTATGGGCCTGATGGCCGGCCTCTTCTTCGCCTTCGACGTGTCCGTCATGCCGGGCCTGGCGAAGGGCGACGACCGGACGTACGTCACGGCGATGCAGAACATCAACAAGGCGATCGGGAACGGCCTCTTCGGCCTGGTCTTCGTCGGGGCGTTGGCGGTCACCGGAGCCGCCGCCTACCTCCAGTACCGCGCCGGGCGCCGCACCGCCGCGATCTGGGCCGGCGCCGCGACCCTGCTCTACCTTGCGGCGCTGATCGTCACGATGGCCGTCAACATCCCGCTCAACAACGAACTGGCGCAGGCCGGGGACCCGTCGCAGATCGCGGACTTCGCCGCGGTGCGCGCCCGGTTCGAGTCCACCTGGGTGGCCACCAACATGCTGCGCACCGCACTCTGCACGGCGGGTCTGGCCGCGCTGATCCGTGCCCTGTTCCTGCACGCCCGCGCCTCGCGCTGAACCGGCGCCCGGGGGCCGGGCCGGGTCGCGCCCCTGCGCGTCGCCGTGCTCCCTCTGCGCCCCCTCTGTGCTGTCGCCCAAGTCCGGTGGGGTGCCGGTGACTTGGCCGGGCAGGGTGGGTTCTAGAATCATGGCGGGCACAGCGACGACCCGGCGAAGGGGCGGCAGCCACCGTGAATCCCGCACTGCGACCGTTCCGTGTGGAGGGCAGGGCGATCCCGCTCGCCAAGTACCTTGCGGAGGAGGAGATAGGCGATCTCGTCGGTTGTTCGTGCATCGGCAACGAGGTGACGATCGACCTGTCCGACACGCACTTCCTGATCAGCCTGGTCGACCTGGGCGGGGCGCTGCGGCTCAACTTCCACATGGCGCACGACGGTCCGGCGCACGCTCGCTCCTGGAGCCGCGGGCTGCCCGCGGCGGCGGGGTCGCGCGAGATCGCCCGGCGGATCGCGCTGGACGTGGCCACCCTCGCCCGCGAACTGGCCCCCCTGCGCGACAAGCCCCCGACGCCCCCGATGCTCCCGAGGCCCCCGAGGCCCCCGAAAGGCCCGAAGCCCCCGACGACGCGCTGAGCGCCGCCGGGGGCTTCGGGCCGTTCTTCCGGGTGTTGTGCCGGGCTGCGGTCGGGGCGCGGGCCGGTCGCGCTCCGGGGTGCGCGGCCGGATCAACGCCCCTGGAGCGACTTGACGTTGTTGCCGAAGGTCCAGTTCTTGGAGCCGTCCCAGTTCAGCGACCACGTCATCAGGCCCTTGAGCTTGCCGGAGGCCCCGCTGCCGTACGTGTTCCAGGCCTGGGCCACCTGACTTGTCGTCATGTAGCCGCCACCCGCGCCGGGCTGGGCGGGCAGGCCCGGCACCTGCTTGTCGTACGGGACCTTCACGGTGGTGCCCTGGACGGTCAGGCCCTTGTCGAGGCAGTCGGTCTGGGCGGTGAAGCCCTGGACGGTGCCGGCGGAGTACGAGTCGCCGACGCAGCCGTACATGCTGCCGTTGTAGTACTGCATGTTCAGCCACCAGAGCCGGCCGTTGTCGGCGTACTTCTTGATGACCGGCAGGTAGGCGCCCCAGATGGAGCCGTAGACGATGCTGGCGCCGGTGACGTAGGCGGTCTCGGGGGCCATGGTGAGGCCGAAGCCGGCCGGCATCTGGGCGAGGATGCCGTCGATGATCCGGATCAGGTTGGCCTGGGAGGGGGAGAGGCTGGTGATGCTGCCGCTGCCGACCAGGCCGGTCTCGATGTCGATGTCGATTCCGTCGAAGTTGTTGGCCTTGAGGATCGGCACGATGGTGGCCACGAAGCGGTCGGCGACCGCGCTGGAGCCGAGGTCGATGCCGGCCGCGGCGCCGCCGATGGACATCAGGACGGTGAGCCCGGCGGCCTTGGCCTGGCACACCTCGGCGGGGGTGGGCACCTTGACGGTGCTGTCCATGCCGTCCTGCCAGAGGGCGGTGCCGTCGGAGAGGATCACCGGGAAGGCCGCGGTGACGACGTTGTACCCGTGCGCGGGAATCCGGCTGTCGGTGATCGGGACCCAGCCGAGCGGCGGGTGGACGCCGTTGGCCGCGCCGTCCCAGTTCTCCCAGTAGCCCTGCAGCACCTTGCCGGTGGGGCGGGACTTCACCGCGCAGGTGCTACCCGCGGCGGTGTTGCCGGCGGTGGCGGGCCCGGCGGCCGCTGCGGGGGCGGTGGTGCCGGGGGTGGTGGTGCCGGGTGCGGTGGAGGCGGCGGTGGCGGCGCTCACCGGCGCCGCGAGTGCGAGGGCCAGGGCGGCGCCCAGCAGCCGTACGGTCCGTCGGATCATGACGTGTGCTCCCTTTCCGGCCATGGCCCGGTGGGCCCGTGCGGGGGCCGGTGCGGGGGAGGGCCATGGCGAGTGACTGTGGGGGTGGTCGGCGGGAAGCCCGACCGCGGATGTCACGGCCCTGACAGGCGTGGGGTGCCCGGGGCGCGTACCGCGATCGCAGGGAAGCGTAGGAGCGCCCCTGACACAACGTCAATAGGTCTGGACCAATTCGGCGAGAACTGGCCCGGGCGGGCTCAGCCCGTCGCGTTGCCGTGCAGCACCAGCGCCCAGCACAGGCACCCGAGCGCCGCCGTGCAGAGCAGCGCCCGGGCCACGTTCCACCGCACCCACCGCGCCTCGAAGCGGCCGCGCACCGCCGCCGGGTCCGCGATCCGTCCCGGCTCCCCGGCGGCGGCCAGCGCGTCGTTCAGCGGAATGTTGATCACCCGCGTCACCACCAGCGAGGCCGCATAGAAGACCAGTGCCGCCACCACCGCCGGCAGAATCCGGTGCCCGTCGGCCGGCAGGTGCAGCGCCACCGCCACCGCCGTGGTCACCAGAGCCCCGACGAAGCCCAGCAGGAACCACCCGTTGAGAATCGCCACGTTGATGCGCTGCATCACGTCGATGAACGTCCGGTCCTCCGTCCCCCGCAGGCCCGGCATCACCGAGCACGCGTAGGCGTAGAACAGCCCCGCGCTCAGTCCGGTGGTGATCGTGGCGGCCACGAGCGCGATCACACGCGACAGTTCCATCGGGCTCATCCCTCTTTCCGGCCGGCGGCGTTGCGGCCGCGGCGTCGCTGCCGGCGGCCCTGCCGCGCACCCGCGTCGTCACCGACGGCAGTTGCTCTGCCGATCATCCACCGGACGGCCGGGCGCTGCCCGCCCGACTTCTCAAGACTCTCTCAAATGACGCCGCGTCAATCCATGTCCACGCGTCTAGGATTACCCCATGGACACGCTCACCGGCCTGCTCGACGGCCCCAAGGCCCGGGGCGCGTTCCTGCTCCGCTCGATCCTCAGCCCGCCGTGGTCCCTGCGGATCGAGGACGGCGCGCCGCTGGCGGTGGTCACCGCGGTCCGCGGGGACGCCTGGATCCTGCCGGAGGGCGGCGCCCCGGTGCTCCTACGTCCCGGCGACGTGGCGATCGTGCGCGGACCGGAGCCCTACACCGTCGCCGACACCCCGGAGACCCCGGTGCAGGTGGTGATCGGCCCGGGCCAGGCCTGCTCGCGCGACGGCGCGGACGTCTCCGCCTCGATGGCCCTCGGAGTCCGCACCTGGGGAGAGGTCCGGCCCGGCGACGAGAACCACTCCGTCCTGCTCTCCGGCACGTACCAGGCCGAACACGAGATCGGCCGGCGGCTGTTGGACCACCTGCCCACCCTGCTGATCCGCCCGGCCGGGGAGGACGCCGCCTCGACCGAGGACACCCTGGTCCGCCTTCTGACCACCGAACTGACCCGCGACGAGCCCGGCCAGGAGCTGGTCCTGGACCGCCTCCTCGACCTCCTCGTCGTCGGCGTGCTGCGCAGCTGGCTCGCCGCCCCGGACAGCGGCGCACCTGCCTGGTACCGGGCCCAGCACGACCCGGTCGTCGGCTCCGTCCTGCGGCTGATGCACGATGACCCGGCCCGTCCGTGGACGGTGGCCGCGCTGGCCGCCGAGGTCGGCGTCTCCCGTGCCGGACTGGCCCGCCGCTTCACGTCGCTGGTCGGCGAACCACCCATGGCCTACCTGGCCACCTGGCGGCTGGCCCTGGCCGCCGACCTGCTCCGCGACCCGGGACACACCGTCGCCTCGGTGGCCCGCCGGGTCGGCTACAGCAACGCCTTCGCCCTCAGCGCCGCCTTCAAACGGGTCCGCGGCCTCACCCCCCAGGAGCACCGCCGCCTCGCCGAGGAGGCGCCGCCCGCCGCACCGGCCCCCACCCCGGCCACGGTGGTCCTGGCCGGCTGATCCAACACGGTTGAGCACGCCGCCGCCCGGGCCGACGTGCCCTGACCCGCCGTGGTTCGAGCACGCCGCCGCCTGGGCCGACGTGCCCTGACCCGCCGTGGCCCGACCGGATCGCCGCCTGGGCGGCCTGGGCGGCCTGGCCGCCGGGCCAGCCGCGGGCCCGAGCACGCCGCCGCCTGATCCGGCGTGCCACCAGACTCGTGAACGGGCCCCGGAGGCGCGGCGGTTGCGCCGCCGCGAGGGCCGCGCATTAATCGGTGGGCACCACGGATCCGCTCGGCTATGGTGGCGCAGCGGGCGGCTCCGCGACGCGCTTCCTTCTCCACCACACCCTGACAATGTCAGCGCGTCCCCTTTCCGCCCCTCCTCTTCTTCCATCTCCCAGGGGGACCTTTTCGTATGCCCCGAGTCGCCTCGGCCATCGTCGACGTCGACCTCGACTGCTTCCTCCTCCGCCGGCGCGGCTCGGTCTGCGTACCGCCCGGCGACCAGCTCCCCGCCGCGGATCCGTGGAGCGTCCAGGGTCTGGTGGCCCTGGACGCCGACCTCGCCGGGCGCGGCTACCTGCTGACCGCCCGGCTGCGTTCCGCGCTGGCACGGCTCGCGCCCGTCCGGCTCGCCGAGGTGGGTGACGGGCTGCTCGCCCGGATCGACCACCTGCTCGGTGCGGACCGCCGCCACCTCGCGCTGTTCCGCCGGTTCCCCGACGCGGTGCCCGACCACGCGCACCTCGCCTACTCCCGCCAGATCCGGGCGTTCCTGCTCAACCAGCCCCGCCAGCCGTGCGCGCACTGCGGAAAGGCCGCCGAGGAGGCGGGCATCGGCGCCCTGGCCCTCTGCGCCCACCTGCTCTGCGCCGCCTGCCACGAAGGCCTGGCCGCCGACGGGCGCGGCGGCCAGTGCCCGGTCTGCGGCACGCCGCTGGGCGCCGAGCCCTTCCTCGGCGAGGACAACCGGGCGGGCCGCAAGGCCGCCGAGGACTTCGGCGGCGAGCAGGTCCTGCGCCCGCTGCGACTGATCGAGGACGACGGTCTCACCGCGGCCACGGCCGAGTTCGACCGGCTGCTGGCGCGCCGCACCCCGCTGTCCCCGCAGGACCGTGACGACCTCGCAGCCCTGCTCGCCAACGCTCCCGACGACCTGGCCGAGCGGCTCCCCGCGCAGATTCCGCTGCGCGAGTCCAAGGCCACCGTGCTGGCCGCCCTGCTGCGCCGGGACGGGCAACGCGCCCTGCCCGTCCTGGCCGAGCGGATCGACACCGCGACGGACGTCCTGCGGCTGCTCTGGGCCTGGTCGGGCGCCGAGCCCGACCTCCTGCCGGCCACCGCCCGCCGGCTGCGCCTGCGCAACCTGTCCCGGCCGCTGCGCCGCGAACTGCTGGCGATCCTGGACGCGATGGGCCCGGCCGCGCTGGCCGAGGACCTGCGCCGCCACCGGTCGGCCTGGCTGCGGGCCGGCGAGCTGCTGCACCCGTTCGAACACCGCGGCCGCTTCCCCGCGGTCGCGGCGGCCTTCTTCCTGCTGCGCGAGAACGATCTCCAACACCACCCGTTGGGCGCCGAGTTCACCGACCCACCGGCTCCGCTGCGCGCCGTCGAGACAGCCGGTCGCACCAGGCTGGCGTTCACCGGCTTCGCCGGGCAGGTCGAGGAACGGCTCGCGGCCGGCGACGTGACCGCCGCCGTGCGGGTGCTGGCCCGCAGGCCCGGCGAGCTGGTCCGGCGGCTCCACCACGTCCTGCGGGTGCACGCGGCCACCGCGCCCGGTGCCGCCCTCCCCGAGGAGCTGCTGCGCACCGTCGGGCCCGCGCTCGGCCGGGTCGCTCCGGGTCCGCTGCTCGGCGCGTACGGGCGGCTTCGCGGCCCGCGCACCCAGGGCGAGCGGCGGCTGTACTTCCCCCGTGGGACGGTGTCGCTGGCGCACGCCAAGGAGGACCACGGCACCGTGGTGCCGGCCGGACTGAGCGGCCAGGTCTGCGCGTTGATCGAGGCGGAGCTGCTGCGCCGGGCCGCAGGCGACCGGTACGACGTGGCCCTGCTGGACGAGGGCCTCGACGACCTGGTGGCCCCGTTCGCCGAGCGCGCCGCCGCCCGCACCCTGGTCAGCGTGCCGCGCGGTAGCCGCCAGCGACTGCCCCGGGGCGACCGGCTGCGGCTCTTCCTGCACTGGATGCAGCCCGAGCACCTGCGCGTCGACCTCGACCTGTCGCTCGCGCTGTACGACGCCGACTGGCGCTTCACGGGGCTCTGCGACTACACCCAACTGGTGCACGGCGACCGCGCCGCCGTCCACTCCGGGGACTACGTCAGCGCGCCCCCGCCGCACGGCGCCACCGAGTTCGTCGACCTTGACCTCGCGCGGCTCGCGGCGGACGGCTCCCGCTACGCGGTGATGATCGTGTTCAGCTACAACGACGTGGCGTTCGAGCAACTCACCGACGCGTTCGCCGGATTCCTCCAACTGGGGGAAGGCGCCGGGAGTGGCACCGGCCACTACGACCCCAAGGCCGTCAGACAGCGGCTCGACCTCGCCGGGGACGCCAAGGTCTGCGTCCCGATGATCATCGACTTGGCGGACCGCCGGTACACCTGGACCGACCTCAACACCGGTGCCGACGGCGGCTTCCACAGCGTCCGCCGCTACCACGAGGAGGTCGGCCGCCTCAGCGAGGACGTACTCACCCACTTCTCGCCGGGCAGCCGCGCCACCCTGTGGGACCTGGCCGGCGCGCTGGCCGCCGGGTCGACGGATGAGGTCGTGGTCCGCGACCGGGACGGCGGTGGCGCGGGAGGCGGCGGTGGCCGTGGGGTCCGAGTCTGGCGCCGCCGCTCGGCCGAGCCGGCCGCGGAGTTCGCGGCGCGCCTGCGCACGCTCCGCGACCCGGACGACGCGTATCCCGCCGCGCCCGCGCACCTCGCCCGACTGCTCGCCCGGCGGCGGGCGTTGGTCGCGCTGGTCGACGGCGACATCCCGGCACCGGAACAGCTCTCGGGCACCGCGTACCGGCTCTACCCCGGGCCGCTCGACGCCGCCCCCGAGTCGCTGGACCGCCTCACCGCCGGCGACCTGGTCGCCCGCTTCGCCCCGTCGGACGCCGACCGCAAGGACCGACCAGGCGTGTCTCAGAAGCAGATCGCGCGTGGTGGTCGGTGGGGCGCGGCGTCTCGTCCGTCCAGCCTCGCATGAGCCGGTCGCGCCGGACCTGGTCGGCGACGTCGATCGGGCATACGGCAATCCCGTCCAGCAACGGGGCTGAGGGGGCCAGGACTTCGCCCAGCGGCGAATTCCCGGACAGCAGCAGGTCCATTCCACGGGTCTGATACTCCAGCGCGCGGCGGCCCCACAGTCCGGTCATGCGATTTCACCAGTGGGGAGGAATCGGAGGGACCGGAACACCGACTTCGTCGAACTCATGCACCACGGTCCCGTCCAGTCGGTCGGCGACGGCGACGGCGAGCCTGGGATTGCCCGCGCACCCTGGATCCGGTCAGCTTGAGCAGCACAGGGCCAGGGGCGGCCGCCGGCCGTGGCCCTCTCGATCGGGTCTTCCTGGCGGCCCCCGTCGTCGGATGTGCCGCGTGGCCGGGAAATGAGTCGCGGCAGCGTTGACGGACCCGTACCGTCACCTCTCATGAAGCTGCTCTCCGTCAATGTCGGCAGGCCCCGGCCCAACCCGTGGAAGGGCCTGAACGCGACGGGAATCGACAAGCAGCCCGTCCACGGCCCGGTCCCCGTCACCGCGCCTGGCCCCAAGGGCAGCGGCGAGGTCGGCCTCCTTGGTGACCGGGTGTACGACGTGAAGCACCACGGCGGCGTCGACCAGGCCGTCTACGCCTACGCGCGCGAGGACCTCGACGCCTGGGAGGCCGAGTTGGGCAGGCCGCTTCGGAACGGCGTCTTCGGGGAGAACCTCACGAGCCTGGGCCTGGACGTCAACGGGGCCCTGATCGGTGAGCGTTGGCGGATCGGGCCGGACGTCGTCCTGGAGGTGTCGTGCGCGCGGATCCCGTGTGCCACCTTCCAGGGCTGGCTGGAGCGCGACGGCTGGATCAAGCGCTTCACGCAGGCGGCACGGCCCGGCGCGTACCTTCGCGTGATCGAACCCGGCGATATCCGCGCGGAGGACGCGGTCGAGATCGTGCACCGTCCCGACCACGACGTGACCGTCGCACTCGTCTTCCGTGCGATGACCTTGGAACCGGACCTACTGCCGCGACTGCTGGTCGCCGAGGCCCTGCCCTTGGAGGGCAAGGAACTGGCCCGCAAGCGCTCCACATGGACACCGGCCAGAGGGATCGCCTCCACGGACGAGGGGACGGAATCCAACGTCGGTGTGTGAGGACAGAGCCGGACTCCCTCGCGACCGCACACCGTGCGCTGACTGCCCATGACCACTGGACACCAGTGGACTCCCCGGAACCGCACATCAGTTGGCGTCGAGCAGCGGGGCCTCGCCTGACCGGCCCTGTGCAGCGCCGGCCGTGTCCTGGCTCGTGGGACGGGTCCGCTCCGCCCACGCGGCCACCGGCGGGCCTGCCGCCCCCAGAGCCGCGAAGAACGCGCCGAGCAGCAGCCAGCCCGCGTGTCCGAGTCCGAGGACTACTGCCGTCAGGACCACCGGGGCCAAGGCCTGTCCGGCGCCGAAGCCGATGCCGAAGAGGCCCTGGTACTGCCCCTGGGCGTGGTCGGGGGCGAGACCGAAGGCGAGCGTGTAGCCGCCCGACGACTCCCATACCTCTCCGAGACTGTGCACGCAGACGGCGAGGACGGCGAGCCCTGGCGCGACCCAGGCCGGAACGTCCGCGGTCAGGGCCATCAAGGGGCAACTGGCCAGGAAGAGCAGCCCGGCGAGGCGGAACGCCCGGCCGCCCTGGCGCGGTGTTTCCACCCGGGAGCCGATCCTGCTCTGGAGCAGCACGCACACCCCGCTGTTGACCGCGTAGACCGCCGCCACGGTCCAGCGGGGCGCGTCGGTGTGCGCGGAGAGCCAGATCGGCAGCAGCAGGGAGACGGTCTGGTACTGCAGGCCCATGGCGCCGTAGAGCGCGACGAAGGACACGTACGGCCGGTCGGCCAGGACCGCCCAGCCGTGGTGCTCCCGGGGCCGGGACAGGGGTTGGTAGTTCGGGACGCCGACCAGGGCGATCAGGCCGGCGCAGGCGAAGCTGGCGGCGTTGGCGAGGATGAGCGCGGTGTATGCCGCGCGGGTGTCGACCGAGACGGCGAAGGCGGAGCCGAGGGTGCCCAGGACCACACCGAGGTTGACGAACGTGCGGAGTCTCGCCCTGAACGCGGCCGGGCGTTCGCCGCCGACGCGGGCCATGAGCGCACCGCCCGCGGCGCCGCTCGCCGTTGCTGCCAGCCGGTCCAGGGTGGCGATGAGCGTGAACGTGACCCAGCTGTGGATGAAGACGAAAGCGGTCATCGTCGCGGCTTGCATCGCGAGGGTCGTCAGCCAGACCGTGCGCGGCCCGTACCGGTCGGCCAGATTCCCCGCCGGGATCCCGGCCAGGAGCCCGGTCAGCCCGGCGATCGTGAGGCCGAGACCGACCTGTGCGGCGGGAAGGTGCACGACCAGCGTGAAGTAGAGCACCGCAGCGCTGTTGAACAGTCCGTTGCCCACCCGACTGACGAAGCTCGAGATGATGAGAGCCCGCTGTGGACCGTTTGCCGCCGGCACGCTGGACATTCGCTCTCTGGGGCCCTTCCCGATCATGCAGAGCAGGCTAGCAGCACCCCTTCCGGGACCCTCCAGGTGGCCTGGGGCGTCTCCTGACTCGCTGGCTCGTCGTGCCTGACGTCTCACACTCGACGCCCGGGCCCGCTTCGGCCGCCGGTGGGCGTCCGTCGCGATTCATTTCGCCGGCGGCGCGGGAAAGCCATTCCGTGCTGCTGATGGGGCGGGAGTTTCCGCTGCGTCCGGCCGCGGGTCGGTTTCCGGACAATCCCCGGCAGGTGGGGGGAACCCGGAAGGATTACGGCGGTCGGCACGTTGGTTTTCCTGGCCGACGGGGCATTGGGAGCCCGTAGGCCAGGCCCGTTACCTCGGTGGTTGATGGCAGAAATGAGATGCCATGGACAATTTCGACGGTGAACTCCCCCAACGAAACCCGGTGTTCTGCTCCCGCATCGGCGCGGTTCTCGACCTCGACCGTGACGACCTCGGACACCCCGCACATCCCGGCCTGTGGCAGCAGCTGCTCGCCGACCGCAGGCCCGTCGAACAGCGCGGCCTGTACTGCCCGGACTGCCTGGAGAACCGGCCGGACCGGCCCGAATGGATGTACGTCTACGAACGCGGCGGGCTCCGGATCGCCGCCCACCACAATCCGGTCCGCCGCCACCACTACTTCGAGAGCGACGCGCACCAGGCGTACCGGGAGCGGTACGTGCGGGCCGCGGAGGCCGACGGCCACCGGGTCGAGGTCGCGGCGGCCGGCGGACCGGGCAGGCGCCGGCCCGAGGTGCTGGTCACCGGTGCGGGCGGTCGCCGGTACGGGTTCCGGCCCCAACTGTCCTACCTCGCCGCCGGAACGGCCCGCGAACGCGACGCAGCCGCCCGCGCGGCCGGGATCACCGCCGTCTGGCACACGGTCGACGCCGGTGCCCCGCTGATCGACGCCGTCCACTGGACACGCACCGACAACCTCCCGGCCGCCGCGATCCGCGACCGCCGCGACCTGCTCGTCCGCGGCGGCGTCCGCGCCCTCACACTGGAACGGTGCGACCGCACCTCGGCGTCCTGCCCGCCCCGGGGGAGCGGCAACTGCAGGCACCACCACCCGCGTTGGGACCCGAGGGGCCGCCAGTTCGACGACCTCGTCCGGGACATCGCCCGCGGCGCCTACGTCCCGCTCACCCTCAGGACCGGCCGCGGGCTGCACCGCTTCTGGGCCTCCACCACCGACCGGGACACCTTCCTCGCCAACGGCGGCGTCCTCGCCGACCACGCTGCCGGCCCTGACGACCCTGACGACCCTGACGCCGGACGTGCGACGGGCTCCCACCCGCCGCACGCCACCCCGCGCGGGCGGCGGGGCGTGCAGTGCGTCCTGGACCGGGCCGAGCGCCGGCACCGCCGGTACGACGCCCGCCCGCCACGCGACACGGGCGAGCCCCTCAGGCCGGCGCCGACCGCCGTGCCGCCGACCGCCGTGCCGCTCACCGCCGTGCCGCCCATCGCCGCACCCGCACCGGTGCGCCCCGAGCGGCCGCCCGTGGCCCCGCTGCGCCCGGGCGTCTGCTCGGCGGGCACGACGCCGTGCGGCGCCAAGGCCCGCCTCTACCCCGGCGGGTGGCTCTGCGAGAGGCACCGCCCGGGCGCCGACTTCGGACGACCGGGGGTGGTACGGGCCGACGCCGGCCCGGCAGGCTGACGCACACCCCGCCGCATCCGAGGTCGCCGGATCCGCTCCCGCCGCGGTCGCCGCGGCGGTGGCGGCGGCGACCACCCGGATCCGGGCCGGCGTTGGCCCGGGGCCGCGAATCCGGCCCGTCAGGCGCGGCTCGGTGCCGGCTCCGGCTCCGCCTCGGGCTCCGGCCCGGCGAGGAGCACCGCCGCGCGGCGGGGGAGCAGCAGGGGGGTCGCCAACAGGAGCACGCCGGCCAGTCCGATGGCCGTGCGGGGGCCGAGCAGGGCGCCCAGTACGCCCCAGAGGGCCGTCAGGAGCGCGGTCGAGGCCTTGGTCGTCACCGCCCAGGCGGACAGCGTGCGGGTGACCCGGTCGGTGGCGGTGCGTTGGAGGCGGTAGGTGGCGTGGACAGGGTTGAAGACCGCGCAGCAGAAGATGAGCCCGAACTCGACCCCCGTCACCAGCAGCAGTCCTGCGGTGCCCGGCCCCAGGAAGGCCAGGCCGACGGGCCAGAGGGCGCGCAGCGCGCCGAACACGACCAGGACCTGGTGCTGCCCGAACCGGGTGGCGAGCGGTCGGGCCAGCCGCGAGCCGAGCAGGCCGCCGATCGAGGGTGCGGCGAAGGCGAGGCCGTACTGCCACGGTGCGAATCCGAGTGGGCCGAGCATCAGGACGGCCAGCAGCGGCTCGGTGGCCATCACCAGGCCGTTGAACAGGGCGGTGTTGAGGAGCAGCGCGCGCAGCGTTGCGTCGGCGAGGATGTACCGCCAACCGTCGAGCAGCTCCCCGGGCCGCATGCGGGCGGCCTCCCGGCGCGCGGGCCGCGGCTCGTGCCCGCCCGTCGCGCGGATGCCCAGGGCGGAGAGCAGGTAGCTGACCGCGTCGGCCGCCACGGTCGCCACCGGGCCGAGGAGCCCGATGGCGGCGCCGCCGAGCGGCGGTCCGATGATGGTGCTCGTCCAGGCCGTGGACTCGAACCGGGCGTTTGCGACGAGCAGGTCCTCGGCCGGCAGCAGCGCCTTGAGATATGCCCCGGAGGCGGCACGGAAGGTGATGTCGGCCGCCGCGACGACGACCGAGACCAGGAGGAGCTGGAGGAAGGTGAGGACACCGAGGGCGAACGCGGCGGGGATCGTCAGCAGCGCCGCGAACCGCACCAGGTCCATCGCGATCAGCACCGGCCGCTTGCGGCGGAACTCCACCCACGGGCCGAGCGGCACCGCCACGACCGCGCCCACCGCCGCCCCCACGCAGGAGAGCGCGGCGACCTCGGCCGGCCCGGCGTGCAACACCCGGACGGCGATCAGCGGGAGGGCGCCGAAGGCGAGCCACGTGCCGAGCGCGCTGGTCCCGTAGGCTCCCCAGAGCCACCCGAACTGCCGCCCCAGGCGATGTCCGGGAGCACGTCCCGGCCCGTCCCCGCTCCTCATGCCCGACGCCCCTCGCCACTCACTCGCACAACCGATCCGCGATCGGAAGCATCAAAGCGAGCACCGTGCCCTGGGATCAAACAACCACAGGGCCGACAGCCACAACCTACGGTTGTACCCGTAGGGTGTCGACATGGACCTCGACACCGTCCGGACCTTCGTCGCCGCCGCCGACGCGGGGCAGTTCCAGGAGGCCGCCGCCGAGCTGGCGGTCACCCAGCAGGCCGTCTCCAAGCGAATCGCCGCGCTGGAGCGCAACCTCGGCGTGCGACTGTTCACCCGCACGGCCCGCGGCGCCGAGCTCACCATCGACGGGCAGGCGTTCCTGCCCCACGCGCGCGAGCTGCTGCGCGTCGCCGAGCGCGCGGCCGCGTCCGTACGCACCGGCCACCGGGCGCTGCGCGTCGACGTGATCACCTCGCGCAGCGCGCAGTCGGGCCTGATGCGCGGTTTCCACCGCGCGTACCCCGACATCGAGCTCGACGTGGTGATGCTGTTCGACATCGAGACGGCCGTCGCGGCCATCCGGTCCGGTGCGATCGACGCCTCCTTCCGCGCCGTCGCCGCACCCGGCCGGCCCCTCCCCGAGGACATCGAGTCCGTCCGGGTGCTCGACGAGCCGCTCCAACTCCTCACCGGCCCCGCCCACGCGCTGGCGGGCGCCCGGTCGGTGACCCTCGCCCAGCTCACCGGGCACCGGATCTGGATGCCCGGCATCGTCCCCGGTACCGAGTGGACCGCCTACTACGACGACCTCGTCGCCGAGTTCGGCCTCACCATCGAGGCGACCGGCCCCAACTTCGGCTCCGACGCACTCCTCGACACCATCGCCGACACCCCGGCCCTGGCCACCTTCATGGGCGAGCACACCCGCCTCATCTGGCCCGCCGACCACGGCCTGCGCCGCATCCCGGTGACCGACCCGACGCCCGTCTACCCCCACTCGCTGCTCTGGCACCGCGACAACCCCCACCCGGCGCTGACCACCCTGCGCACCCACCTCACCGCCACCGCGGCCGGCCACGACGCCGCCGGGACCTGGACACCCGGCTGGGTGGTTCCACGCTGAACAACGCCGCGTCCGCGACCATCCGGGTAGGGTCGGGTCACCGGCGCCCGGTGGCACTTGGCCGGTGGCCGGTGGCCGGCGACCGACCGACCTCGGTGCCCGTGACCTGGACCGGTGACCTTCGTGTCCGGCCCGGTCGTGGGGCCTGTCAGCCTGCGACCACCCGATGACGCCGCCGAGACCGTCCGGCGACAGGACGCCGATGTCACATCCTCGGCGGCTGTCCTGTCCTACCTCCAGAGACGTCCGTCCGGAAGCCTGGAGGCCCGACATGACCGCCCGCATCTCACTCACGCCGCCGCGTACCCTGCTGAACCGCATCGGGGCCTGGTACTCCCGGCGGATGTACGGAAAGGTGCTCGACCCCGGGCTCGCGGTCGGCCACAACCGGAAGGTCCTGCTCACGTACGTCAAGACGGAGCGCTCCGTCGCCAAGTGGAACGCGCTCGAATCGGCCCTGAGGCATCTCGCCGTGATGGCCGCCGCGGCCCGGATCAACTGCTCCTGGTGCATGGACTTCGGCCAGTGGGAGGCCGGCGAGCTCGGCCTGCCGCTCGACAAGGTCTCCCAGGTGCCGCAGTGGCGCGACCACCGCGAGGCCTTCACCGAGCTGGAACTCCAGGTCATGGAGTACGCCGAGGCGATGACGGAGACCGAGCCCCGCGTCACCGACGGGCTCGCTGAGGCGCTGCTCCAACAGCTGGGCGAGGCCGCCTTCGTGGAACTCACCGCCATGGTCGCCCTGGAGAACTGGCGCTCCCGGATGAACAGCGCCTTCGGCCTGACCAGCCAGGGATTCTCCGAGGCTTGTGCGGTACCGTCGCGTCCGTGATCGAGATCGCCGCCTTCGAACAGCACCGACCGATGCTCTTCGGCATCGCCTACCGGATGCTCGGCAGCGTCGCGGACGCCGAGGACCTGGTCCAGGACACCTGGCTGCGCTGCAGTCAGGTGTCCGGGCCGGTCGCCAACCAGGGCGGCTACCTGGCCCGTACGATCACCAACCTCGCGCTCAACCGGTTGAGTTCGGCTGCCGTCAAGCGTGAGCAGTACGTCGGCCCCTGGCTGCCCGAACCGCTGGTCACCGTGCCGGACGCCACCGGGGACGTGGAGTTGGCCGAGTCGGTCTCGCTCGCCATGCTGGTGGTTCTGGAGAGCCTCTCACCGCTGGAGCGGGCCGTCTTCGTGCTCAAGGAGGTCTTCGGCTTCTCGCATCGGGAGATCGCCGAGGCGCTCGACCGCACCGAGGCCTCGGTGCGCCAGGTCGGCTCCCGAGCCAAGGCGCACGTCCAGGCACGTCGGCCACGCTACGAGACCCCGGCCGAGGTGACGCGCCGGGTCACCGACGAGTTTCTCGCCGCGTGCCTCGGAGGCGACCTGAACCGCATGCTGGACCTGCTCGCCCCCGACGTCACCGCCTGGAACGACGGCGGCGGCAAGGTCAGAGCGGCCCTGCGCCCGCTGCACGGCGCCGAGAACGTGGCCCGCTTCCTCGCGGCCGTGCTCGCGCAGCCGATGGAGGCCCCGCGCTTCGTGGCCGTCGACGTCAACGGCCGGCCGGGCCTGCTGATCACCACGGCCGGACGGCCGGACAGCGTCTCCTGCGTGGAGGTCGAGAATGGCCGGATCACCGAGATCCGGGTCATCCGCAACCCCGACAAGCTCCGCCACCTGTCCTGACCCACCGCCACGGATGCTGTGCGGCGACGACCGAACGGGCACGGGATCCGCGCCGGCCGACCGCACCGCCCGGGTCACCCGCCTCCTCCCTGCCCGGCCGGCTGACGGCGATCTACCCACCTGGCGCCCGGGGGTCGCTCCCGGCGGTGACGCGGGCTGGCGGGCTGGCGGACGGGCTGGCGGAAGGGCTGGGGGCTGGGTGTCAGTGGCATCCGATTGGATGAGCAGGTGACTGTCTATGACGTGGCTCGCCGGCTCCCCTCCATCGCCGACCTGCGGGACCACTGCCGCTCGCTGGCGATGCTCGATGCGATCCTGAGCCCGGACTGGGAAGACCGGTACTACTCCTTCAACGCCGGCTGGGCCGAGGGCGAGGAGATGGCCTCGATGCGTAACGGGTCGGGGGACGAGTACTCCATCGTGTTCTCGGTGGCCGGGGCCCTTGTCCGTGGCTTCGACCACGAAGCGCCGATGAGCCCGTACGGCAACGGTGACGAGCCCTGGCCGGGAGTGATCGACGATGTCCCGGAGGTCTTCGGGCCCTTCGTCGAGGAGCCGGCGTTCACCGACGAGGATGACGTGCCGGCTGTGACGGTTTGCCTGTGGCGGGGGGCGACGGACGATCGGTGGCAGCACGGCGTGATCGACTTCCCTCCCGGCCACCCCGACCCCGACGGGGCGACGGCCCTGTTCGAGCTCCTGGTCGACCGCTCGCCGGAGGCGTTCCAGCGCTGGGCCGAGGACTACTACGAGGTTCCCGTGGACCTGGGAGCGGTGCGCGACGTGTACGCCCTGCGGCCGCCGAACGAGAAGCTCGTGTCCTCACTGAACGCGGAGGTCACCCTCGCGGACCTGGCCGAGGACATCGCAGAGATCGGCTACCCGTGGCCGGACCGGGACGCGATCTGAGCTCCGACCGCTGACGCGTCGGGGGAGTCCGGTTGGACGGAGCCGCAGCTGGTCGCCCGGTCACGTCGAGGCAGCCGCCGGACCGGTCGATGGCCGGGTCGGCGTCGTCCGGGGTGAGTCCACGCTGCGCGGCGACGGAGGGCAGGACGCCCGGACCGGCAGGAGGTGCGCGTGGACCTCAGGACGTGTGGAGGACACTGTCGCAGGCCGGACAGACCTGCCCTTGCCACGCGGGTGGGTACCAGGTCGTGCCGGGTCGATCAGCCCGGTACGGGTCCCTCCGCATCCGGCCGGTGGCCAGACCGCAGAACGTGAAGTCCTCGGGCTCCCCGGGCGCGGAGGGGTCGGCCGGTGCCGCATGTACGGCGCGCACGCGCTCGACGAATTCCGTGGTGTCACCCATGGTGGAGGCGCGGACGAGCTCGGGTTCGAGTAGGACGACGATGCTCATTGCTCCACCTTCACGCCGGAGGCGGCGGAGCGCACCCGCTGGTGGGCGACTGACGCATCCTCACGCACACACCCCGCCCCAGGTCACCGCCTGTCGGACGGTGCACATAGGGTCGGGTCACATGAAGTTCTTCCGTTCCAAGGCCACGCCCCAGCACGACCCGCACCTCCCCGCCCTGACGACCGACCAGGCCGAGTACCTGCGCGACCTCGTCCACCGGCACCACGCCGGCGATCCGCGGATCACCGTCGCCGGTGACGCCGTGCACGCGCCGCAGGGCACGCGTGCCCTCCACAACCTCGCCGAGCTGTGCCGGCGCGCCGATCCGCGCGAGTGGCCCCGGTTGGTGGAGCACCACTTCCGCGCCCTCGACGGCGCCGAGGCGGCGACCCCGCAGGGCTCCGAGCAGATCCTCCGCTCGGCCTACCTGCGCCTGCTGCCGGAGGACGCCTTCCCGCCGGAGGCTGCGCCCTCGTTCAGCTATGTGCGCCCCGTCGCGCCCGGGTTGCAGGAGGCGCTCGCGCTGGACCTGCCGGAGGCCGTGCGGCTGCTCGACGACCGGTCGGTGGCCGAGGTGGGTCTGGAGGCGCTGCGCGCGGCCGGGCGCGCCAACCTGGTCCGGGAGCCGGTCGAGTACGACGTGGCCCAGGGCCAGGGCGGCGCGGCACTGCACATCGTGTCCGGCGAGTCGATGTTCGTCGCCAGCAAGGCCCTCGTCCTGGATGACGTGGCCCGTGCGGTGACCGGGCGTGACCTGCCCGAGGACGGCGCGCTGTTCACCGTGCCGAGCCGGCACTACCTGGTCTTCCACCCGCTGGCCGGCCGCCAGGCGGTCGAGGCGGTCAACGACCTCGCCGCCTTCGGCCTCGGTGCCCACCAGGACAACCCGGGCCCGCTCTCGCCCCGGCTCTACTGGTGGCGCAAGGGCACCGTGACCTCGCTGACCCACATCGACGACGCGACCCGCTCGTTCTCGATCGCCCCGCCGGAGGAGCTGATGGCGATCCTGCGCCGTCTGCACGACACCGGCGCCTGACGGCCCGTCGCCCCGGGGGCCCGGTGGTCCTGGTGGACCCGCCGGCCCTGGCGTGCCGGTGTCCTCGGTGGACGGCACGCTCTCGTCTCCACGGCAGCACCGGCCGGGGCCGGGGCCGGGTCGCCCGGGGCGGACCGGCGGCCGGTCCGCCCGTGGTCTCGCGTCGGCGGAGCGGGCGCCTTCCTCACGCGTTCGTATGCAGGACGGGCCGGCGTGGAACCTCTTCGTCCCCCGTCGCGTGTTGATCATTGTTGCGACCGTTGGAGACAAGGAGACGACGATGGAGACCACCGTGGCACGTCCGTCCCGCCGCGCGGTGCTGGCCGCCGGCGCCGGGGCAGTTCTGGCCGGCGGCCTGCTTTCGGGCGGGCGGGCTCACGCCGCAACGCCGGCGAGCGGGGCGATCACCCGCGAGCTGGCCGCGCTGGAGCGTGAACACGCTGCCCGGCTCGGGGTGTTCGCCCGGAACACGGCCACGGGCGCGACGGTGCTGTACCGCGCGGACGAGTCGTTCCCGATGTGCTCGGTGTTCAAGACCCTCGCGGTTGCGGCGGTGCTGCGGGACCTCGACCGGGACGGCGAGTTCCTCGCCAAGCGGATCCGCTACACCGAGCAGGACGTGACGGATTCGGGCTACGGCCCGGAGACGGGAACGGAGGCGAACCTCGCCAACGGCATGACCGTCGAGGAGCTGTGCGCGGCCGCCGTCAGCCTGAGCGACAACGCCGCCGCCAACCTCCTCCTCCGTGAGCTGGGCGGCCCCACGGCCGTCACCCGGTTCTGCCGCTCGGTCGGGGACGGACGGACGCGGCTCGACCGCTGGGAGCCCGGGCTCAACTCGGCGGAGCCGTGGCGCACGACCGACACCACCAGCCCCCGCGCCATCGGGTCGACGTACGCGCGCCTCCTGGTCGGAGACGCGCTCCCGCCCCGGGACCGTGCGCGCCTGACCGGCTGGCTGACGGCCAACACGACCAACACCGCGCGGTTCCGGGCCGGTCTGCCGAAGGACTGGACGTTGGCGGACAAGACCGGCACCGCGAGTTCGTACGGCGTGGCGAACGACGTGGGTGTCGTCTGGCCCCCGGCCGGGCCGCCGATCGCGCTGGCGGTGCTGACCACCACCCACGCGGCCGCCGGTCCCAGTGACAACCTGCTCGTCGAGCAGACGGCCCGGCTGCTCGCGCCGGCGCTCACCTGACACCTGCGCTCGCCTGACGGCGGTGCCCGGCTGACGCCCGCGCTCACCTGACGGCCGGCCGGTACGGCGGGGCCGGTGCTCTGGTCGGCCGCCCCCTCCGGGCCGGTGCCCCCGGCCGGCCCGGACCCGGCTTTGACCCGGGCCACCGGGGGTGGACCACAATGGCGGCGTGAACGATGTGGACTACCAGGTGTTGTTGCAGGACGCGATGGAGGCTGCCCGGCAGGCGCCGGAGCGCGGACGGGTCGCCGACTACATCCCGGCGCTCGCGAAAGCCGACCCGACGGCCTTCGGGATGGCGATCGCCACCGTGGACGGCGAGGTGTACGGGGCGGGGGACTGGCAGCACCCGTTCTCGATCCAGTCGGTGTCGAAGCTCTTCACCCTCGCCCTGGCACTGGCGGAGGGCGGCGACGGCCTCTGGGCGGGTGTCGGCCGCGAGCCCTCCGGCAATCCCTTCAACTCGCTGGTGCAGCTGGAGTCCGAGCACGGGATCCCGCGCAACCCGTTCATCAACGCGGGGGCGCTGGTCGTGACGGACCGGCTGCTGAAGCTGACCGGCGACGCGGTGGGTTCGGTCCGCGAGTTCCTGCGTGCGGAGTCCGGCAACCCGGCGGTCGCGGTGGACGACTCGGTGGCCTCCTCCGAGGCCCAGCACGGCCACCGCAACGCCGCCATGGCCCACTTCATGGCCAGCTACGGCAACCTGCGCAACCCGGTGGACAGCGTCCTCGCGCACTACTACGCGCACTGCGCGGTCGAGGCGAGCTGCCGTGACCTCGCCCTGGCCGGGCTCTTCCTCGCCCGCCACGGCATAAGGGCCGACGGCTCCCGGCTGCTGTCGCGCAGCGAGGCCAAGCGGATCAACGCCGTGCTGCTCACCTGCGGGACGTACGACGCGGCCGGGGAGTTCGCCTACCGGGTGGGGCTGCCGGGCAAGAGCGGCGTGGGTGGGGGCGTGCTGGCGGTGCTGCCGGGCCGGGGCACGGTCTGCGTCTGGAGCCCGGGCCTGGACACCGCTGGGAACTCGGTGCTCGGCGTCGCGGCCCTGGACGCGCTCACCACGGCGACGGGCTGGTCGGTGTTCTGACGCCCGTCATGACTGGTCGGTGGTCTGACGCCGCCCGGGCCCGCGGCCTGCCCGAGCAGGGAGGAGGGTCCGGCGTCAGCTCCGGAAGGTCCGCCGGTACGCCCCCGGCGGGACGCCGATCGCAGTGTGGAGGTGTTGCCGGAGGGAGGCGCCGGTGCCGAAGCCGACGCGTTCGGCGATCCGGTCGACCGTCAGGTCGCTGGTCTCCAGAAGGTGCCGGGCCAGGTCGACGCGCTGCTGGGTCAGCCACTGCCCCGGGCTGAGCCCGACCTCGGCCCGGAAGCGCCGGGTGAAGGTGCGCCGGCTCATGCCCGCGTGGTCGGCGAGGTCGCCCAGTCGGAGCGGCTCGTGGAGCCGGTCGAGCGCCCAGGCACGGGTGGCGGAGGTCCCGGTGTCGGTGCCGGCCGGCACCGGCCGCTCCACGTACTGCGCCTGGCCGCCCTCGCGCTGCGGCGGGACGACGCAGCGCCGGGCGACCTGGTTGGCGGTGGCGCTGCCGTGGTCGGCCCGGATCAGGTGCAGGATCAGGTCGATGCCGGCGGCCGCGCCGGCCGAGGTCAGGATGCGCCCGGTGTCGACGAAGAGGACGTCGGGGGCGAGGTCGACCTGGGGGTAGTGCCGCCGGAAGTGGTCGGCGTGGTGCCAGTGGGTGGCCGCGGCGCGCCCGTCGAGCAGGCCGGCGGCGGCGAGTAGGAAGGTGGCGATGCAGATGCCCGCGATCCGGGTGTCCGGGCGCAGCAGCGCCAGCGCCTCGGCGGCGCCGCGGGGCAGGGACTTCCGGTCGGTGATTCCGGCGAACTCCTCGGACGCCGGCACGACCACGGTGTCGGCCTCGGCCAGGACGGAGCAGTCGCGCTCGACGGTGATGGAGAAGTCGGCGGCGGTGCGGACCGGCCGGCCGTCCAGCGAGCAGGTGACCACCTCGTAGAGGCGCTGCCCGGCGGAGTCCGTGGCGGTCCCGAAGAGCCGGGAGGCGAGGCTCAGCTCGAACGGGATGACCCCGTCGAGGGCCAGGACGACAACGCGATGCATGGCCCAATCCTTGCACATGGTGACCTCCGGGCCGCTATTCGCGCAGGTGGGGCCCGGGACATCCTTGATTCATGACAACGATGAAGGCCATTTCCCAGGACACCCTCGGCGGCACCGACGTACTGCGTGAGGTCGAGATCGCCCGCCCGGTGCCCGGCCCCTCCGAGGTGCTCGTCCGCGTCCACGCGGCGGGCATGAACCCGACCGACTGGAAGCACCGCCGGTTGACCGGCTTCCTCGGCACCTTCCCGCTGGTGCTCGGCTGGGACGTCTCCGGCGTGGTCGAGGCCGCCGGCCCCGGCGTCACGATCCACCGGCCCGGCGACGAGGTCTTCGGCATGTTGCCCTACCCGTACGGTGTCGGCTCGTTCGCCGAGTACGTGGTGGCGCCGGCCCGTGCCATGGTGCGCAAGCCGGCCGGGATCGACCACGTCCAGGCCGGCGCGATTCCGCTGGCCGCCCTCACCGCCTGGCAGGTCCTGACGGACGCGGCCGACGTCCGGCCCGGCCAGCGGGTTCTGATCCACGCCGCGGCGGGCGGCGTGGGCCACTTCGCCGTACAGATCGCCAAGGCGCGCGGCGCGTACGTGATCGGCACGGCCAGCGCCCCCAAGCACGCGCTGCTGCGCGAGCTGGGCGCGGACGAGGTGATCGACTACCGGACGGAGGACTTCACCACGATCGACCCGGTCGACCTGGTCTTCGACACCCTCGGCGGCGAGACCGTGAGCCGCTCCCTCGTCACCCTCAAGCCGGGCGGCCAGCTGGTGACGATCGCGATCTCCTCGATGCCCGCCGACCTCTCCGAGCAGGCCGCCGCCCGGGGCGTGCGGGCGTACCCGCTGCTGGTGGAGGCCGACCAGGCCGGCATGCAGGCGATCGCCGACCTGGTCACCGAAGGCCGGCTGCGGGCCGTGGTCGAGGCCGTCTTCCCGCTCGCCCAGGCCGCCAAGGGCCACGAGCTGGGCGACACCGGCCGGGTGACCGGCAAGGTCGTGCTGACCGTCGCCGAGTAGGCACGGGTGCGGCCGTCCCGCCCGCCGCGGGCAGGACGGCCGCCGTGCCGCGTCGTCCCCGGGGCTACCGCACGACGATGGCGAAGTGCGCGGTGTTGTCGGCCGGGGTCGGGTCGCCGGGGAGGTCGGCCTGCACCGTCCCGTCGAGCGTCATCGGGTCCGTCCCGGAGGCGATGCCGAGCCGGACGTCGGCGGTGGCTGTGCCGCCGGCAGTCCACCCGTACGAGGGGCCGCCGAGTGCCACGTCCCGAGGGCGCCCGACGAGAATGGCTCGCGACGAGAATGGCGCCGACGAAAATGGCTCGCGACGAGAAGGGCTCGTGCCGAGAAAGGCTCGCGCCGAGCCGCCAGGGCCGTGCTCCTCGCAGCGCGGCGGGAGCGAGGGGGAGCCGACCGTGGGATCCAGCTTTTACGTCTGCGTCGACCCGCGGGAGGCCGGCGGCGCCTGGTCGTTCACCCGCGCACAGCTGGAGGCGTCACTGACGGCGCGCTGGCCGGACGCGTCGGTGGCCGACTTCGCGGAGGACTGGGCCGAGATCCGGGTCGAGGTGGAGCCGGGCCGGTGGGCGGAGCTCTCCTACCACCTGCGGAGCCGGGTGTTCTCCTTCGAGGACCGCGAGCCCTGGTCGGCCCCGCTCACCGTCCTGCACACCGTGCTGCGCGAACTCGCGCCGGACGTCCCGGCGGTGTGGTGGCCGGACTTCGACGCGGTGCCGCAGCCCTTCGACCTCTCCGCCGACCTGCGGGCGATGATCGAGGGCTTCGGCGCGTAGCGGCCGTCGGCGGGTGAGGCCCGGAACGACGCCGGTCCGGGCTCAGGTCGACGTCCCGGGCCCGGGCCGGCGTCGCGGGCAAGGGTCGACGTCCCGGGCCTGCATCGACGTCCCGGGCTTGCGTTTACGTCGGCGTCAATCTCTACGGTCGTCCACACGGAACGCCGCCGCCGCTGTCGGCGGTACTGCTCCGATCCGATCCCGCCGGTACCCCGAGGACACCGCCATGCCATCACCGCTGCCTTCGCTCCTGCACCTCGACGCGAGCATCCGCCGGACCGGGTCCGCGTCCCGGGAGTTGTCCGCCCACTTCGCCGCGGAGTGGCGCCGGCACCACCCGGAGGGCGGCTACGTCTACCGTGACCTGGCCGCCGAGCCGGTCCCGCACATCACGCACGCCGTCCGCGAGGCCCTGCTCGACCCGAGCGGCGACCACGGCGAGCCCCCGCAGGAGCGGGCTCTGACCGAGGCCTTGACCGCCGAGGTGCGTGAGGCGACCGCACTGGTCATCGGCGTGCCGATGTACAACTACTCGATCCCGTCGACGGTCAAGGCCTGGTTGGACCGGCTCGTCACCCCGGCCCACATGGTGGCCCCCGGTGGCGCCCCCGGGCCGCTGGCCGGGAAGTCGGTGGTGGTGGTTTCGGCCCGCGGCGGCTCGTACGCGCCGGGTACGCCCCGGGAGGGGTGGGACCACCAGGAGCCCTACCTGCGGGCCGTCCTCGGCTCGATCGGCCTCGCGGACGATCTGAGCTTCGTGCACGCCGAGCTGACCATGGCTGCGGTCGTGCCGCAGATGGCGGCCCTCAGGCCGCTGGCCGAGAAGTCCCTGGCGGCGGCGTACGAGACCCTCGGGGGCCTGGCCCGCTGACCGGGCGGCCCGGCCGGGGCGCCTCAGCCCTGCGGGACGCAGTCGAGCACGGGCGGCGCACACGAGCCGAGCGCCGCCGCTGGGGGCTCGGGTGTTTGGGCGGGGCGGCGGCCCGGCACCGGTGCGGTACACGACCCTCTGGTCGGCCTGCGACGAGCAGATCACCCGACCGGAGAGCACCCGCCTGACCGGGGCCGTCAACGTCCGGCTCGGCTGCCTCAAGCACAACGACCTCCTGAGCGACGCGGCGGTCGCGTCCCGCGTGCGCGAGGCCCTGACGTCCTGACAGGCGCCGGCCGAGCGGTGTCGAACCCGCGGCGGCCCACAGTCCACGGCGAACCCGTCCGCCCCCGCGGCGAACCCGTCCGCCCCCGCGCTTCGCCTCCAAGCACGCAGGAAGGGGGTGTCCGGCACCGGTGGTGACGACCGCCGATGCCGGACACCCCCTTCCCGGCGCCCCGACCTACTCCGCCGGGGCCGCCTGGATGCCCTGGAGGGCGGACACCAGGGCATCGACGTCCTGCACGGTGTTGTAGAGGGCCAACGAGGCCCGTACCGCGCTCTGCAGGCCGAAGGCGGCCAGTGCCGGCTGCGCGCAGTGGTGCCCGGCGCGCACCGCGATGCCCTGCTGGTCGAGCGCCCCGGCGAGGGCGGTCGGGTCGGTGCCGGGGAGGAGGAAGGTCAGCACGCCGATCTTCCCCGGCGCGTCGCCGATCAGCCGGAGCCCGGGAACGGCCGCCAGCGCACCCATGGCGTACGCGGTGAGCTGCTCCTCGTACGCGGTGGCGGCCGGACGGTCCAGCCCGGCCAGGTACCGCAGGGCCGCCCGCAGCCCGGCGACCCCGGCGATGTGGCCGGTGCCCGCCTCCAGCCGGTGCGGGACGGGGGCGTAGGAGGTCTCCTCGAAGCTCACCGAGTCGATCATGTTGCCGCCGCCCTGCCACGGAGGCATGGCTTCCAGTAGCTCGCGCTTGCCGTAGAGCACACCGATGCCGGTCGGGGCGAAGATCTTGTGCCCCGAGAAGGCGTAGAAGTCGGCGTCCAGCGCGGTGACGTCCACCGGGAAGTGACTCACCGCCTGCGCGCCGTCCACCAGGACGCGGGCGCCGTACCGGTGTGCCAGTGCGGTCATCTCGGCCACCGGTGGGACCGTCCCCAGCACGTTCGAGGCGTGGGTGAGCGCGACGAGCTTCGTCCGCGAGCCGAGCAGGTCCCGGTAGGCGTCCTGGTCCAGCTGCCCGTCGGGGAGCAGCGGGATGGGCCGGATCCGGGCCCGGCGCTCCTTGGCGATCAGCTGCCAGGGCACCAGGTTGGAGTGGTGCTCGGCCGCCGAGACCAGGATCTCGTCACCCACACCCAGGTTGGCCCGGCCCCAGGACTGCGCCACCAGGTTGACGGCCTCGGTGGTGCCCCGGACGAACACGATCTCGCCGGCGTCCTGCGTGCCGAGCAGCCTGGCGGCCTCCTCGCGGCCCTCCTCGTAGACCTGGGTGGCCTGCTGGGCGAGGGTGTGCGCGCCGCGGTGGACGTTGGAGGTGCCCATCGAGTAGTGCTCGGCGACCGCCTCGGTCACCTGGCGCGGCTTGAGTGTGGTGGCCCCGTTGTCGAGCCAGACCAGCGGGCGGCCGTTCACCTCCCGGTGCAGCTGGGGGAAGTCCCGCCGGACGGCCTCGACGTCGAACCCGCCCGGTGTCACGGCCGGCGGCGCGGGGAGCGGGGTGGCGGGAGCGGCAGGGGCCGCCGGACCGGGCTGGGGAGGCAGCCAGTACCGGGGACCGCCCGCCGCGTGGGCGAGGGCCGCGGGCAGCGGGACCTGGCCCGGTACCAGGCCACCCGGTACCAGGCCGGTCGGGCGGTCGGTGCCGGCCGGAGGCCGGCTCACCCCGGCGAGCCCGGTGCCGCGGCCGTATCCGTCAGGAGTAGTCATGGTAGTTCGACACCTCGACGTTCTGGAGCACGGCGATGGCGTCGTCCACCAGCGGGGCGGCCGAGAAGTAGCTGGTCACCAGGTACGAGGTGATGGCCCGCCGGTCGACGCCCATCGCCCGCACCGAGAGGCCCGGTTCGACCTCGTCCGGGACCTTCGACGGGCGCAGGCCCACCACGCCCTGGCGGTCCTCGCCGACCCGCATCAGCAGGATGTTGGTGGTGCCGGGCGCCGAGCTGGCCGAGCCCTTCAGATCGAGCTTGTCGGAGGGCAGCAGCGGCACGCCGCGCCAGGTCAGGAACGGGCTGCCGAAGAGCTCCACGATCTGCGGCGGCACCCCGCGCCGGGTGCACTCACGCCCGAACGCGGCGATCGCCCGCGGGTTGGCGAGGAAGAACGCCGGCTGCTTCCAGACCCGGGCGAGCAGCTCGTCCATGTCGTCCGGGGTCGGCGCGCCCGTGCGGGTGCGCACGCGCTGGTTCGGCACGACGTTGTTGAGCAGCCCGTACTCGGGGTGGTTGAGCATCTCCCACTCCTGGCGCTCGCGGAGCGCCTCGGTGGTGAGCCGCAGCTGCGCCTGGACCTGGTCGATCGTGGAGTTGTAGACGTCCGAGACCCGGGTGTGCACCTTGAGGACGGTCTGCGCGATGCTCAGCTCGTACTCGCGGGGGGCCTCCTCGTAGTCCACGAAGGTCTCCGGCAGGTACGGCTCGCCGGAGTGGCCCGAGGTGAGGTCGATCGGGTGCTCGCGGTCGGCGGGCTCCCGGCCGTCGGCGCTGAAGGCGTCCAGCTGGGCGCGCAACGAGGGCTCGCGGTCGGCGAGTTCGATGAGCATCCGGCGGTCGAGGGAGAGGACGGTGCACGCGCTGACCGCCTTGACCCGGTAGGGCATCGGCGTGCCCTCGGCCCAGGCGGTGGCGTCGAAGAAGTCGCCGTCGCCGAGGACGGTCAGCAGGGCGTCCGAGCCGTACTCCCCGGTGGCGCGCTTCTCGGCGCGCCCGAACGCGATGATGTGCAACTGCTCGCCGGGGGTGCCGGTCTCGACGATCATCTCGCCGGGTGCGACCTCGCGCTCCACGAACCCGTTGGCGAGGGCGGCGAGCAGGGGGCTGTCCACCTGGCTGAGGAAGGGCAGCTCGCGCAGGTCCTCGGCGATCACCCGGGAGGCGCCGTCGCCGTCGACGTAGGTGCTGATCATCCCGTTGCCGAGGATGAAGCCCCGGCGGCGGTTGACCCGGTAGACGCCCGCCTCCAGGTCCACCCAGGGCATGGCGCGCAGCAGGTAGCGGGGGGTGATCCCGAGCATCTGCGGCGCGGTCTTGGTGGTGGTGGCCAGGTTCCTGGCGGAGGAGGTGCTGAGACTCTGCCGGCTCGGCTGACTCTGCTGAACGGTCTCGGTCGTCATCGCTGTTCCCTGTTCTGGTTCGGGAGAACTGAATGGGCGTCAGACCCATTGCGGGACACGGCAGATCGGGCCTTCGCCGACCGCCGCGACGATTGTTCCGGCCGCGCCGAGGTGGCGTGAGCGTGTTCGATGAGGGCCAGATGGTTCCGGTGCAGAACATCGGCTGTGGGCCGTCGGCAAACTCACTCGAACGGATGAACCTATCCATAAGTCGGTGTGAGATGTTCGAAAGTCGGACTTTGAGGTCGCCGTGTGCAGGGGGAGCGACACGGGAGCCGGTGGCGTCGTCGGGCCCCCGGCGACCGCGAGGCGACCGGGCCGCTCAGGGCGCCATGGTCAGCCCGGCGGAGGCGCCGCCTCGGCTGAGCACGACCGAGCGGATGTGGTCCAGGGCCTGCGCGAAGTCGGGGCGGCCGGGGTTCCGGCGGACCGCCTCGGCGAGGTCGAGCACCCGGTACGGCGGGCCGAGGTCCGTCAACTGCGGGATGAACTCGGCCTTGCTGACGGTCCATCGCTGTCCCGGCAGGGCCGGCGGGGAGAAGGTGAACCGCGCGATCGAGCTCCAGTTGCCGCGCGGATCCTCCGCCCCGGAGTGGTTGAACATGTGTCCGGCGAGCTGGTCGCCCATGCCGTAGACCGTCCAGGTGCCGTTGATCTTCTCGTACGCCTGCGGGATGTGCGCGTGGGTGCCGAGGACCAGGTCGACCTGGGGACCGCCGTCACCCTGCTCGGCGGCCAGCTCACGGGCGAGCGTGAGCTGCTGCGCGTCCGGCTCGTCCTGCCACTCGGTGCCCCAGTGGACGCTGACCACGACGATGTCGGCGCCGGCGGCCCGGGCGGCCCGCGCGTCCGCGAGGATCCGGTCCCGGTCGATGAGGTTGACCGCCCACGGACGCCCCTTCGGCAGCGCGATGCCGTTGGTGCCGTACGTGTAGGCGAGCTGGGCCACCGTCGCCCCGCCCGCCGTGAGCAGCGCGGGCCTGCCGGCCTCGTCCTCGCTGCGCGCGGACCCGGTGTGCTTCAGCCCCACGGCGTCCATCGCGTCGAGCGTCCGCCGGATGCCGTCGGGGCCGTCGTCCAGCGTGTGGTTGGAGGCGGTGTCGCAGGACGTGTAGCCGACGTCCTTGAGGGCCCGCGCGACCTGCGGGGGCGACTTGAACGACGGGTAGCCGGTGAAGGGGCCGCCCTCGGCGCCGTACACGGTCTCCATGTGGCAGATGGCCAGGTCCGCCGTACCGACGACGGCCTTGACGCCGGCGAGCATCCGGCCGAAGTCGTACCCGTCACCCCCGGCGTCCTCCTCGGCCTGCCGGATGATCTCGCTGTGCGGCAGGACGTCCCCGCTGGCGACCAGCGTGAACGCCCGCGGCCCGGCCGGGGAGCCCGCGTCCACCGGCGATGACGACGGCGGCGCGGTCGGCCGCACGGCCGGGCCGCTGCACCCGGCGACGGTCAGGAGCAGCGCGACCGCTGCGGCGAAGGTCTCACGGCGAGGCAGGCGGCGCATCATCGGCTCGTCTCACGATCGGAGGAGTTGGCGGCACCTCCGACTATGCGAGTGCCCGCCCGGCCGGCCCGGAGCCCACACCCCGACGTCACCCGATGGGGCACCCCGCACGCGCCTCGGCGGGCATTCGGCCCTGCCTGCCACTACAGCTCCCGCAGGAGCTCCGCGGAACTCCAGTGCCCGGCCGCCCCGGGGCGGCTGCTCAGGTAGTCGGCCGCCCGCCCGAGGCCCCAGCCGTGGGCCTCGGCCAGGCCGGCGGCGAGGTTGCGCAGATAGGCGGCGCGCGGAACGTTCAGCTCGGCGTCCGGAAGGCCCCACGGAGCGGTGAACGTCAGGACCGGCACACCGTCCAGGGCACCGGGACACACCAGCGTCTCGTACCGGCCCGGCCCGAGCCGCTCCCGCCCCGCGCCGAGCACTCCGTCCAGCGCGAGATCCGCCCCCGGCTCCCGGTACATCTCCTGCGCCGCGATGTCACTGAACTGCCCCACGGTGAGCAGATAGGCGCGCGCGGGAATCTCGCCCGCCTGGGCGGGATCGTAGAAGCCCATGCCGCCGCCCCAGACCGCTGACTCCAGCGCGAAGTACAGCGCCCCGGGCAGCATCACCGGCACGGCCCGCTCCGGCGGCCCGCCGTCCCGGCACCCCGGATAGGTGCGGGCCCCACCCGGCGGCCGACCGCCCCGCAGGTAGCAGTCCAGCCGCCCGGCATGCATGTTCGAGCCGTACGCCGCGTACCAGACCTGCTCCGCAGTCCTGCTGACACCCCGTCGGATCTCCTCCACAACCAGCGACGGTACCCAACGGGCCGCCGCCCCGCCCGCAGTCCGTGCCCGGTCCTCGGCCGTCGGTCTCCGCGGCCACGCCGACCGGTACCGGCCCCGCCGGGGCCGGGTACCCCGGCCACGGCCGCACCGCTGCGGGGCGGTCGGCGGCGCTATCGTCTCCTCTCATGACCCATACCGAGACCGAGGTCACCGCCCAGTTGGTCCGGGAGCTGCTGCGCGACCAGCACCCCGACCTGGCCGACCGCCCCCTGAGGTTCGGTGCGCGCGGCTGGGACAGCCAGATGTGGCGGCTCGGCGACGACCTCGCCGTCCGGCTGCCCTGGGCGACGCGGTCCGCGGACGCGCTGCTGCGCAAGGAACACGCCTGGCTGCCCGTCCTCGCCCCGCACCTTCCTCTCCAGGTCCCCGTCCCGCAGCGCCTCGGCGAGCCCTCCGAGCGGTTCCCGCGCCCCTGGATCGTCACCACCTGGGTGCCGGGGGAACCCGCCGACCGTGCCCCCGCCACGCGCGCCGAGGAATCCGCCGACACCCTGGCCGCCTTCCTGACGGCCCTCCACCGGCCGGCCCCCGAAGGGGCGCCCGCGGGCCGTGGCCGCGGAGGGCCGCTGTCCGACTGCGCCGAAGGGTTCGCCGAGCAGCTCACCTCGGCCACCGAGCTGGGGCTGATCCCCGACCCGGACGCCGTCCGCGCGGTCTGGGAGGACGCCGCCGCCGCGCCCGACTGGGCGGGCCCGGCGCTGTGGCTCCACGGCGATCTGCACCCGGCCAACGTCCTCACCGCGGGCGGCACCCTCTGCGGCGTGATCGACTTCGGCGACCTCTGTGCGGGCGATCCGGCCTGCGACCTCGCCGCCCCTTGGACACTGCTGCCGGACGGCGCCGCCGACCGGTTCCACGACGCCTACCGGCCGGTCGCCGACGCCGCCACCCTGCGCCGCGCCCGCGGCTGGGCGGTGCAGCGCGCCCTCGGCGGCATCCTCATCGGAGAGGCCGGCGTCCGCGGCCGCCCCGGCGGCAAGCCCACCTGGGGCCCGCCCGCCCACGCCGCGCTGCGACGCCTCGTCGCCACGGCCGGCTGAACGAGCGGGAGCGGCAGGCACCGTGCCCGCCGGGGCCGGTCACGGGGACGGCCGGGTCGAGGCTGCAGGGGAACCGCTCCCAGGCGCGCGCCTCCCCCGGGCGACCGCCGGGCAGGGCGGTTCCGCCGCCCGCCCGGTCGAGAGCACCCACGCGGCGAAGGCCTCGACGCCGTCCACCACCGCCTCGTAGCGCAGTGAGTGGAAGCGGTCGAAGGCGTGCTGGGCGCCGGGGAGTTCGGCGTACACCACGGGGCCCTCGGAGGCGGCCCGCAGGTCGGCGGTGAAGCGGCGGGCGACGGTGACGGGGACGACGGTGTCGAGGTCGCCGTGCACCAGCAGGAACGGCGGTGCGTCGGCGCGGACGTGAGCGGAGGGGGATGACTCGGGGCCCTGGCCGTAGTAGGGGCCGTAGTAGCCGTTGAGGCCGATGACGGCGGTGACGGAGGTGTCGGCGGTCTCGAAGCCGGGCTGGAGGGCCGGGTCGCCGGGGGTGAGGGCGGCCAGCGCCGCCATGTGCGCGCCCGCCGAGCTGCCCGCGACGAACAGGGTGGCCGGGGCGGCGCCGTACTCGTGGGCGTGGTCGCGGGTCCAGGCGATCACCCGCTTGAGGTCGATCAGGTGCTCGGGGTGCCGGACGTCGGGCCGCAGGCGGTAGTCGGCGCTCACACAGACCCAGCCGCGGCTCGCGAGACGGTGCAGCAGGGCCATGCTCTGGCTGCTCTTGCGGCCGCCGTGGTAGCCGCCGCCGTGCAGGTGGATCAGGACGGGAGCGCCGGCGGGCCGGGTGCGGTGGTGGTAGACGTCGAGCCGGTGCCGGCGGCCGGCGGGGCCGTACGGCAGGTTCGCGGCCCGGGCGACGCTGCGCGGGCGGCCGGGGAACGGGCGGAGCAGGATGCGCGCGAGCGGCCGGCCGTGGCCCAGGCCGGTGGCGGTGCCGGAGGCGATGTCGGGGGCGATGTCGGCCCGCCAGTCGTCGCCCAGGCCTTCGGTGAGGGCGTGTCCGATGACGGACCGGGCGCGCAGTCCGCGCCTGACGACGACCGCGAGGCCGGCGAGGGTGGCCGCGGCGACCGCCACGGCCGTCCACCCGGCGGGCTCGTGGATGTCGCCCTGGGCGAATGCGGTGGCGGTCCAGAGGATGATCCAGGCGAGGGCGACGATCGGCAACTCGCTGACGACGAGGCCGAGACGGAAGCTCAGGTAGGCGAGCGGCCGGGGCCGCCGCGCCGGCGCGAGGGCGAACAACGTGCCCGCGGCGACGGACGCCACGGTCACCAGGTAGCCGATGGGCACGGGACCACCCTCCGATCGGACCGGTCCACGGTTTCACCCCAGCGGCTCTACCTCACCCGTGGTACCACATCTGTAGTACCACGGATGGGGTAGTATCGGCAAGGTGAACACGGACCGACGTGACCGGCTGCGGGATGCGGCCATCGAGGTGCTGGCGGCGGCCGGCGGGCGGGGCCTGACCCATCGGGCTGTCGACGCCGCCGCGGGCGTCCCCGCGGGCACCACCAAGAACTACTTCCCCACCCGGGACGCGTTGCTCGCAGCCGTGGCCGAGCGGTGCGCGGAGCTGTACGGGGAGGTGCCCAGGCCCGCGCCCACGGACCGCGCGGCCCTGGCGGCGATGCTGCGCGCGCTGCTGGAGAACGTCGCCGGCCCGGGCCGCGCCCGCATGCTCGCCTACCTCGAACTGCGCGCCGAGGCCGCGCGCCGGCCCGGGCTGACGGCCGTTCTGGACGCGGTGTCCGCCGCGGACTTCACCGCCTTCGAGCACGCCCAGCGTGCCGCCGGCCTGCCGGTCACCCCGCAGCGGGCGGCCGCCGTCACGCTCTCCCTGCACGCGGCCGTCCCCCACCTGCTGGCGGGCGGGCCCGCGACGCTCGCCGCCGCGGGCCTGGACGACCTCGATCGCTTCACCCGGAGCCTGCTGGACACCGTCTACGGTCCGCCGCCCGCCGGTTGACCATGGCGGGCGGCGGCCGGCGTCAGCGGCGGAACACCCGGGTGAGCAGGTCCCACCAACTGCGCCGCTGCCGGGGGACGGTGGCGCCGACGACGGGCGGCGCAGCCGGCGGGGCGACGGGCGCCTCGGGCGGTGTCGTCCGGCGCACGGGTGCGGTGAGCTCCGGGTCCTCCGGGGCGATGG
Organism: Kitasatospora sp. NPDC022785; assembly: GCF_055561295.1. Taxonomy (NCBI): domain Bacteria; kingdom Bacillati; phylum Actinomycetota; class Actinomycetes; order Kitasatosporales; family Streptomycetaceae; genus Kitasatospora; species Kitasatospora sp. NPDC022785. The sequence goes on along the minus strand of NZ_JBVHHB010000006.1, from coordinate 255,813 downwards.
TCCGGGGGCTGAAGCTCACCGGCAGCTCGACCAGGTGGCGGGAGATCCACGCCGACGTCCACGTCAGCTCCTCCTCGGGGACGGCGAGTCCGAGGTCCGGCAGGCGGGTGAGGAGGATGTCGATGCTGCTCTCGGCGATGGCCCGGCCGATGTCCTGGCCGGGGCACTCGTGCGGGCCGGCGCCGAACGCGAGGTGGGAGCGGTTGCCGTGGAGGGGCGCGGCGAGGTCGGGGCGGACGACCGGGTCGACGTTGCCGGCGGCGAGGCCGAGCAGGAGCATGTCGCCCGTCCTGATCTGCTGGCCGCCGAGTTCGGTGTCGCCGGTGGCCCAGCGGCCCGCGACGAGGGACATCGGCGCGGAGTCCCAGAGGACCTGGTCCAGGGCGTCGGCCAGGGTCATGTGGCCGCCGGACAGGTGGGCGCGGAAGCGGCGGTCGGTGAGGACCATCTTGAGCGTGTCGGCGATCAGGTTGACGGTGGTCTCGTTGGCGGCCAGCAGGACGACCCGCAGGTGTTCCATCACCTCGTCGTCGGTGAGCCCGGCGCTGTGCTGGAGGAGGTAGGACACCAGGTCGGGCCCGGGGGAGAGCCGCTTGCGCTCCATGGTGCGGCGCAGCGTCGCCACGACGTAGTCGTTGCTGGCGATGGCCGTCTCGGTGCCCTTCATCAGGTCGCGGGCGGCGTCGACCAGGCGGGGGCCGTACTCGTCGGGCATGCCGAGCAGTTGGGTCATCACCAGCATCGGGAGGTGCTCGGCGAACTGGGAGATGAGCTCCGCCCGGCCGGTGGGCCCGAACTCGCGGATGAGCCGGTCGGCGGCGCGGGTGACGTGACGGCGGGTGCCGCGCCGGTCGAAGCGGTTGAGGCCGTCGGTGACGGCGCCCCGGAGGCGCTTGTGCTCGGCGCCGTCGGCGAAGACGCAGAGCGGCTGCCAGGCGATGACCGGCATCAGCGGGGAGTCGGGGGCGACGAGGCCCTCCCGGAACGCCGTCCAGCGGCGGGAGTCCCGGGAGAAGCGCGACGGGGTGCGCATGGCGATGAGGTTGGCGGAGTGGCCGAGGACCAGCCAGGCGGGGAGGTCGCCGTGCAGGAGGACGGGGGCCACTTCGCCGTGCTCGGCGCGTAGCTTCTCGTACAGGCCGGCCGGGTCGGCCTCGGCCTCCGGCCCGTAGATCCGCCGGAGTCCGTCGGCGCCGAGGCCGCCGGACTGGTGGGCGGGGCAGCCGGGCGGCGGCGTGGGGGAGGCGTCGTCGGTGAACGGGGAGGTCACGGTTTCTCCGGGGTGAGCGGGTGGCGGTGGTCGGGTGGGTGCCTGGGCGGAGCGGCCTCAGCGGCCGGGCGGGGCCGAGAGGTTGTACAGGTAGTGCATCAGGGCCAGCAGGACGTCCCGGCTGGATTCGCGGGCCCGGGCGTCGCAGTGGACGATCGGCACCTCGGGCGGCAGGTCGAGGGCGGCCCGCAGCTCCTCGGTGGGGTACGTCGGCGACTCCGGGAAGGTGTTGGCGGCGACGACGAACGGCACGCCGCGGTCCTCCAGCCGTCCGATCACGTCGAAGCTGACTTCGAGCCGGCGGGTGTCGACCAGGACGACCGCGCCGAGCGCCCCTTCGAACAGGCCGTTCCAGAGGAACCAGAACCGCTCCTGCCCGGGGGTGCCGAAGACGTACAGCACCAGCTCCTCGTTGATGCTGATGCGGCCGAAGTCCATGGCGACGGTGGTGGAGGTCTTGCGTTCGATCCCGGCGGTGTCGTCGACGTCGGCCCCGGCCTGGGTCATCGTCTCCTCGGTGGTCAGCGGGCGGATCTCGCTGACGGAGCCGACCATGGTGGTCTTGCCGACACCGAAACCGCCCACGATCACGATCTTGACGGCCATGGTGGCCGTGTCCGGGAGCAGGTCCGCGCTGGGCGGACCCGTCACGGTGTCAGAGCTTCTGGAGTCCATGCATCACCGCCTCCAAGAGGGCGCGGTCGGGGAGGATCGCCTGCGGGACGCAGGCGCGGGCTTCGATCCGTTCCTCGTTGAGGAGGTCGGAGAGCAGCACGGTGACGGCGCTCATCGGCAGCTCCAGGTAGGCGGAGATCTCGGCGACGGACAGCGGCGAGCCGCAGATCCGCAGGATCGCCGCATGCTCGGGCTGCATGGCGGGCGTCGGCTCCGCACGGGAGACGATGAGGGTGACCAGGTCGAAGGTGGTCTGCTCGGTGACGCCGCTGCGGCCGCGCGTGATCACGTAGAGGCGTTCGGGGTCGTCTTCGTCCCAGCCCTGGCCCTGGTCGGCTGCGCTCATGCGACCTGCTCGCCGTTGCGCGGGGGCGTGGTGAGATGCTCGCCGATCCGGGCGACGAGGTCGCGCATCCGCTGCCCCATCAGCCCCGCGTCGACGCCCTCGTCCGCGAGCACGGCCAGGAAGGCGCGGGCGCCGGCGGCCATCAGGTAGAAGAAGCCGCCGCCCATCTCGATGACGACCAGCCGCATCCGGCCGTCGCCGTACGGGAACTCGTGGCCGACCGCGGCGGCCAGGCTCTGCAGCCCGGCACAGGCGGCGGCGAGGCGGTCGGCGGTGTCGGTGTCGGCGCCGTGCTGGGCGATCCGCAGACCGTCGGCGGAGAGGACGATGACGTGACGGGTGTACGGGACGCTCTCCGCCAGGTCCTTGAGCATCCAGTCCATGTTGCTGCGCTGCTGCATTACTGCTCGCCCTTTTCTGCCGACTCTTCACCGGTGCGGACGGCCGCATCGGTTGACGGTGCTTGTCCGTTGACCCCTTCGGTGAACGCGGCCAGCCACAGACCGGGCTGGACCGGCGCCTGTGCCGGCTCGGGGACGGCGGCCGGCCGGGGGGTGACGGTGCGGGAGGAGGGGGCGGCGTGACGGCGGCGCTGCGGCAGGCCGTTCGCGGTCCGCCCGTTGATCACCGGGATGTCGTCCTCGGCCGGGTACCGCCCCGAGCCGCCCCCCGAGGTGGAGCCGGGCGACGACCCGAGGGAGGACCCACGGGACGATCCGGGCGGCGCGCCCGTCCCGGAGACGGAGACCGTCCGCGCCCCCCACGGCTGCGGTCCGCCCGCGGCCCGGGAGATCCCGGCCGTACGGGGCGTCGCCGCGGGCCGGGGCGCACCGGCCGCCCGGGACTTGGCGGCGGCGCCGATGCCGTGGGCACGGCCGGTGGCGGGGGCCGTGGTGATGCACTCCTGCGGCACGATCAGCACGGCGCGCACCCCGCCGTAGGCGGAGGGCCGCAGCGAGACCTGGAAGCCGTAGGCCCGCGCGAGGCGGCCGACGACGGCCAGGCCGAGCCGGGGGGTCTCGCCGAGGTCGTTCAGGTCGATGCCGGCCTGCGCCTCCCGGAGCATCCGCTCGGCGCGGGCCCGGCCCTCCTCGCTGAGGCTGAGGCCGCCGTCCTCGATCTCGATCGCGATGCCGGTCTGCACCTCGACGGCGGTCAGGTGCACGCTGGTCTGCGGCGGGGAGTAGCGGGTGGCGTTGTCGAGGAGTTCGGCGACGGCGTGGATGAGCGGTTCGACGGCCGGTCCGACCACGGCGACCTCGGACACCGGGTGCAGCTCGACGCGCCGGTAGTCCAGGATCCGCGAGATGCCGCCGCGCAGCACGCTGTAGAGCGGCACCGCCCGGCCCCACTGGCGGCCGGGGCGGGCACCGCCCAGGACGGCGATGCTGTCGGCGAGGCGGCCGATCAGCGCGTTGCCGTGGTCCAGGCGCAGCAGGTCGTCGAAGACGGCCGGGTTGGTGCCGTGCCGGTTCTCCATCTCGCGCAGGTCCTGGGCCTGCCGGTGGACGATGGCCTGGACGCGGCGGGCGATGTTGACGAAGGCGCGCTGGGCGGACTCGCGCAGCGCCTCCTCGTTGTCGACCGCCTCCAGGACGGTGCGCAGCACGGCGTGCCGGGAGGCCTCGAACTGCGGGCCGGCGATGGCGTCGTGGGACTCGTACGCCATCAGCACGTCCGTGACGGAGGTGCCGCCGTGGAGCCGGGCGACCGCCGCGGGCAGGTCCTCCCGGGCCAGGCGCGCCGTCTCGCTCTCCTGTCGGGCCAGCCGGGCGAGCAACTCGCGCTCCTGCCGCGCGCACTGCGCCCGCAGGGCGTCCAGCGCACGCCCCCTGCGCGCGGCCTCGCCGGCCACCACGGCGGCCGCCGCCGTCCCCACCACCCCGCACCAGGCGACCCCCGCCCGGGCACCGGCGGATACCACCACCGTCGCGACGACAGCGGCCGCCGCCGTCACCACCACGGGCAGGAGCCACACCAGCACGGGAGCGGAGCGCCGACCTCTGGGTGACGATCCAGCACCAAGCATCAGCATCCTCAAACGATCGGAAGAGTAGTGAACGACGAGCGGGCACCGGCTCGTGCGGGCAGCGTGCGGCGGGCGGGCCGCCGGCCGGGCCGTGAGGAGGACGGCCGGCTGCCGGCGGTCCTCCGGTCTGGCCTCAACGGCCTTGCTCTGCAGCTGATTTCGGTGCCTCCCCGGTCGGATGTCCCACGCGTCGCGCACACCGCCGGGACGTACCGGGGCAGGGTTCCTGTCCCGTCGTCCGGGTTGTGCGGGAACCAGGTTTACCGCGCCCCGGGCTCGCCGGACCGCTGCCCGCGCCCAGTTCGCCCATGCGAGGGGTGTCACGGGAAAACCGCCCCGCGCCGCAGGGGTCCGTGCTACGCGCTCCGGTTCCGAACTCGTGGGCGACGGCGGGCCGGTGAGGGCCCGGGTGGAAGACGGCGAGCGCGGTCTGGCAGCATGGCCGGATGGCAGGAATTCGACAGGCCGTCAGCTCCGGGTCGCCACTGGAACCGCAGATCGGCTTCTCGCGGGCGGTCCGGGTGGGTGATCACGTGGCGGTGGCCGGCACGGCCCCGATCGCGGACGACGGTTCCACGGCGGCGCCCGGTGACGTCTATGCGCAGACCGTGCGGTGCCTGGACATCGCCGAGCGGGCGCTGGAGGCGGCCGGCGCCTCGATGGCGGACGTCATCCGGACGCGCGTCATGCTGGTCGACGTGACCACGTGGAAGGAGGCGGCGCGGGCGCACGGCGAGCGGTTCGCCGACGTCCGGCCCGTGTGCACGTTCGTCGAGGTCTCCCGCTTCATCGACGCCGACTGGCTGGTCGAGGTGGAGATCGACGCGGTTCTGCCGGGCTGAGGGCGTCGCCCTGCCCGGAGCCGGCAGCGGGAAGCGGGAAGCAGGGAACCGGAAGCAGGCGCCGGGAGCGGTCCAGGTCGCCGTCGTGCGGGCGTTCACCCCGGGCCGGGGGCGCTGTCGCTGTGGCCGATGACGGCACCGGGGGAGCCGGCCCGGCGCGTCGTGCGCCGGGCCGGCTCCCCCGTACGTGCTGCGGACCGGGGCCGCAGCGTCAGCCGATCGTCCAGAGCTGCAACGCCGACCCGGTGTCGGCCTGCTGGGTGACCTTGGCCCCGTCGCTGGCCGAGGCGGTGGTGAGCAACAGACCGCTCTTGCGTGAGGCGATCCGGTAGCCGCCGGGGGTCGGCGTGACCAGCCAGCGCTGGTTGCCGCCTCCGGTGCAGGCCCACTGGACCACCTTGGCGCCGGCGGCCGTCGAGCCGTCGCTGACGTCCAGGCAGAGCTTGGACTCGCCGTTGGCGATCTGGTAGCTGCCGTCGCCCTGTCGGGTGAGGACCCAGTCCTGGTTGGCGCCGCCGTTGGGTGCCCAGGTGACCAGCTGGGTGCCCTGGGCGGTGGAGTGGCCGGGGTCGTCGAGGGCCTTGCCGGAGACGGTCAGGGTGTGGGTGCCGTCCAGCGGCGGGGTGGGCACGGTGCCGGTGGCGGTGAGGGTGAGGGCCTGCTCGGCGGCGGTCCGGGCGCCGCCGACGGGGTTGCCGCTGGTGTCGCTCCAGCTCCGGACGGGGGTGGTCTCGGCGGACCGGCCGCCGGCCGCGGAGAGGCCGAGGACGAGGCCGCTGTAGCGGTTGACCAGCTTGAAGGAGCCGGTGGCCGCCCCGGCGGAGGAGTTCTGGGGGACGACGAACCACTGCTGGCCGACGCCGGGTCCGCCGGCGCCGGCGGTGGTCGCGGTGGGCAGGGCGCCCCAGGCCCGGCCGGCGACGGCCGTGGAGTCGACGCCGAGCAGCCGGCCGGTGGAGGCGTTGGCGATGCGGTAGGAGCCGTCGCCGTTGGAGGCGAAGCTCCAGGACTCCAGGGCCGATCCGGTGGCTGCGGCCACCGACGTCGTCGCGGAGCCGCCGGAGACCTGGGCGAGCACCCGGCCGTCGGCGTTGGCGATCCGGTAGGTCTTGCCGAGGTCGACCGGGGGAGCGGCCGGCGCGGAGCTGCCGATGGTCACGTTCACGTACTCGCCGGAGGCGCCGCCCGAGCAGCCGAAGGCGCAGTACGAGCGGAAGGACTTGCCGACGATCGTGGAGCTCGTCCGGTTCGCGCCGTCGAGGAACCACCGGTACCAGGACGCGGTGTGGTAACCGCCGGTGTCGCCGATCGGGACCCACTTCTGACTGGAGAGGTCGGCGGTGGCGTAGTACTGCTGGGGCGCCGAGCCGCTCTGGTCGACCGCCTGGGGTTCGCCGATGTAGAGGCCCAGGTAGGCGTTGTAGGTGACGTCCATGACGAACAGGGGCGAGGTCGCGGGCATCGTGCCGGCCGCGACCTGCTGGGCGACGGTGCCGGGGTTCGCCGGGTCGTACTCGCCGGCGGCCGGGGTGTAGCCGGTGGGGTGGGCCTGGTCGGCGGGCACCATGTTGCTCTCCCGGCCACCCACGCCGGGCTGGGACCAGGCGCCGTCGTACCACTTCTGCCACGAGTCGGGCGCCATCTTCGCGGAGATCGGGGCCCGGGCCACGTGCTCGTGGAAGGCCTTCCAGCCGCCGCCCTTCTCGACGATCCGCGAGCCGTAGAAGACGTAGAAGTAGCCCGAGGCGGTGTCGACGAAGAGGCGCTGGTCGCCGTCGCCGTAGTGGAAGGTCTGGTTGGGGAAGGCCGCGGTGTCGCCCCGCTTGGTGCTGTACGGCGAGGTGATGACGTGGTCCTTGATGGTCCAGGTCCGGCCCTGGTCGGTGGAGACCGCGTAGTCGATGGCGTCGAAGTGCAGTCCGTCTCCGAAGGGCTGCGGGGTGAACTCGTTGTGCACCAGCCCGTACCAGTGGCCGGTGTCCGGGTCGACCCAGACGCCGGAAAGGTCGCAGAAGTTCTTCTGGGCGTAGGACGACCCGGCGGGCGCGTAGCTCGCCTCGCGGCCGGTGGGGCTGTTGTTGCAGCGCCAGGTGGTGTCGTTGTTCCGGTCGTTGGCGTTGGCGGGGTCGACCGCGTTGCTGACCGCGCTCGACCGGGTGGCGGAGTCGAAGTCCCGGCCGGTGAAGAAGTCCCAGTAGCGGGGGTCGTTCGCGCCGTAGAGGGCGGCGGACTGCTGGAACCAGAACGTGCCGTCCTTGTCGGTGTACGGGACGGCGGGGGTGTCCGTGGGGTGCTGGTAGGTGACGGGCGTTCCGACGCTCACCGTGTACGTGGCGGCGGCGGTCGTGGCGGGCGCCGGTGGTGCGGCCGAGGCCGGCGCGGCGGTGCCCGCGCCGAACGCCAGGAGGGCGGGGGCGAGGACGGCGGCGAGTGCTCTGCGGGGTGGGGCGGACACGGGGGTCTCCTTCGCGGCGGGGGCGAGGGCGAGCGGCGGGTGGGGCCGGTCGCGGTGTCAGGTCCAGCGGCTGCAGTATCCGATCCGGGAACACACAGATGTCAACACCTTCGATCAGAAATCTGCACTTCTGGTTCCATAATCTGTTCAAAGATGCTTGAATCAACCCCCAACGCGCCAGGTATCGGCAAGCGGCACCGCGCCGAGGCCCCGTCGGACCCGCCTCGCCCGCCTCACCCACCGCACGCACCGACCCCCCCCGAGGACCGCATGCTCCAGATCTCCCCGACCGGCTTCACCCTCGACGGACGCCCGCTGCGCCTGCTGTCCGGCGCCCTGCACTACTTCCGCAGCCTGCCCGCGCAGTGGCCCCGCCACCTGCGCATGCTGCGGGCGATGGGCCTGAACACCGTGGAGACGTACGTCCCCTGGAACCTTCACGAGCCGCGGCCCGGCAGCTACGACTTCACCGGGCGGGCCGACCTCGGGGCCTTCCTCCGCGCCGCCGCGGACGCCGGACTGCACGCGATCGTCCGCCCGAGCCCCTACATCTGCGCGGAATGGGAGAACGGCGGCCTGCCCTGGTGGCTCCAGGCCGAGGGGAACCTGCCGCTGCGTACCGGCGACCCGCGCTACCTGGCCCACGTCGACCGCTGGTACGACGCGCTGATCCCGCTCCTCGCCGAGCACCAGAGCACCCGCGGCGGCAACGTCCTGATGGTCCAGATCGAGAACGAGTACGGCTCCTACGGCACCGACCGCGGCTATCTCGCCCACCTCGCCGACGGCCTGCGCGCCCGCGGGATCGACGTCCCGCTCTGCACCTCCGACGGGCCGGAGGACTTCTTCCTCACCGGCGGCACCCTCCCCGGCCACCTGGCCACCGTCAACTTCGGCAGCCGCGCCGGCGAGGCCTTCGCCGAACTGCGCCGCCACCGCCCCCAGGACCCGCCGATGTGCATGGAGTTCTGGAACGGCTGGTTCGACCACTGGGGCGAGCGGCACACCACCCGCGGGGCGGAGGACGCCACCGGGGCCCTGCGGGAGATCCTGGCGGCCGGGGCCTCCGTCAACCTCTACATGGCCCACGGTGGCACCAACTTCGGCACCTGGGCGGGCGCCAACACCGCCGACCCCCGCACCGGCCGCGGCTACCAGCCGACCGTCACCTCCTACGACTACGACGCCCCGCTGGACGAACGCGGAGCCCCCACCGCGAAGTTCTGGGCCTTCCGCGAAGTCCTCTCGGCGTACGCGGACGGCGCCGTGCCGGAGCCCGAGGAGCTCCCGCCCGTGCTGGCGCCGTGCCGGGTGGAGCTCGACCGGTCGCTTCCGCTCGCGGACGTCGTGGACCACCTCTCCATCGGGGCGGTTCGGTCGGCCGTCCCGCTCTCGTTCGAGGAACTCGGCCTCCCGCACGGCCTCGTCCGCTACCGGAGCACCATCCCCGGCCCGCGTGCGGACTACCCGCTGACGGTCGAGGGGCTGGCCGACCGGGCCCGGATCCACGTCGACGGCGTCCACCTCGCCACCCTGGAGCGGGACGTGGAGCACGAACCCCTCAAGGTCGCGGTGCCCGGGGCGGAGGCCCGGCTGGAGGTCCTGGTCGAGTCGATGGGCCGGGTCAACTACGGCGCCGGGATCGGCGACCGCAAGGGCATCACCGGAGCCCTGCACACCCAGCAGTACCTGCACGGCTGGACCATCGACCCGATGCCGCTGGCCGACGGCACGCCCGACCGCCTCCCCTGGGACGCGGCCGCAGCGCCGGCCGGTGGTCCCGGTCCGGTCTTCCACCGCGGCAGCTTCGAGGTGGCGGAGCCCGCCGACGGGTACCTGGCGCTGCCCGGCTGGACCAAGGGCTACGTCTGGGTCAACGGCTTCCTGCTCGGCCGGTACTGGGACCGCGGCCCCCAGCGCACGCTCTACCTGCCGTGGCCCGTCCTGCGCAGCGGGCCGAACGAGATCACCGTCCTCGAACTGGACCACTGCGCCGACCCCGCCGTGGATCTCGGGCCCCGGCCCGACCTCGGCTGACCCCACCGTGACCGGCCGTCCGTCCGCCCCTGCCGCGGGCCGCGCGGCCGTGTCGAAACCGAGACCGCTTCGTGCTCCGCTCTCTCTAGGCAGATGCTCGATTCTGAACAATACTCCTCGGAAATAAACACCTAAGAGCACAGCTTCGGGCACACCCAATCAAGATCCCCCAGCACCTCCCGTACCCAAAGGACCAGATCCATGGCGAAGACACGAATCCGCACCCGACTGCTGGCCGCCGCCGTGGCGCTTCCGCTGCTCTCCGGCGTCGCGGCCTGCAGCTCCGGCGGTGACGGCGGATCGGGCGACAGCGGCCCGAAGGCCGGCGGAACCACCGAAGTCACCTTCTGGGGCTGGGCGCCGGGCTACGAGGAGGCGGCGGCCCAGTTCAACGCGACGCACCAGGACGTCCGGGTCAAGTTCGAGAAGATCGTCTCGGGCAGCAAGGGCGGCTACGCGAAGATCTTCGCGGCGGTCAAGGCCGGCAACGCCCCCTGCCTCGCCCAGGTCGGCTACGAGTCGCTGCCCAGCTTCGTCGTCGAGGGCGCGGTCCAGGACGTCGGGAAGGAGGCCGCCCAGTACCAGCCGCAGTACGGCGAGGCCGCCTGGAACTCCGTCAAGGTCGGCGGCCAGGTGTACGGCATCCCGGTCGACATGGGCCCGATGGCGCTCTACTACCGCAGCGACCTGTACGCGCGGTACGGCCTGAAGCCACAGGCCACCTGGGAGGAGTTCGCCGCCGACGCCGACAAGCTGCACGCCGCGAACCCGAACGGCTACCTCAGCGTCTTCAACCCGGACGACCCCTGGTGGTTCGCCGGCATGTCCGCCCAGGCCGGCGGCAGCTGGTTCGGCACCGACACCAAGGGCTGGAAGGTCTCGCTCGGGAGCGACCCGGGGACCGCGAAGGTGGCGAACTACTGGCAGGGCCTGGTCGACAAGGGACTGGTCAAGTCCGAGCAGAGCGGCACCCCCGACCTCTACAAGGAGTTGCAGGACGGCACGCTCGCCGCGTACCCCGGCCCGGTCTGGTTCTCCTCCATCCTCGAACAGAACGCCGCGCAGGCCTCCGGCAAGTGGGCGGTGGCCCCGATGCCGCAGTGGCAGGACGGCGCCAAGTCGGTTGGCAACGACGGCGGTTCCTCCACCGCGGTGGTCAAGGGCTGCAAGAACACCGCGGCGGCGCTGCAGTTCGCCAACTGGATGAGCACCGACGCGGCGGCCGTCGCCACGCTCGTCGAGAAGGCCGGCATCTACCCCGCCTCCACCAGCGGCACCTCCGCCCCGGCGCTGGCGAAGCCGAGCGCGTACTTCGGCAACCAGCCGGTCTTCGACGTCTTCAAGCAGGCGTCGGCGCAGGCCGCCCCGTTCAGCTGGGGCCCGACGATGACGCAGACGTCCAGCGACCTCACCGACGCCTTCGGTGCGGCCGTCGCGTCCAAGGGCCGGCTGACCGGGGCCCTGGGCACCGTCCAGGGCAAGACGGTCGACGCGATGAAGTCGAAGGGGCTGACGGTCACCGCCGGTTGACCCCCGCCGGTTGACCGACACCGCCGGTCGACCCGCACTGCCGGCGGACCGCGCGCACCTGACGGGCCGCGGCCCGCCGGCCCCGGCACTGACCAGCGGACCTTCTGACGGCCCTTCTGACGGACCGAGCAGCGGCCCTACCGACCGACTGACGGACCGACCGCCAGCACGAGAGAGAAACCCCAGATGAGCGCAGCAACCCCGGTGGTGACGGGCCGCACCGGCCCGAAGGCCGCCACCGCACGACGCGGCCCGGCCCGCAACCGCGCGGCCCTCGGCTTCCTGCTCCCCTTCGGCCTGCTCTTCACCGCCCTGTTCCTGCTGCCCATCGGGTACGCGGTCTGGCAGAGCCTCTTCCGGATCGAGCGCTCCGGCCTGGGCTTCGGCCCGGCCAGAACGGTCTTCGCCGGCCTCGACAACTACACCGCCGCCCTCGGCGACGGGTCGTTCGTCGCGGGCATCGGGCGGGTCCTGCTGTTCGGCGCCGTCCAGGTGCCGGTGATGCTCGGCCTGGCCCTCGGCCTCGCCCTGCTGATCGACGCCAAGGGCACCCGGCTGCGGAAGTTCTTCCGGCTCGCCTACTTCCTCCCGTACGCGATCCCCGGCGTGGTGGCCACCATCCTCTGGGCGTTCCTCTACCTGCCCGGGACCAGCCCGCTGGTCTCCGGTCTCAAGGACCTCGGCATCGAAGCCGACTTCCTCTCCTCCGGCACCGTCCTGTGGTCGATGGCCAACATCGTCACCTGGACCTGGACCGGTTACAACATGCTGGTCATCCTCTCCGCCCTGCAGGCCATCCCCAGCGAGCTGTACGAGGCCGCCGACCTCGACGGCGCCGGCCCCTGGCGGATCGCCTGGCACATCAAGATCCCCCTGGTGGCCCCCGCCCTGGTGCTGACCGGCATCTTCTCCATCATCGGCACCCTGCAGCTCTTCACCGAGCCGATGGTCCTGCACTCGCTGGCCTCGACCGTCTCCGCCGACTACACCCCCAACATGGCGGCGTACAACGCGGCCTTCGGCAACAACGACTACGGCAAGGCGGCGGCGATCGCCGTCCTGCTGGCCCTCGCCACCTGCGTCCTGTCCTTCACCTTCCTGCGCCTCTCGGTGCGCCTCACCGGAAACCGGGTGACCGCATGAGCACCGTCGACCTCGACCGCCGCCCCGAGGCCGCCGGCCCGGCCGCCGGCCGCACCGCCGGACCCGCCCGCCCGTCCGCTCCCGGCCGCCGGCCGCGGCCCAACGTCCTCGGCACGGCCGTCCTGTTCGTGCTCTCCGCCTACTTCCTGCTGCCCGCCTGGTGGCTGCTGGTGGCCTCCACCAAGAGCAGCAGCGACCTCTTCGGCAGTGACGGCTTCCGGTTCTCCGCCTTCCACCTCGGCGACAACCTCCACGACCTGGCCACCGCCAATGACGGCCTCTACTTCCGCTGGCTGCTCAACACCGTCCTGTACGCCGGGGTCGGCGCCGCGGCCGCCACGCTGCTCGCGGCGATGGCCGGCTACGCCCTCACCAAGTACCGGTTCCGGGGCCGGGAGGCGGTGTTCAACACGATCCTCGCCGCCGTGCTCGTCCCGGCGCCGCTGCTCGCCCTGCCGGTCTACCTGCTGCTCTCCAAGGCCCACCTGGTCAACACCGTCTGGGCGGTACTCCTGCCCAGCATGGTCAGCCCGTTCGGTGTCTACCTCTGCCGGATCTACGCCGCCGCGTCCGTCCCGGACGAGATCCTGGAGGCGGCCCGGATGGACGGCGCGGGGGAGTTCCGGATCTTCTTCACGGTGGTCCTGCGGATCTTCTCGCCGGCGCTGGTGACCGTCTTCCTGTTCCAGTTCACCACCATCTGGAACAACTTCTTCCTGCCACTGGTCACGCTCTCCGACCAGAAGCTCTGGCCGGTCAACCTGGGCCTCTACTACTGGAACGGCCTCAAGGACCACACCCCGTACAACCTGGTCGTCACCGGCTCGCTGGTCTCCGTCGTCCCGCTGGTCGTCGCCTTCCTGCTACTGCAGCGGTTCTGGCGCACCGACCTGACGGCGGGCGGCGTCAAGGCCTGAGCCCCGGCGCCGCCGCGGGCCGGAGCGCGCGGTCGTGCGCGGTCGTGCGCAGGCGGGTGCCGCCGGGCCTGGTCAGGCCCGGCGGACCCGCACGCCGCAGTTGGTGAACGCCGTCTGCTGCTCGTCCGAGAGGCCGTCGTCCGTCACCAGGTCGTGGACGTCGGAGAGCGGGCAGATGCGCGCGAACGTGACCTTGCCGGCCTTCGTGCTGTCCGCGAGCACGACCGAGCGCGCGCTGCTGCGCAGGAACGCCCGGTCGGTCTGGGCCTCCATCTCGTCGTGCGTGGTGCAGCCCTCCTCCGCGGTCAGGCCGTCCACCCCGATGAAGGCGATGTCCAGGTGGTACTGCGACAGCATCCGGTCGGCGGCCGGGCCGACCAGCTCGTAGCTGGCCGTGCGGGCGATCCCGCCGATCACCACCAGCCGCACCTCGGGGCGGACGATCAGGTCCGCCGCGATGTTCACCGCATTGGTCACGACGGTGAGGCCGCTGCGCTCGGCGAGCACCCGGGCCAGCTCGCTGGTGGTCGTACCGCCGCTGAGGCCCACCACCGCGCCGTCCGGCACGAGTTCGGCCGCCGACTGGGCGATCCTGCGCTTCTCCTCCCGCTGCTTCTCGCTCCGGTGGCGCAGCGGCAGTTCGAGGTTGACCGAGCCGGTCACCGCGCCGCCGCGCGTGCGGTGCAGCAGCCCCTGTTCGTGGAGCTCCTGGAGATCGCGGCGCACGGTCGCGGTCGAGACGCCCAGCAACTCCGCGAGGGCGTGCACATCGGCGCTCCCCGCTTCGGTGACGTGCGAGAGGATGCGGGCGGCGCGATCAGCTTTGAGCATGCCCCGAGTCTAGCCCGGTCGGACGTGCGCCGAGCCGGGTAGATGAACGAAGATGACCATGACAGGCGCCGAGCAATCAGTTCCGCTCACGGCTCAGGAAGCGGCCGTACGGCGCAACTCCGCTCGGAACCGTTTCCGCGCGCATGAACCCGGCGGGCCGCTGGGAACACTCGCGGGAGACGAGGGATCGATCCACGATCGGGGGCCGGTATGGACGACGGGCTGAAGGCGATCACCGACGCGGTGCGCGAGGTCGAGGAGGCGCTGCGCGAAACCGTCGTCGCGCCGGGCCGGCGCGGCCGGGACCGCGTCGTCCTGGCCGACGAACCACCCCTCCTGGCCGCGGCCGCCGTCCTCCTGGAAGCCGTGAGGGACTTCACCGCCACCTACCCCATCCGCATGACCACCCCCGACTCCCGCACCGCCTTCGACCGGGCCACCAAGGAACTGGACGGCCTCGTCCGCCAGTTCCGCGAGGCCGAACGCGGCGCCGCGAAGGAACGGGGCTGACCCGGACGCGCCTGCCGTGTCCGGCCAGGTGGACCGCCCACCGTCCAGGTGCCGAGGGTCCGCCGGCCCGGGTGGCCGGTGAAGTGGACGGGGCCGGCGGCGGCTCCGGCGGCTCCCCCCGGACAGGCCCGGAAAAGAAATCTGCCGGGTCGTTGAGTACATCGGCCACGCCCTCCGTACTGACGGTCAACGGGCGGGGCCGCAGCCGACGAGGCGGGCGAACGCCGTAGCCGACCGGACCTCACACCCTCGGGGGAGAACACCATGTACGCGTTCCGCCGCACCGCCGTCCTCGCCGCAGCCGCCACGGCCGTCGCCCTGCTCGCCACGGCGTGCGGCCCCGACGGGGACCCTGCCCCGGCGGCCCAGGCCCCGACCACGCCGAAGGCGCCGGCCACGTCGGCCGCACCCACCGGGGCCGCGCCCGCCGCGCCGGGCACGTCCGACCCGGGCAACGCGGCGTCGAAGGGCTCGCTGGCCACCGTCACCTCGCCGCAGTTCGGGCCGATCGTCGTCGACGGCCTCAACTACACGCTGTACCGCTTCGACAAGGACACCGCCAAGCTCTCCGCCTCCAACTGCAACGACGCCTGCGCCGTGAAGTGGCCGCCGGTGCCGGTGAGCGAGCAGGCCACGGTCAAGGGCGTGGACGCCAAGCTGGTCGGCTCGGTGACCCGCGCCGACGGCACCAAGCAGCTCACCCTGAACGGCTGGCCCCTGTACCGCTTCGCCGAAGACAAGGCGCCCGGCGAGACCAAGGGCCAGGGCGTCGGCGGCACCTGGTTCATCAGCACCCCGGACGGCAAGAAGGCCCAGGCGGCCCAGCCCGCCGGCGGCTCCTCCTACTGACGCACCCTCGGACCGCTGGCGGCGGCCGGCCCCGCCCCGGGGGCACCCACCGCCCGCAACCGTGCCCCGCCCGGCAGGACGACGGCCCATCGGCCGCCTCCCCGGGCGGGGCGCCGCCTCCCCGGCCCCGCCCGGCCTCGCCCGGCCTCGACGAGGAGAGACCCATGCGGCACGATACGGCCGTGAGCGACTACCCTCCGGCGGCCACCGGGCAAGCGCCCGGTGCCGGCACCGACACCGACGCGGGAGCGGAGCTGATCCGCGCCCTGCACCGGGAGCACGCCGCCCCGCTGCTGCGCTTCGTCCTCCACCTGGTCGGCGGGGACCGGCAGCGGGCCGACGACGTGGTCGAGGAAACCCTCCTCCGCGCCTGGCGCAACATCCACCGGCTCGACGGCCGCCAGGGCTCGCTGCGCCCCTGGCTGGTCGCGGTCGCCCGGCGGATCGTCCTCCACGGGCCCCGCAGCGGCCTCCCGAAACCCCGCGAAGCCGACGACACCGCCCTGGAGTCGATGCCCGCTGAGGAGGAACTCGCCAAGGCGCTGCGGCTGATGGCGATGGCCGACGCCATGGACGCGCTGACCCCCGCCCATCGCGAGGTGCTGGCCGAGACCTGCCTCAAGGGCCGGACCGTGAACGAAGCCGCCGTGGTGCTCGACCTCCCGGCCGACACCGTCCGGGCCAGGGTCGTCTACGCGCTGCGCTCACTCAAGATCGCACTCGAGGAACGAGGAGTGACATCGTGACCACCCCGGAGGGAATGCACCTGGACGTGGGTGCCTACGCCCTCGGGCTGCTCGAACCCGGGGAGACGGCGCGGTTCGCGGAACACCTCGAAGGCTGCGCGCGGTGCGCCGCCGAGCTGGCCGAGCTCTCCGGCCTGGAGCCGCTGCTGGCCGAGTTCGCCGAGGCCACCCGGCCGGCCGGCGCCGGGCAGGGCGCGGCCGCGTTCGACCCGCTGCCGCAGCCGGGCCCGCAGCTGCTCGACCGCCTGGTCGCCCGGACCACCGCCGCCCGCCGCACGGCCCGCACCCGCCGGCTGTTCCTGGTGGCCGCCGTCGTCGCCCTGCTGATCGGCGGCCCCCTGCTCGGCGCGGCCGTACGCGGCGCCGACACCGTCGCCTCGGCGGACCACCACCCGACCAGCCCGGCCTCCTGGCTGATGGACACCGGCGAGCTCCACAGCGCCACCGACCCGGGGACGGGCGCGGCGGCGACCGTCTCGCTGGAGGACAAGAAGTGGGGCACCCATGTCGCCCTGCAGCTCGGCAACGTCCAGGGTCCGCTGAACTGCTCCCTGATCGCGGTCTCCCGCTCCGGCAGGGAACAGCCCGTCACCAGCTGGGCCGTCCCGCCGGCCGGCTACGGCGTGCCGGGGGCCACCGACCCGCTCGTCACCCACGGCGGGGTCGGTTTCCCGGCCGCCGAGATCGACCACTTCGAGGTGCGCACCGACGACGGCCGCCGGCTCGTCTCGATCCCCCTCCGGGCGTCCTGACGTTCGGCCGGCGGAGGTGGCTCCCGTCTGTGGGCCCCGGGAGCCGCTTCCCTGACGGGTCGTAGCCGGGGCCCGCCCCTGGTCGAACGGCCGTCCCACCGGCCGTCAGCGTGGCCGGAGTCCGTCGAAGACCACCTCGAAGATCCGCTCCCGGGCGGCCGGGTCGGCCCCGAGCTGCTCCATCGACGCGCCGGTGCCGACCAGGAGGGCCATGAGTTCCGGCAGGCCCAGCTGCGCGCGGACCACCCCGGCCCGCTGAGCCCCGGACAGCAGCTCGGCCAGCCGGGCCTGGATCTGGGCGGTCGACTCCCGTAGGGACGCGTGCACGTCCACCCCGGCCGCGGCGAGCGCCTGGGTGAACTCGTTCTTGCCCGCGGACTGTTCGATCACCAGGCGGAAGCAGCCGAAGAAGGCCTCGGCCGGATCGGCCGCGGCCGCCAGCTGCGCGGTCAGGGCCGCCAGCTCCTCCAGTCTGCGCACCATCACCGCCTCCAGCAGCGCCTCCTTGGTGGGGAAGTGGCGGAAGAGCGTGCCGACCCCGACCCCGGCGGCCCGGGCGACCTCCTCGGTGGGCACGCCGACACCGCGGGTGGTGAAGATCTCGGTGGCCGCATCGAGCAGCCTGGCCCGGTTGCGGGCCGCATCGGCCCGCAGCGGGCGATCCTGAGCGTCGTTCATCCCACTCTCCCTCCCGCACCGAAGGCGGTACCACTGTGG
Organism: Kitasatospora sp. NPDC022785; assembly: GCF_055561295.1. NCBI lineage: Bacteria > Bacillati > Actinomycetota > Actinomycetes > Kitasatosporales > Streptomycetaceae > Kitasatospora > Kitasatospora sp. NPDC022785. The sequence goes on along the minus strand of NZ_JBVHHB010000006.1, from coordinate 238,164 downwards.
ACAACCGGAGTCGCCAGTCCGTATCGTCGAAAACGGAGTCGCTAGTCCGATTCTAGCGGCAGAGACTGCTGGGGGTTGATCATGTCCAAGGCGCTGTCACCGCGTGAGGTCTTCCAGAAGCTGATCGAGGGTATCGGTGCAGGGCGGTTCTCGGAACTGGCCGAGCTCTACGCCGAAGATGCGCTGGTGGAGACCGTTTTCGAGCCGGTCGGGCCGCGCCGGTTCGAGGGGCGGGCCGTGCTCAGGGAGCGGTTCGCGGAGGTCTCCGCGAGTTCGCCGGTGGAGCTGACCCCGGTGAACGTGGTGGTCCGGGAGACCGACGACCCGGAGGTGGTCGTCGCCGAGTTCGACTACGAGGTGCACCACCGGGTGACCGGACGGACCTTCCGGAGCGCCAACATCCAGGTACTGCGGGTCCGCGACGGCCTGATCGTCGCCAGCCGGGACTTTCACGACCATCTCGCCCTCATCGTGGCCGGCGGCGCCCTGCCTCAGCTGGTGGAGGCTTTGGAGGGCAAGTAGCGGGTAGGGGAGGCACGCTCGCCGCGGCCGGCGGGCCGGGCTGGTCGGCGGCCTGACCGGGCCTTCGCCCCGGGCTCCTCCCGGTCACAGCCGGGCCAGGTCGTCTGCCCGGGTCGTCTGCCCGGGCGCGTCGAGCCGGGGCGTGCGCACCCCGGCGGCGATGGCCGCACGGTCGGGCCCGCCGGTGGCGCGTGACGTCGGGCCCGACGCCGAGGTGCGGCGTCGGGCCGGCGGATCAGGCCGGGGTGGCCGCCCCCGCCGGCCGGGCCCACTCCTCGGCGAGCAGGCCGAGGACGACCTCGTCGCTGTAGGTGCCGTACGTCCAGGCGGAGCGCCGGAAGGTGCCTTCGAGGACGAAGCCCGCGCCGGTCGCGGCGGCGATCATCGCCGCGTTGTCCGCGAGGGTGTCGACCTGGAGCCGGTGCAGCCCGCGCACGGTGAAGCCGTACAGACAGAGGACGTCGACCACCTCGTGCGCCAGGCCGCGGCCCCGGAAGGTAGGACGCAGCGCGATGCCGAGGTGGGCGCCGCGGTTGTGGGTGTCGATGCCCCAGAGCAGCGCCTCGCCGGCCAGCTCGCCCGACGCGAGCTCGACGACCGAGAAGCAGGCCGCCTCCTCGGACGGCGCCGCCACGGCGTACGGGGACTCGACGGCGCCGGGTGATATGGGCTGCCAGGGGCGGGAGTCGGCGCGGGAGCGGGTCGCGACGTCGTCGTACAGCTCCGCCTGCAGAACGGGGACGTCGCTTTCGTGCCGGGCCCGGAGGGCGATCTTCGCGTTCAGTAGCATGTCACATGGTTTACAGATACGAGGGCGCCGCCGCAAGCGAATTAAGCAGGCCCCGCCGCTACGGCGAGGCCTGCCTGGATCGGACAGCACCGGTCACGGCGACGGATCCCCTGCCGGCCCGGGCGCTGGTGCCCGGGCCGGCTCCGCGCAGCCGGTCACGACTGCCGGACGCACTCGATCAGGTAGTCGCCGGTCGCCGGGTCGATCGTGACGCCGTGCGTCTCGCTGCGGAACCCGGGGAACTGCCGGTCGAACTCCTCCAACGCTCCCAGGTAGCGCAGCAGCGGACCGCCGACCTCGCCGACGGCCTCGCCCGGCATCAGCACCGGGATCCCCGGCGGCGTGACCGTGACCATCGCGGCGGCCACCCGCCCGGCGGCCCGCGCCAATGGCAGCCGCTCGGTACCGCCCCGGATCAGCTGCTGGTAGCAGTGCTGCGGCGGCGCCACCGGTTCGGGCAGCTCGCGGAACGCAGTGTCAAGGGCGTCGATCAGCTCGGCCCCGGTCAGGTGCTCGTGCATCTGCCGGCAGAGCTGCTTGAGCGTGAGGCCGGCGTAGCGGAGGGGATACTGCTCGACGAGGCCGGGCAGGACGCGGTCGAGCGGCGTGTCACCGTCGTGTAGCGCCTTGAAGTCCATCAGGGCGTCCATCAGGGTGCCCCACTTCCCCTTGGTGATGCCCATGGAGAACAGGACGAGGGTGCTGTAACTGTCGGTCTTCTCGACGACGATGCCGCGGGCGGCCAGGTAAGCGGTCAGGATCCTGGCCGGAACGCCCCAGTCGGCCGTCTCTCCGGTGGCAGTGACGCCCGGACAGGTGATGGTCACCTTGATCGGGTCGAGCAGGCAGTACCCCTCGCTGAGATCGGGGAAGCCGTGCCAGTCGGCCCCCGGCTCCAGATGCCAGCACCGAGGCTCACGGCTCAGTAGCGCGGACGGCGCGTCGGCGAAGTCGAAGCGCTCTCCGGTGGCGGGATCGGTGACGGTGGGCGGCTGCCACACCCCGAAGAACCACGAGGGCCGGTCGCCGGCGCCGGTGATCCGCCGCGCCGTCCGCACCACGGCCTGGCGGAACCGGATGGCCTCGGTGACCGCCTCGTCGATCAGCCACTGCCCCTGCGGGCCGTCCATCATGGCCGTGGCGACGTCCAGCGAGGCGATCCCGGGGTAGAACGGCGAGGTGGTGCCGTGCATCATGAAGGCCTCGTTGAACCGCTCGTGCTCGACCGGCGCCCGGGGAGCCGACCGCACGTGGACCATCGCGCTCTGCGAGATGGCGGCGAGGAGCTTGTGCGTCGACTGCGTGGAGAAGACGGTGGGCCGCAGCGGGTCGTCGAAGGTCTCCGGGCCGACCGCCATACCGTAGCGGCCCGCGTACAGCGGGTGGAAGCGGGCGTAGGCGAACCAGGCCTCGTCGAAGTGCAGCCGAGGCGTGCTGGGCGCGAACGCGCGGGCGGTCCGGACGGTGTCGTAACACAAACCGTCGTAGGTCGAGTTGGTGATCACGGCGTACTGCGCGTCTGGAGAGACCGCCCCGGCCGTCAGGGGGTTGGCCGCGATCCGGGCGCGCACCGCCGCGGGATCCGTCCGCGTCGGCGGCAGCGGCCCGGCGAGCCCGTAGCCGTTCCGGGTCGGTACGAGGTAGACCGGGCGGGCGCCGGAGATCACCAGCCCGTGCAGCACCGACTTGTGGCAGTTGCGGTCCACCAGGGCGATCTCGTCGCGAGTGACGCTGTAGTGGCCCACCATCCGGTCGGCCGTGGAGTCACCGTGCAGGACGAAGTACGTGCGGTCGGCCCCGAAGACCCTGGCGGCGTTGCGCTCTGCCTCGCCGATCGGGCCGCTGTGCTCGAAGAGGGAGCCGAGCTCGCCGACCGAGATCGACAGGTCCGTGCGGAACAGGCGCTCGCCGTAGTAGTCGAAGAACGCCCGTCCGGCCGGGGACTTGAGGAAGGCGACACCGCCCGAATGGGCCGGGGTGTGCCACGAGTACTCGTGCGCGTCGTCGAACCGGCACAGCGCCTTGAAGAACGGCGGCAGGATGTCGCTGTGGTACGTCCGCGCGGCGGCTGCGACCCGGCCGGCGACAAAGGCCGGAGTGTCCTCCAGGGGCCAGATGTAGCCGGTCACCACCTCCGAGACCCAGAGCGGCAGCGCCTCGAACTCCCGCTCCGCGTCGGACAGGACGAGGAACGACGGGAGGCCCTTGAAACGCCGCCCGATCGTCCGCAGCACGGCGGCACCGCCGCCCTCCGCGCCGTCCGGCCCGGCACCGGGCTCGCCACCGGGTGCGAGATCCCAGGCGACGACGGCCGCGGCGAGCCCCGCCTCCGTCTGCAGCACGGCCTGCGCGTCCCTGGCGGTGGCGGCCCACCGGAGTTCGAATCCCCGGTTCTCCAACTCCTTGCCGACCCGCCGGAGCTGCTCACCGGCGGCACCCGTCCGCACCGGACCCTCGTGCAATGCCAGCAGGACCGCGCTCTTCCCCATCGGCCACCACACTCTTTCCCTGATCAGGAAGCTTTGATATCGCCTCAGTGTCAGCGTCGGAGGGCACGTGCCAGAGACTTTTGCCACCTCGTTCGCCCGATCGAGTGGCGGGCGGCGTACCGTGCGTGACGCCGGCGGGCCCGTACGCGCGTAACGTTACGAGGTGCCCCCGGCCGTGCGGTTGGTAGCGGTTGGGGTGCGGCAGGCACGCCCGACTGTCACCGGTCCGTCCGAGGGCTGAAGTCCGGATCAGGAGAGCAGCACGTGAGTACAGCGCAGGCCGGCCCGGGGGACTACAGCCGGGTGCCGAACCCGGAGCAGGCCCTGAAATACGCGATTCGGCACATCGCGGGTGACCGCGTCGAGATCGTCGAGGGAGTCATCACCCCCGTGTCGCCGTCCTGGGCCCATGAGACAACCGTCGACCTGATCCGCGAACAGATCGGGCCCCGCATGCGCGAACTCGGTCTCCGCGCCGGGTCCGGGAACCTCGACCTGCCCGGCACGGAGAACTTCTATGTACCGGATCTGGCGGTGGTACCCGCCGCACTGGCCAGGACCGAAGGCGCGCTGCTGCCGGACCAGACCGTGCTGGTCGTCGAGGTGACGTCCCCGTCGAACTGCGACACCGACCGGACGGCCAAGCGACGCCGCTACTCGCAGTTCGGCGCTCCGGTCTACCTGCTGGTGGACCGCCGGGAACGCACGTGCACACTGTTCTCGCAGCCGGGACAGCTCGGCTACACCCGCGTGGAAGGTCCGCATCCGTTCGGCACCCCGCTGCAACTGTCGGCCCCGCTGGCGCTCGAACTCGACACCACGGGGTTCTGACCCCGGCCCCGCAGTGCAGCCCCGGCCCGCGCGGGTCAGAACTCGTCGGCTCCGTTGCGCAGCTCGGGCGTCCAGTAGCCGGTGGCCCAGGCGGCCGGGTCGACGGCGATGCCTCCGGCGCCGGGTGCCTTGACGGTGGTCTGGCCGTTGCCGCCGCTCAGGGTGACGGAGAACGCGGTCACGGGCTCGTTGTTCTCGTGGACGCCGCCGTTGGAGAGCTTCACGAGGGCGTAGGCGGGGGCGCCCGGGGCGAGGACGACGGGGGCGGCGGGCTTGCTCTTGGCGACGGCGGGGACGTTCTCGCGGTGGCTTTCGAGGAACTGGATCTGCGGGTAGTCATTGAGCCTGCAGCTGTGGCCGCCGGTGTTCTTGGCGGTCAGGACGATGTGGGTGTAGGGCGGCCCGTCCTGGTGGGCGGCGCTGATGGCCACGTCCTTGACGGCGCACAGGGGTGTGGAGGCGGCGGTCGTCGGGGCGGGGGCCTTGGTGGCCGCGGGCTGCGCGGCCCCGGCGCTGCTCCCGGTCCCTGTGCCGCTCCCGGTCCCTGCGCCCTGTGAAGCCCCGCCGCCCTGGGCCGGCTGCGTCTGCGAGGCGGCCGGTGCGGCCGGTGCGGCGGCCTTGGTCCCCGCACCGCCTCCGCCTCCGGCAGCGCCGCCGTCGCCGTTGCAGGCGCTGAGGGTCAGCACGAGTGCGGCGGTGCTCACGGTGGCCAGGGCGGTGGTGCGGCTGCGGAAGGTGGTCATCGGAACTCCCCGTTGTCATTCGTACGGTGTGACGCAGCGTCCGGTGCGTCGGGGCACCACCCTGGCCCGGAGGCCGTCCCACTCGCCAGGCCCGGCCGCCGATCCGGGACGCCGGGACGTTTCATGCCTGCTGACCTGCGGAAACGAGCGAGCCTGGAACGCCGGTACGGGACGGTGCCACCGTTTTGCCGCCCCGGCGACGGCTGTCCGCACCGGCCGCCGGTGACCGGTCCCGCCGTCGCCCCCGAGGGCATCTTGTGGGAAAGCGGATGATCGCCTGTCATGCCCGCCGCGTTCCCCCTAGCCTGTGAGGGCTCACGGGAGGGGGAGACGTTGGAGCAACTCGGCGCCGCGGACCCGCAACAGGTCGGGCCGTACACGCTCATGGGGCGGCTCGGGGCCGGCGGCATGGGCGCGGTGTATCTGGGGCGGTCGGCCGGTGGGCGGACCGTCGCGGTCAAGGTGGTGCGGCCGGAGCTGGCCGAGGACGGGTCCTTCCGGGCGCGCTTCCGGCAGGAGGTCGCGGCGGCCCGCCGGGTGGCCGGAGCGTTCACCGCGCCGGTGGTGGACGCCGACACCGAGGCCGCGACGCCCTGGATGGCGACCGCGTTCGTGGTCGGCGTCTCCCTCCAGCAGGCGGTGGCCCGGCACGGTCCGCTGCCCGAGGAGACCGTGCGGACGCTGGCGGCCGGGCTGGCGGAGGCGCTGGCCGAGGTGCACCGCGCCGGGCTGATCCACCGTGACCTGAAGCCCGGCAACGTGCTGCTGGCGCTGGACGGGCCGCACGTCATCGACTTCGGCATCTCCCGGGCGGCCGACGGCACCGGGCTGACCACGACCGGCGCGGTCATCGGCTCGGCGCCGTACATGTCGCCGGAGCAGGCGCTGGGGGAGCCGCTCACCCCGGCGAGCGACGTGTTCGCGCTCGGCTCGACGGTCGCCTACGCGGCGCTCGGCACCCGCCTGTTCGGCGACGGCGTCGGGGCGGCGGTGCTCTTCCGCGTGGTGAACACCGAACCGGACCTGGGCGGGCTGCCGGACGGGATCCGGCACCTGGTCGCCGCGTGTCTGGCCAAGAATCCGAACCACCGCCCTGCGCCGGGCCAGCTCGTCGAGCTGGTGGAGCGGATCGGCCGCCCGGATCCGGCGGGCGGCTGGCTCCCGCAGGCCGTCGCGGCGGACGTCCTCGGCGTCCGGGGTGTCCTGACAGCGCTGCCCGGGCCGATGCCGGCCCCTCCCGCCGGTCCACCGGACGGCCCGCCACACGCCACGCCGCAGGGCCCGCCCGGGGCCACGCCGCCGTTCCCTGCGGACCTGGTGCCCCAGGACGCGGTGCCCCAGGACGCGTTACCGGGCAGCCGCCCGAGCCGCCGGGCCGTGCTGTTGGGCCTCGGCGGCGGTGTGCTCGCGGCGGCCGGGACCGCCACCACGATCGCCCTGCTGGACCGCCGCGGAGGCAGTACCGGTGCCGGCGGCACGGCCACGGCCGGCGGTTCGAGCGGTACGCCGACCGCCCTGGTGCGGCCGTCCGGCCTCGACGTTCCCGAGGCCAGTCCGAGCTGGCAGGTGACGCAGCCGAATCCCTGCCCCCAGGTGCTCTCCGCCGAAGGCGTGGTGGTCTGCGTCTCCATCCTGAAGATCTGGGGCGTGGACGATGCCGGGAAGACCAAGTGGACGGTGGACGGCACCACCACCGGCGGCGTCTTCGCGATCGACCCGACCACCCCGCGGCCCGTCGCCGGGCTGGACGGCGGCCGGCTCTACGTCCCCGGCCAGAGGGCGCTGGCGCCCGAACTCCTGAGCTTCACGCTGGCCGACGGGAAGCTCGACTGGAGGCTGGCGCAGGACCAGAAGAACCTGACGGGCGTCGTCGCCTTCGCCGGGATCCGCGCCGGCAAGGCCTACCTGCTCGGCACGGGCGACGGCAAGGACCGTGGAGCCGCCCCGAGTGGCACCCACGTCTGGGCGGTGGACCTCGCCGCCCGCCGGAGCCTCTGGGTGTACGGCGAGGACACGATGCTGGTCCAGACGGCGATGCCGCAAGGCGACCGGATCGTGGTCTCCAACTTCGACCAGCTGAAGGCCCTGGACGCGAAGGGCGGGGTCGCCTGGGAGCGCAGGCTCCCGGCGCTCGGCCTCGGCGCCGCCGGGAAGTACGTCCTCGCCCTCGACAAGGACAGCACGCTGACCGCCCTGGACCCGGACGACAAGGGCAGCCCGGTGTGGACGGTGAGCGGCGTCGTCGGGGCCGCCCCGCGCGGCGACGGCTTCCCCGGCAGCGAGGACGGCAGCGTCCTGTACTTCCTCCGGAGGGACGCGGACGCCGGGTACTCGGTGGGCACCCTGGACCCGGCGAACGGTCGCACCGGCTGGAGTACGCCGCTGCCGCTCGACTCTCCGGAGGCCGCCCTCCTCGGGGCCCGCCTGCTCTGCGCCGACGGCAACCTCTACCGGATGGGGCCCGACGCCGTGATCTGGGCCCTCGACCCGGCGAACGGGAAGGCCCGCTGGAAGTACTCCGGGCTGAAGGGGAAGGACACCTCGAGTCTGGCCTGGACGGCCGGTGCCGGGCGGCTCTGCGTCTCCGACACGGCCACCCGCACGATCACCTCCCTGCCCGCGAAGGGGTCCTGAACATGCGCCAGCTGGAGTCCGACGACCCGTCCAGGATCGGCCCGTACGCCCTGCTTGGCCGGCTGGGGGCCGGTGGCATGGGGGTGGTCTACCTCGGCCGGTCGGCCGGCGGACGGACCGTCGCGGTCAAACTGGTCCGGCGCGAGCTGGCCGGTGACGCGAAGTTCCGCGCGCGGTTCCGGGCTGAGGTCTCGGCGGCCAGGGCTGCCTCCTCGGCGTTCACCGCTCCGGTCGTGGACGCCGACACCGACGCGCCCGTGCCCTGGATGGCGACCGCCTTCGTGCCGGGGGTCGCGCTGGACGAGGCGGTCCGGCTGGTCGGCGCGTTCCCCGAGCACGTGCTGCGCATCCTGGCGGCCGGGATCGCCGAGGAGCTGAGGAACATCCACGCCGTCGGGCTGACCCACCGGGACCTCAAGCCGAGCAATGTGCTGCTGGCGCTGGACGGGCCGCACGTCATCGACTTCGGCATCGCGCGGGCGGCGGACGGCACCGCGCTGACCGCCGAGGGCGCGATCTTCGGCACGCCCGCCTTCATGTCGCCGGAGCAGGCGCTGGGGGAGCGGGCCGGCGCGGCGAGCGACGTGTTCTCGCTCGGCTCGACCCTGGCGTTCGCCGCCACCGGCGGGACCGGGCCGTTCGACGGCGGGCATCCGCTGGAGATGCTGCGCAAGGTGGTGAGCGAGGAGCCGGACCTCGCGGCGGTGCCCGGTGGGGTGCGGCTGCTGGTCGCGGCCTGCCTGGCCAAGGCCCCGGGGGACCGGCCGACGCCGCAGCAGCTCGCCGCCTCCCAGGGGGTGGGACCGCTGACACCGGGGACGTGGCTGCACCCGGTGCTGGTCGCGGCGATCGAGGAGGCGGCAGCGGTGATGGCCCCGCTGGCGGCCGCCGCGCCCCCGCCACCCCCGTCGCTCCCGCCGGTCCAGCCGCCCCTGCCTCCCGGGCCGGGCGGACCCGCCGGGCCGCCGCCGGTGGGGCCTGCGGCCGGGACACCGACGGGGCAGCAGACACTGCTGCTCGGCCGGGTCACGCCCTCGCCCGCGCCCCGGCCGGGCCGCCGCAAGCTCCTGCTCGGCCTGGCCGGCGGGGCGGTGGCCGCGGCTGGCGCCGGCACCGCGCTGTTACTCACCCGTGCGGGCGGCGGCGACAAGCCGCAGTCCGCTGCCGGGCCCGGGACGGGCTCCGGCAACCCGCCGCCGACCCCGGCCGCGAACCCGACCGACTACTCGCGCTCGCTGGACACGGACGTCCTGGCGACCCCGCTGTGGACGGCGCCGGTGGACGAGCCGCTGATCGCGGTGACCGGCGAGGGGGACACCGTCGTCGTCGCCGGAATGAAGGGCGTCTCGGCGTTCGACCGGGCGGGGAAGCCCCGCTGGGGACCGCTGACCAACTACTCCGCGCCGTCCGGGGTCGGCAGCGGCGACTGCCCGGTGGCGGTCGGCGGGGGCATGGCCTACGTGATGGGGTACGGCGGCGAGACCGACCTGACGTACGTCTTCAAGGCCGTCGACCTCGCGACCGGAGCCGTCGCCTGGACCCTGAACCGGCCGGACCTGCGGATCGCCCGCTCCGCCTCGGTGGCGGGACTCCTCGACAACCTCGTCTACGTCCACGGGGAGGCGATCGGCACCTTCCGCCTCCCCGACCCGAAGGCCCCGGTCGCCTACACGGGGGGCTTCGTGTGGGCGGTGGACCCGGCGACGCGTCAGCTCCGGTGGCAGCTCGTGCGACCGCGAGGCGTGACGGAGACCACGAGGCTCTCCATCCCGTCCACCGGGACCCGCCTGCTGTGGGAGACCTACGACGTGGACGTCAACACCTACAAGAAGACGGGGAAGCTGGAGGCCCTCGACGTCAACGACGGCGGCAAGAGCCTCTGGCAGCAACTGGCTCCGGGCAGCGGCGCCACGGTCATCATGTTGCCCTTCTTCGCCGACGGCCAGCACAGTTCGGCCGGAGGCTACTTCCTCTACCTGGGCGACCGGCTCTACGCGGTCGACCCGGCGGACGGGAAGGTGGCCTGGCAGTCCGCCGGGGAGTGGGCCTTCAAGGGGGCGGTGGCGAGCCCCGACGGCACCACCGTCTACGCCCTGGGAGCGCACTACGCGAAGGCCTGTACGGTCGTCCAGGCGTTCGACGCCAAGACCGGCGCCGTCCGCTGGTCGGGCTCCCTGCCCGGCGGAGTGCTCCAGGACATGGCGGCGCACTACGCGGACGAGACCCTCTACATCTGGGTCCACGGCAAGGTCCGGGCGCTGGATCCGGCCACCGGCTCCCCCCGCTGGACCTTCGACTTCCACCCCAGCGGCGGCAGTGCGACCCCCGTGCCGTACTGGGCCGGCGGCGGCCGGCTCTACGGCCCGACCGAGAAGGGCCTGGTGGCGATCGCCGCCGACGGCAAGGCGGCACCCGCCTGAGGCGCACCGCCCGGCGGCCGTATCCTCGGAGGCCGTGACGCCGCCGGGCGGCCGTGTGCCCGAGGACACGGCGGGAGCCCGGTTCGGCGGAACCGGCCGGGGTAGGTGCCGCGTCGAAGCGTTCGAGGGCGCGCCGGCCGGCGGCCGTACGAGGGACGGGGGCCGCGACGGTCATGGGATTCGTGATCCTGCTCGTTGTGCTCGGTGGCGGGGCCGGCCTGGTCCTGTCCGGCGTCAGCAAACTGCACACGGTGGTGCCCACCTGCTACGGCCGGCCGATGGAGCCGGGCGACATCTGCCACCCCAAGGTCACCGGATCGTTCTCCGAGGGGATGCCCGAGCCGCACGACACCACCTACCAGGAGCAGTTGGACAGCCTGACCAGCGGGGGCTGGACGTCGATCGCGCTCGGTGCGGTGCTCGTGGTGCTCGCGCTGGTGATCGGGATCGGCTGGGCGGCCGAGGTGGGCCGCGGTCGGGAGACGTGAGCCGCACCCCCTTTTCCGGATGCCGTGCGCGGGGGTGCCGTGTGCGGGGGCGCTGTGCGGGCCCGCCGACGGGTGACCGGCGGGCCCGGTCGGCAGCCGGTGCGGGGTGGGTCAGCGGGGCATGACCGTGATACCGAGCATGCGGGCGCCGGTGTCGGTGCGGGGGCGGTGACGGCTGCCCGGGGCGAAGACGACGTAGGTACCGGGGCCGTGATGTTCGGTGCCCTCGATCACCTCGCCGCTCAGTACGTAGTAGCGCTCCTCTGCGGAGTGGACGTCGACCTCCGGCCACTCCGTCCCGGGGGCGAAGTCGATCAGCCAGCCGCGGGCGTACTCGGTCGCCGGCAGCCGGCGGCGCACGATCCCGGGTGCGACGTCGGCCGGTTCGACGTGGTCGACCTGGACGGTGGTCTTCAGTGCTGTGACGTCATGGGTTTCGCTCATGCGGCCACTGTGCGGCAGGGCGGTGCACGCCTTCGAGAGTCTGGAAAGACATCCATGGATATATTCCTGCCATGAGCCGTCATCGCGTGGTCGCCCTGCTGAACGAGCCCCAGTCGCCCTTCGAACTCGCCTGCGCCAGTGAGGTCTTCGGCACGGTCCGCCCGGAGGTGCCGGTGCGCTACGACTTCCGGGTGTGCACCGAGCGCCCCGGGCCGGTGGCGACCACGGCCGGGTACGCGATGCTCGTCGACGCCGGGCTGGACGCCCTGGCGGAGGCGGACACCGTGATCGTCCCCGGGTGGCAGCCGCCCGGCGGCCCGGTGTCCGCGGCGGTCGTGGCGGCGCTGCGGGACGCCCACCGCCGCGGGGCCAGGATCGTGGCCATCTGCACGGGGGCGTTCCTGCTGGCCGAGGCCGGACTGCTCGACGGCCGCCGCGCCACCACCCACTGGCGCCGCACCGACCAGCTCACCGCGGCGTTCCCCGGCGTCGAGGTGGACCCGGACGTGCTGTACGTCGACCACGGCGACGTGGCGACCAGCGCCGGGACGGGGGCCGGCATCGACCTGTGCCTGCACCTGGTGCGCGCCGACCACGGCGCGGCGTACGCCGCACAGGTCGCCCGGAGCATGGTGCTGCCGCCGCACCGGGAGGGCAGCCAACTCCAGTACGCCGTGCGGCCCGAGCTCGCCCGGGCCGTCGACGAGTCGCTGGCACCCCTGGTGGAGTGGGCCTCCTCCCGGCTCGGCACCCGGCTGACCCTCGACCGGCTCGCCGAGCACGCCGGGCTGTCGAGCCGCACCCTCGCCCGGCGCTTCGACCAGCAGCTCGGCGTCAGCCCCGGCCAGTGGCTGCTGCGCCGGCGGATCGAGGCGGCCCGGGTCCTGCTGGAACGGACCGACCTGCCGGTGGAGGCCATCGCCACCCGGGTGGGCCTCGCCTCCGCGGTCAACCTGCGCCACCGGTTCCGGGCCGCCCTGGGCACCACCCCCGGTGCCTACCGGCGGGCCTTCGGCGAAGCCCGGTAGGCGCGGCCCGGCAGGAGCGGTCTGGTAGGAGCGGCCTGGTCGGCGCGGCCCGGCTCGAACGGGCCGGGGAGGGCCACCCCGCAGGGGGAGCTGTCCTCGCATCGGCCGTGCGGCGACGGACCTGCCGTCCGGGCGTCCTACCGGCGGAGGGCCTCCTCGATGGCGAGGCAGTCCGCGTAGCGGGGGAGGAGTCCGGCGGCGCGGGCCTCGGCGAGGGTGGGGGCGACGCCGTCGCGGTCGGAGAGGATCGGGGGCGTGTCGGTGGGGACGGGGAGGGCGAGTTCGGGGTCGAGGACGGAGACGGCCTGCTCGTGCTCGGCCACGTAGGGGTGGGTGAGGAGATAGGAGACGACGGAGTCCTCGGCCCGGCTGATGAAGGCGTGCCCCACCCCGACGGGGAAGTAGACGGCCTTGAAGGTGCGGGGGTTGAGCACGACGGAGTCCCACGCGCCGTAGGTGGGTGAGCCGACGCGGAGGTCGACGACGATGTCGAGGACTTCGCCGTGCGGGCAGTACACGTACTTGGCGGTGCCGGGGGGCGTGGTGGTGAAGTGGACGCCGCGGACGACTCCGCGGCGGGAGCGGCTGTGGTTGCTCTGCGCGGTGGGGAAGGCGGGGAGGCCGGTCGCCTCGGTGAAGGCGGCGATCTGGAAGGGCGAGACGAACAGTCCGCGGTCGTCGGGGAAGATGCGGGGGGTGAACTCGAGGGCGCCGTCGACGGCGAGTTTGCGTGCTTCCATGTCGTCTCCTGGAGGCGGGGCGGGCCGGTTGGCAGGCGAGGCGAGGCGGGACGGGCCGGTCGGCAGGCGGCCGGGCGGGTGCGCGGGGCGCGTGCGGCGTCAGAGCTTGCGGAGGACCTCGCGGAGGGTGTCGATGACCCGGTCCTGCACATCGGGTGTGAGGGTGGGGTACATCGGGAGGGAGAAGATCTCCCCGGCGAGCTGTTCGGTGACGGGCAGGGAGCCCCGGCCGTGGCCGAGGTGGGCGAAGCCGGTCATGGTGTGGACCGGCCAGGGGTAGCTGATGTTCAGTTCGATGTCGTGGGCCTTGAGGGCCTCCAGGACGGCGTCGCGCTGCGGGTGGCGGACGACGTAGACGTAGTAGACGTGTTCGTTGCCGGGGGCGGTGGCGGGCAGGACGAGGTCGGTGTCGGCGAGGCCCTCGCGGTAGCGGTCGGCGACGGCGCGCCGGGCGGCGGTGTAGTGGTCGAGGCGGCGGAGTTTGCGGCGCAGGATCTCGGCCTGGACCTCGTCGAGGCGGGAGTTGTGGCCGGGGGTCTGTTCGACGTAGTAGCGCTCGGCCATGCCGTAGTACCGCAGCCGGCGCAGTCGTTCGGCGGTGCCCTGGTCGCGGGTGAGGACGGCGCCGCCGTCGCCGTAGGCGCCGAGGACCTTGGTCGGGTAGAAGGAGAAGGCCGCCGCGTCACCGGTCGAGCCGGCGACGCGGCCGTGCCGGCGGGCGCCGTGCGCCTGGGCGCAGTCCTCGACGAGCTTGAGGTCGTGGGCGGCGGCGAGCTCCTCCAGGGGCGCGAGGTCGACGCACTGGCCGTACAGGTGGACCGGCAGCAGGGCCCGGGTGCGGCCGGTGATCGCGGCGGCGACCTGACCGGTGTCCATCAGGTAGGTGTCCGGGTCGATGTCGACGAAGACGGGGGTGGCTCCGGCGCCGTCGATGGCCAGGACGGTGGGGGCGGCGGTGTTGGAGACGGTGATGACCTCGTCGCCGGGGCCGATGCCGAGGGCCTGAAGGGCGAGCTTGACGGCGTTGGTGCCGTTGTCGACGCCCAGGCAGTGGTCGACGCCGTGGTAGGCGGCGAACTCGTCCTCGAAGGCGCGCATGCTGGCACCGAAGACGAGTTGTCCGGAGCGGAAGACCTGGTCGACGGCGTCGAGGAGGTCGGCGCGCTCGTTCTCGTACTCCTGGCGGTAGTCCCACACCCGGATGGTCATGTGTCCTGTCGGTCCGTTCTCTCGGTGGTGGCGCCCCGGGGGCGGATACCCGGCCGGGGCGGGGGTCGCGGTGGCGTGCCGGGGGTCAGCCGGGCCGGCCGGGGGTGCCGGCGAGGGCGTCGACGGTGGCCGCGAGGGCCTGTTCCAGGGGCAGCCCGGGCTGCCAGCCGGTGGCGTGGCGGAAGGCGGAGGAGTCGATGGTGACGCTGCGGAAGTCGGTGGCGGGGGCGTGGTCGGGCGGGTCGACGGAGAGCACGGGGACCGGGGGGCGGCCGGTACGGGCGGCGACGAGGCGGGCGATGGTGCGGAAGACGTCGCCGAGCGGTTCGCCGTGGCCGGAGCCGAGCAGCCAGTGGCCGCCGACCAGCGGGTGTGGTCGCCGGGCGGCGGCGGTGAAGGCGGCGGCGACGTCGGTGACGCAGAGCAGGTCGCGGCGCACGGTGCCGTCGTGCCACAGGGTGAGCGGTTCGCCGGCCAGGGCCCGCCGGATCATGTACGAGACCACGCCCCGGTCGTCGGCCCCGGGCGCGGTCGGCGCGCCGAAGACGGTGGGCAGGCGCAGGCTCACCCCGCGGACCGCTCCGGCGGCGGTGGCCTCCTTGAGGAGCTGTTCGGCGCGGAGCTTGTGGCGGTCGTACTCGGTCGCGGGGTGGTCGGGTTCGCTGCCGTTGATCGGCTCGGTCTGCGGCACTCCGATCTGGGAGGCGGCGCCGGAGTAGAGGAGCAGCGGGGGCCGCCGGCCGGGCGGGTGGTCGCCCAGCACCTCGGTCAGGGCGGCCATGACGCCGACGTTGACCGTCTGCGGGTCGTCGCCGGATTCGGCGGCGCGCCATCCGCCGGTGTGCATGACGAGCGAGACGACCACGTCCGAGCCGGCCACCGCCTCGGCCAGGGCGGTGCGGTCGGTGAGGTCGGCGCTGCGCACCTCGGTGGAGGCGGTGCCCGCGGGGACGGTGCTGGGCCGGCGGGCGACGGCCCGCAGCCGGACGGGCAGCCGGCTGAACGCGGCGGTGACCGCGGAGCCGACGAAGCCGGAGGCACCGAGCACGGTGATCAGCGGAGCCTCGTCGGGGCCGGGGAGGGGGGCCGTCATGGGTGTCTGGTTCCTTCGTTCGGCCGCGGCCGTGGGCACCGTCCCCGGGGCCTGGGGGCGGCGGACCGTCGGGGCGGGTCAGGACGCGGTGGCGGACAGCGCGGCCGGCCGTCGGCGGCCGGCGAGGAGGGTGACGGGGCGTTCGACCAGGGTGTGCAGGATCCACGCCAGGCCCAGGGAGAGGGCCAGGCCGAGCAGGAGGACGAGCAGCTCGACACCGGTGGAGGAGGTCCACTCCGGGCCGAGGGCCTTGCGGAGCTGGGTGAGGACGAGGTAGTGCACCATGTAGAAGGCGAAGGACAGTTCACCCAGCCGTACCCAGAGCGGCGTCCGCAGCAGGGAGGGCGTGCCGCGGGTGTCGGCGGTCGCCGAGGCGGCGATCAGCGGGCCCACCCAGACGGAGGCGAGGCCGCCGACGCCCAGCAGGTACGAGGAGTAGGTGGAGACCAGGTAGCCGGCGACGGCCAGGGCGAGGGCGGGCAGCAGGCCGACGCGGACCCACTGGCCGGTCAGGACGAGCCGGGCCAGCAGGATGCCGAGCAGGAAGTCCAGCATCCGTACGGGCGGGAAGAAGTAGACGAACCACACCTGGTGGAAGGACATCGATTCGAAGCCGGGGTAGGGCAGGGCGGGTTCGTTGGAGATCACGTAGCGGGCGGTCAGGGCGGCGGCGGCGCACAGGGCGACCACGGCCGCGGTCGCGGGCCACAGGGCGCGCCGGGGGATGCGCTTGACGGCCGGCAGCAGCAGGGGGAAGGCGAGGTAGAACAGCAGCTCGCAGGAGAGCGACCAGCTGACCGGGTTGCCGGAGGACGAGACCAGCGGGTCCGGCCACCAGGACTGCAGGAGCAGCAGGTTGGGCAGCCACCCGCTGACGCCGAGGGCGGTGCCGGTGCCGGCGGTCAGCAGCATCGCCGCCACGAAGGTGACCAGGTGGTTGGGGAAGATCTTGGCCAGGCGCCGGCGCAGGAACAGGCCCCGCGGGGCGCCGTTGCGCTGGGACCAGGTGAGGACGAAGCCGCTGAGGACGAAGAAGAACCCCACGCCGTAGCTGCCGCCGCGTTCCATGGCCGAGTGCAGGTGTTCGCCGGTGGTGCCGCTGACGAACCCGACCTCGACGAAGCCGTGGTAGAGGAAGACCAGCAGTGCGGCGGCGAACCGCAGGCCGGTCAGGGTGTCGAGTCTGGACGCCGGGGCGGCGGCGGTGGTTCTCGCGGGGTGCTCGGTCATGGGCTGGTTTCCTTCGGGAGACCGCGCCGCCCCGGCGAGGGGACGGCGGACGCGGGGAGGCGGCGGGACGGCGGACGCGGGGAGGCGGCGGGACGGCGGACGCGGGGAGGCGGCGGGACGGCGGACGCGGGGAGGCGGCGGGAGGGCGGACGGGCGGGGTGGGGCGGGGCCGGCACGCGGTGCCGGGCGCGCCGGGGCGGCACGGGTGGATCAGGCGGTGCTGAGCAGGCAGGCGAGCAGGGTGCGTGCCTGGATGTTGACGTGGTGTCCGAACCGGGTGATCCGGGCGAGTTGGTCGAGGGTGGCCCACCGGTACTGCGGGGGCTGCTCGACGGGGAACCCCTCCGGGGCCTCGACGAGCATGTTGCGGCTCTGCGCGTGGTGGAAGCGGCCGCCTTCCTCGGACTGCAGGACGTCGTAGTGCACCCGGGCGGCGGGGGCGCGGAGCACCTCGTCGAGGTAGGGGGAGGTCTCGCCGGGCAGGCACTGGACGGTCGGGGCGAGTTCGGGCCCGTTGAGGGAGCCCGCCTCCTCGTGGGCCTGCACCAGGACGTGCAGGACGCCGTCGAGGCGGGTGGTGAGGAAGGCGTGGACGGCGGTGCCGGTCGGTTCGAGCAGGGGCTGGGACCACGAGGCCACTTCGCGGTTGTCCGCTTCGACCTGGGCGCCGATGACGGCGAACGGGCCGCCCTCCCGGTGGGCGATGCGGTCGGGGGTGCGGATCCAGCCGGCCTGTTCGGTGTCGGCGAGCGGCACCCGGCGGGCGGAGCCGGGCGCGCCGGCGCGCATGTCGGTGAGCCAGCGGGTGAGTTCGTCCAGGGTGTGCCGGGGCCGGGCGGTGGGGCTCAGCGACTGCAGGACGGCCGCGCCGACGCCGTGGACGCCGGACGGGACGAGGCCCTGCGAGTCGATGGGGACGCAGGACAGCACGGTGCGGGAGTCCATGTTGACGAGGTGCTCCTGCCGGAGCAGGCGGCCGATCTGGCCGAGCGTGAGCCAGCAGAAGTCGTGGTTCCCGGGGACGTCCTCGGTGGTCTCGACCACCATGTGCCGGTTGCGCTTGTGCAGGAAGTACGAGCCGTGTTCGGACTGCAGGAGGTCGACCAGGACGTCGGCGCGGCCGGGCCGGGCGAAGTACTCGAGGTAGCGGACGGCCGAACCACCGTGTGCCTGGGTGTAGTTGCTGCGGGTCGCCTGCACGGTCGGCGACAGCTGCACGGTGTTGATGTTGCCGGGCTCCATCTTGGCCTGCATCAGGAGGTGCAGGATGCCGCCGAACTCCCGGACCAGGATGCCCAGGGTGCCGATCTCGGGCTGGATGATGATCGGCCGCGCATCGCCCGGGGTGGGGCGGTCGCCGTCCTCGGCGCGCAGCCCCTCGACGGAGAAGAACCGGCCGCTGCGGTGGCGCAGGTTCCCGGTGCCGGGCTCGCTGTACCACTGGTCGAGGGCGTCGAAGGGGATCCGGGAGACCTTGAAGTGGCGTGCGCAGCGCTCGGCGTACCAGGTGTGGAAGTCGCTGAGCGGGAAGTGCGGGCTGTCCTGGGCGGCGAGGGAGAGCATGAAGCGCTGTGCGAGGGAGGGTGTGCCGCCGCCGGGCAGCGGTCGGGCGGCCGGCAGGGGCGGTGACAGCTTTTCCATGGCTTCTCCGCAACGGGGTGGGGCGGCCGGGGCGGCCGGGGTGTGGTCGGTGGAGGCTGGACGGCTCGGGCCGGGGCGCTACGCCCCGTGGCGGGCGCCGCTCTCCTGCGGCCGCGGGCGGGCCTCCCCGTCCGGGGACGCCGCGGGCGGCGCGAGGGCGTTCGGTACGTCGGCGTCCTGCGAGTCGGGGTTCCCTGCGCCGGTGCCCGGAGCATCGGCGTCCTGCGCGTCGGGGTTCCCTGCGCCGGTGCCCGGAGCATCGGCGTCCTGCGCGTCGGCGCCCGGAACGGCGGCGCTCCGCTGCGGGCGGCCGTGGCCGAGCAGTCGCAGCAACGGGACAGGCAGGGTGGTGGTCAGCAGGGTGATGACGGTGAGGATGGCGAACATCCGCTGGTCGATGATCCCGGCCTGCTTGCCGATGCCGAGGACGACCAGCTCGGTGAGGCCGCGGGCGTTCAGCAGGATCCCGAGGCCGGCCGCGTCGCGCCAGCTCATGCCGGCCGGCCGGGCGCAGAGGCCCGCCGCGAGCTTGGTGAGCACCGCGGCGACCAGCAGCGCGCCGCCCGCCAGGAGGGTCTGCCCGTCCAGCGGCAGCGCCCCGAGGTCGACCGAGAGCCCGAACCCGAGGAAGAAGAACGGCAGCAGCAGGGTGCCGGAGAAGGACGCCACCCGGTCGGCGGCCGCGTCCAGCGCCGGTGTCCCGGTGGGGTAGGCCGCGCCGGCGAGGAAGGCGCCGATCACCGCGTGCAGGCCGATGGCCGAGGTCAGCGCGGCCGCGCCGCAGGCCAGGCAGAGCAGCAGGACGATGGCCGCGCCGCCGTCGCCCGGCGCCGTGCGGTCACCGGCCGCCTCCGCGGCGCCCGTCGCCGCGCGCGTGCGGCCGAGCCGGTGGTGCGCGGTGCGGCGCAGCGCCGTGCGGACCGGCCAGAGCAGCAGCACGGCGGTGGCGAGGCCGCCGCCCGCGGTGACCCACGGGCTCACCGTGGCGCTGCCCTGGGCCAGTGCGACGGCCACGGCCAGCAGCAGCCAGGCACCGGCGTCGCCGACGGCCGCGGCCAGCAGCGACAGGCGCCCGAGCGGCGTACGGGTCAGGCGCAGTTCCTCGAGGATGCGGGCCAGGACCGGGAACGCGGTGATGCTCAGCGCGCAGCCGAGGAAGACCGTGAAGGCGAGCGGGTCCTGGGCGGGGCCGAGGTAGCGGGTGCCGAGCGCGACCGCGGCCACCGTCCCGGCCGCGAACGGCACGGCGAGGGAGGCCTGGGTGACCAGCAGGTTCCGGCTGCCCGTCCCGCGCAGCCGGACCGAGGAGAGTTCCCGTCCGACGCCGAACATGAACAGCGCCAGGCCGAGTTGGGCCAGGGCGTTGAGCATCGGCAGGACGCCGGCGGGCAGCAGCCAGGCGGTGGCGTCGGGGGACAGGCGCCCGAGCAGGGTGGGGCCCAGCGCGATGCCGGCGCAGATCTCGCCGACCACCGGCGGCTGGCCGGCCAGCACGGCCAGCCGCCCGGCGAGCCGGGCCACGCCCAGGACCACCACGACGGCGATCAGGAAGTGCACGGTGGGATCGGCGTGGGCGCCGCCGGCCACCCGGGCGGCCCCGCCGCCGGTGCCCTGGACGTGGTGCAGGGCGATCAGGCTCACGACCGCCGGCACCACCGCCAGCGCGACGCAGATGCCGATGACGCGCCGCCGGCGCGCGGTGGTGTTCGTCTGGGGGGTGTCACTGGCTCTCCGGAGCCGGTCCGTACTCATCGGGTCCGTCTTTCTCACGGTGTCCAACAGGTGAGTCCGGGCGAGAACCTAGGTGCCGTGGAATGACGCCGGATAGGCACAATTGCGCATTCCCCGGCGCGCCCGGCGGCCGGTGTGGCGATCCGCCGCCGGCCCGCTGCCGCTCGACTAGGCTGCCTGGCGGCAGCGCTTGGCGGACCTTGCCGGACCTTGCGATTCCTCGGCGGGCCAGGCGGACTTCGGCAGGACAAAGGGGTGGGGCGTGAGCGGGCAGACGTTGACGGACCGTGCGTTGAACCGTGCGTTGCTGGCCCGGCAGGGGCTGCGCGAGCGGCTCGACCTGCCGCTGCCGCAGGCGGTCGAGGCCATCGGCGCCGTCCAGGCGCAGTACGGGCCGGCGCTGCCGGTCGCCCTCTTCAGCCGGGTGCGGGGCGTGGACGCGGACAGCGTGCGCACCGCGCTGGAGCGGCGCGAACTCGTGGTCGGCACGCTGCTGCGCCGCACGCTGCACCTGGTGACCCCGGAGCAGCACGCCGCGTACGCGGCCGTGGTGGTCGCGGTCGGGGACGACACCTGGCGCCGCACGCGCGGGGAGTCGGCTGCGCAGACGGACCGGCTGCGGGAGCGGCTGGCCGAGTACGCCGGGTCGGCGGCGCGGTCGCCGCAGGAGGTCGCGGACTGGGTCGAGAAGTGGGTCGCCGCCAACCCCGAGGCCTTCGACCCGGCCGAGCTGGAGCTGCAACGCACGTACAAGTGGCGGCCGTTCCGGTCGACGGTGGCGCTGGTCCGCTCGCCCGCCGACGGGGTGTGGGGGGAGGGCATCCCGGAGGGGGTGCTCGCCGCGCCGCGGCCGGCGGAGGGCGTACCGGAGGCGCAGGAGGCGCTGGAGGAGGTGGTCCTGCGTCATCTGCGGGCGTTCGGCCCGGCCGGGGCCGACGACGTCGCGCAGTGGATCGGCGCGAAGATCACCCCGGTGAAGGCGCTGCTGGCGTCGTTGGGCGAGCGGTTGGAGGTGTTCCGGGACGAGGACGGACGGCTGCTGTACGACCTGCCGGACGCGCCCCGCCCGCCGGCCGAGGAGCCGGTTCCGGTGCGGCTGCTGCCCTGGTTCGACAGCGCGCTGCTGGCGTTCGCGCCCAAGCGGCGGGCCCGGATCCTGCCGCCGGAGTACAAGGACGCCGTCTACGCCAAGGCCAACCTGCAGTTGAAGCCGACCTTCCTGGTGGACGGAACGGTCGCCGGGGTGTGGTTGCTGGACCGCAAGCGGCGCGAGGCGGTGCTGACCCTCACGCCCCTGCAGAAGCTCAGCCGCGCGGTGACGGCCGAGCTGGTCGCGGAGGCCGAGCGGCTGCTGCCGGTGGCCGTGCCGGACGGCCCGGCCCACGTGGTGCTGGGCGACTGAGCCGCAGGCCCCACGCCCCGGCGGCGAGTGGGGCCGGCGGGGGGGGCGGCCGACTGGCCACAACTGAGCAGCGGGTGTGCCCGGGTGGGCGGTAGACAGCAGCCAACCGACTGCTGAGGAGCCCTCGATGCGTGTGCTGTTCACGACGACACCGGCCCCCGGGCACTTCCACCCGCTGGTCCCGCTGGCCGCCGCCGCCCGCGCGGCCGGCCACGACGTCGCCTTCGCCACCGGCCGCTCGATGCTGCCGGAGGTGACGGCGATGGGACTGCGCGGCTTCGCGGCGGGCCTGAGCCGGGACGGCGACGGCGACGCCGAGTTCCTGCGGATCAAGGAGAGTGCCCGGGGCCTGCCGCCGCACGGCGTGGAGATGGACCGGGTGGCGATCGCCCGGATCCTGTACGGGGTCCGGGCCCGCCGGATGGCCCCGGACCTGCTGGAGCTCGCGAAGAGCTGGCGCCCGGACGTGATCGTGCGCGACAGCTACGAGGTGGGCGGTGCGGTGGCGGCCGAGGTGCTCGGCGTGCCGCACGCGGCGCTGGACACCACCCCGCTCTACGACATGGGCCCGCTGAAGGACCTCATCGCCGAGGAGCTGGCGAAGGTCCGGGCCGAGGCGGGGCTGGCGCCCGACCCGCAGGAGCTGATGCTCCACCGCCACCTGACGCTGAGCTGCGCGCCGCCCGGGTATCTGTACCCGGGCCGGACCCGCCCGCAGACCCTCAGGGCGCTGCGGCCGATGCCGTTCGACCGCGCCGAGGGCGAGGAACTGCCCGCGTGGGTCGCCGGGTTGCCGGACCGGCCGACGGTGTACGTGACCTTCGGGACGATCGCGAACCGCTGGGTGCCGGGGGCCTTTCCCGGCCTCTTCGGCCAGGTGCTGGCGGCGTTCGCCGACGAGCCGGTGAACGTCATCGCCACCACCGACCGGGACAGCGATCCGGCCGAGCTCGGCCCGCTGCCGCCCAACACCCGGGTGGAGCGCTACATCCCGCAGAGCCTGTTGTTGCCGCACTGCGCGCTGGCGGTCACCCACGGCGGCTTCAACACGGTGGTGGGCGCGCTGGACGCCGGCATCCCGCAGGTGGTGGTGCCGTTCCTGGGGGACCACCCGGACAACGCCCGCCGGGTCGAGGAGCTGGAGATCGGCCGTTGCGTCGACCCGGCCGGGCTGACCCCCGAGGCGGTGCGCGTGGCGGCGGCGGACGTGCTGGCGGACGCGCGCTACCGGGAGAACACCGCCCGGCTGCGCGCCGAGCTGCGCGGCCTGCCGGGGCCGGCCGAGGCGGTCGGGCTGCTGGAGCGGCTGGTGGCGGACGGGGCCCTGCCGCGGGACTGACGACGCCGCCGTGGTGACGGCCCCGGGCCGTCACCACGGCGGCACCCACCACCGAGGGCCTGTGAGGCGCGGCGGCGCTCACAGGCCCTCGGTGGTGGGTGTGCGTCAGGCCTGCTCGGCCGCCTCCGGCGGGGCCATGTCCTTGAGGACCGCCTCGACGTGCCGCTTGCGCAGCAGGGCGGCGAACAGGATGGCGCCGGTGAGCAGCAGCAGCGCGCCGACGGCGAAAGCGGCCCTGAACCCGGAGACCTGGGCGGCGAGTTGGGTCGCGGTGTCCGGCGAGTCGACGCCGTCGAGTTCGCCGGCGGTGCGGCGCACCGCGATGGCCGACAGCACGGCCAGGCCGATGGCGCCGCCGATCTCCTGCGTGGTCTGGTAGAGCCCGGAGGCCAGTCCGGCGTCCGCCTCGGGGACGCCGGAGGTGGCCAGCAGGGTGACCGGGACGAACGCGATGCCCAGGCCGACGGAGAGCATCAGCAGACCGGGGAGCAGGTCGCCGGCGTAGGAGCTGGAGGACTCGGGCAGGCGGGCCAGCAGCAGCATGCCGCCCGCGCTGACGGTCAGGCCGGCGGTGCCGACCGGGACGGGCCCCAGCCGGGAGACGGTGGGCTGGGCCAGGCCGGCACCCAGCATCACACCGGTGGCGGCCGGCAGGAAGGCCAGTCCGGCCCGCAGCGGGCTGTAGTCGAGGATGCCCTGGAGGTAGAGCGAGGAGAAGAAGAACATCGAGAAGACGCCCGAGGTGAGCATCAGCAGCACGAGGTCGGCGACGGCCAGCGAGCGGATGCGGAAGATCCCGAACCGCACGATCGGCGAACGGCCGCGCAGCGAGACCACCGTGAAGATCGCGAGCAGGACCGCCGAGCCGGCGGCCGTCAGCAGGGTGCGGGTGGAGGTCCACCCCCACGACTCGCTGTTGCTCAGGACCAGCACGAGCAGCAGCAGGCCGCCGGTGACGGTCACCGCCCCGACCACGTCGACCGAGCGGTCGCCGTCCTCGTTCAGCCGGGAGTCGGGGATCAGCCGGGAGCCGATCAGGACGACGGCGCCGATCGGGATGTTGATGAAGAAGATCCAGTGCCAGGACAGCGAGGCGGTGAGCAGACCGCCGAGCAGCAGGCCGAGCGCGCCGCCCGCGGCCGCGATGGTGCCCCAGGCGCCGAGCGCCTTGGTGCGCAGCGAGGCGTCCTTGAAGGAGGTGTTGATGATGGAGAGTCCGGCGGGCGCGATCATCGCTCCGGCCAGGCCCTGGACGCCGCGGCCGGCGATCAGCAGGGTGGCGTCGGTGGCCAGGCCGTTCACCGCGGAGGAGACGGTGAACAGGACGACGCCGGCAAGCAGCAGCCGCTTGCGGCCGAAGAGGTCGCCGAGCCGGCCGTTGAGGATGAGGAAGCCGCCGAACATCAGGGCGTAGATGTTGACGACCCATTGGAGGTCGCCCTGGCTCATGTCGAGGCCGGATTTGATGGACGGCAGGGCGACGTTCACGATCGTGGCGTCCAGGACGACCATCAGGTCGGCCAGGCACAGGAACACGATGATCAGTGCGGGCCGTCCCGGTCCGAGCGATGCCGCGGCCGGGCTCGGGGGAGTGTCCTTCGCGGGTGAGGTGGTCACAAGCGCTCCTGACGGACAGCAGGTCGGTGGACCCGGCGGTGCCGGCTCGCCGGATCGTAGCACCTGAAGCGGACCACGTGGTCCGTTTCGTGCTGACACTGCCGCACCGGGCGCTCCCCGGCGGGGGCGAGCGGCGGTGCGGGCGGTGCGGGGGCGAGCGGCGGTGCGGGTGGTGCGGACGGTACGGGTCACGCGGTGGCCCGGGTCGGGGGAGGGGTCAGGGGACGGGTTCTAGGGTGCGCCGAGCGCCTCGACGGCCCGGCGGTAGTGGGCCCTTGACGGGGCGCCGGTGCCGGCACCGGCCGGTTCGGGTGCGCCGGGTGCGGGGGTCCGCAGGCCGGCGAAGACGACGTCGAGGTAGCGCTGCCAGAGGTCGGGCAGGGTGGCCAGCAGCGGTGCGGCGGCCTGCCGGATGCCGCCGAGCAGCAGCAGGACGTCCACGGTGCTGATGTCCGCCCGGACCGCGCCGTCCTCCTGGGCCCGGCCCAGCAGGACGTCCACCGCGTCGGTCAGCTTCCCCTCGGCCGCCAGGACCTCGGGGTGGGCGTGCGGCGGCAGTGAGAGGGACTCGAAGAAGCCCCGGTCCGCGGCGAACAGCCGGGCGGCGGCCTGCATGAAGGAGTACAGGGCCGCTGCCGGGTCCGCCTCGGCGGCCAGGGCCTCGGCCAGCTCGGTGAGTTCGTCGAGGCGCTCGGCGGCGATCGCGGCGACCAGGTGGTCCTTGGTCGGGAAGCAGCGGAACACCGTGCCCTTGCCCAGGCCCGCCTCCCGGACGATCTGGGAGACGGGGACGCCGAGGCCCCCGGCGGCGAAGGAGCGGGCCGCGGCGTCGGTGAGCAGCCGCTGGTTGCGGACGGCGTCGGCACGCGAGCGCGCCGCCGGTGCGCCGGACGCGGGGGTTCTGGACATGGTGCGGGTACCTCCAGGGCGGTGGTGTCGCGGCGGGGCCGTCCCGGCGCGGGAGCGGGGGCGCCGCCCCCGCCCGCGTCGGCCGGGCCGGTGCCGGCAGGCGCCCCGACGGAGTACAGCGGGCGCCCGGCCTTATGGTGCCCGACCGGGACGGGGCCCGACGACCTCACCCTGAGCGTCCGGGGCCGGCCGGTGCGGCCGGGAGGCCGGCGAGGTCACCGGCTCGGGCACGGGCCCGCTCGGACCCGCCACGGGGCACGGGCCTCGCCGGGCACGTCGGCCGCCGCTACTGCCGGGGCTGGGGCGGCAGCAGGACGGGGACGCCGCCGACCACCGGGAAGGCGTGGGTGCACTCCAGGCAGGTCAGCGACCCGTGGTCGTCGTCGGCCCGCAGACCGGCGTCCGGGTGGTCGGGGCAGCCGAGGACGGCGAGAAGCGCGGGGTCGAGGGGCATCGGGATCTCCTCCTGGCGGGACGGTGCGGGACGGTATGGGGCGGTGCGGGACGGTACGGGGTGGGGTGGTCGGGGAGCGGGCGGCCGGACCGGGGCGGTCAGGCCGGCTGGCCGTAGCGGGCGCGCAGTTCGCGCTTGAGGACCTTGCCGAGGAAGCTGCGGGGCAGCTTGTCGGTGACGATGTAGCGGGCCGGGTGTTCGGCCTTGCCCAGCCGGGTCTCGGCGAACGCGCGGACGTCGTCGAGCCGGCCCTGGCCGGTCAGCACCAGGACGGCGGTGAGGGCCTGGCCGAGTTCCGGGTCGGGGAGGCCTATCACGGCCACCTCCCGGACGTCGGGGTGCTCGTACAGTTCGGCCTCGACGGCGATGCTGGATATCAGCGTCCCGCCGCTGCGCACCGCGTCGACCGAGCGGTCGAAGAAGGTCAGTTCGCCGTCCTCGTCGACACGGCCGAGGTCGGTCATCCTGGTCCAGTCACCGATGTTGAACCGCTGGTCGAGGTCGGTGTCGAGGTAGCGGCGCCTGGGTGCGGCGGTGCGCATCCAGATCTCGCCGACCTCGCCGGCCGGCAGCGGCTGCTGCTGCTCGTCGGTGATCCTCAGTTCGGTCCCGTGGGCGGGGCGGCCCATCGACAGCGGCCTCGCCGGGTCGAACAGGTTCAGGGTGACGGCGGGTGCGGCCTCCAGCGAGGTGTAGGCCATGGCGAGGGTCGCCCCGGGCAGCATGGCCAGCAGCTCACGGGCGACGGCCGGCGGGAACGCGGAGGAGGCGGTGGTGACGGTGTGGATGCTGGACAGGTCGTGCCGCTCGTGGACGCGGGCGCGGACCAGGGCCAGCGCGGTGGCCGGTGTGATCATCATCGAGCCGGCCCGGTGACGGGCGACCGCTTCGGCGATCCGCTCCGGGTCGTCGGGCGGGGCGACCAGCAGGACGCTGCGCGAGAGCAGCGACAGCGAGGCCGTGCCCTGGCTGGAGGAGGTGCCCAGCGGCATCGCGGCGAGCAGGTGGTCCGCGTGGCCGAGGGCGTCGATGGTCGGCTTGGCCCGCCCGAACATCATGTTGCCGTGCGGCACCGTGATGGCCTTGGCCCGCCCGGTGGTCCCCGAGGTGTAGAGGATGTCGGCGATGCCGTCGATGCGCGGCTGTTGGGCCGGCGCGTCGTCGCGGCCGGTGTCGAGCTCCTTCAGGTCGGCCGTCCAGCCGGTGAAGCCGGCCGGCGGGGCCAGCGCGCTCCCGTGCACGATGCCGTTGACGCCGCACTCGGCCAGCCGGTGCGCGACCTCGTCGGCCGGCATCGTGTCGTTGAGGTGCAGCGCGGTCGCGCCGGCCCGCTGGGCGGCGTGGTAGGCGATGGAGTAGTCGATCCAGTCGAGCCCCCCGAAGTAGAGGGCGATCCGGCGGCGGCGGGACTCCTCCAGGCGCAGCAGCCCGTGGGCGGCGGCGTCGGCCCGGCGGTTCCAGTCGCCGAAGGTGAGCGGGGCACGGCCGTCGATGACGATCGCGACGCCGTCGGGATCGGTCGCCGCCCGTTCGCGCAGCACGTCGGTGAGGGTGAGGCCGGGCGTGCCGGCGGGCTGTCCGTCGGTGGTGGTGGATCCCATGTCAGCCCCCCGGCCGGTCAGTTCTTCTCGAGGACGGTCAGCGGCACCCGCCAGACCTGGTGGCGTTCGCGGTCCGGGTCGGGCAGTGCCCGCAGGGCCGCCACGACGGGGACGACCAGGCGCTGCCAGTCCTGCCCGTCGACGTCCTTGAGGTAGGACCAGACCCGGCCGGCGATGCTGTCCGCGTACTGGTTGGGCGTCAGGTCGATCTCGTACGGGTTGACCGACGCCTCCTGGAGCACCCGCAGCCCCACCTTGGCGGCGGCGTCCGCGAGCCGCTCCGGGGTGTCGGGCACCTGCGGCTTGAGGACGTTCAGCGGGGCCTCGGCCGCGACCAGGTCGTCGGGCTCGGCGACGGGGACGCCGTGCACGGTGACCAGGCGGCCGCCGGGGGCGAGCACCCGGGAGGTCTCGGCGAGCACGCGCTGCATGTCGTCCACCACGTGCAGCACGTGCACCATGATCACGTTGGGCAGCGAGCCGGAGGCGAACGGCAGGTGCGCGCCGCTGCCGACCACGACCCGCCCGTTCAGGCGGCTGTGCGCGCGGGCGGCCATCTGCGGCGCGACGTCCACGCCGAGCACGCTGTGGCCGAGCTCCGTCAGGCCGACGTCGACCAGGCCGGTGCCGAGGCCGATGTCGAGCACCGGGCCGGGGAGCAGGTGGGGGGAGAGGTCCGCGGCGGCCTTGCGCCCGCGCTCCAGGCCGCCGTGGTACGCGTCGTACTCGTCCGCGTCCTTGTCGAACCGCAGGGACTCGCTGGTGACAGAGGTCATGAAGGCGCACTCCAATCAGGGGGCCGTGAGCAGCCACAGCCCGCGTCGAGCCAAGAGGACCACGCGGTCCGCTTGTGCGGGAGTCTAGTCGATCTGCCGCCGCGAGGGGTTGCCCAACATTGAGCAGAGTCCCCTTTCCGGGCCCGGTTAGCGTGGCCGCACCGCGGAGCCGGGTGTGCGGACCGGCCACCGGCCCCATCCGCGGAACCGGGCAGAAAGGAATCCCCCCATGGCGTGGACCGATAGTGCGCCGGCCGCCGAACAGGTCGCCGAGCCGCCCGAGCAGCTCCTGCACACCGGGAATTCCGGGCTGATCATCCACCGGGTCGGACAGCTCACCTACGAATTCCGGACCGAGGGCCGTTCGTTCGCCCGGGATCTGCAGTTCTTCACCAACAAGGCCCTGCACCCGAACGCCACCACGTTCGTCTACGAGGAACTCTTCGGCACCCAGGACCGGCTGCACTGGCTGATCCACATGCGGGCCCCCAACGACTACGGCCAGCTGCTGGAAATGGTCGACCACAACACGGAGTTCCAGGAGGTCGCCACCAACGACCGCCTCACCGAGCAGGGCGGCGGCAACTGGGAGCGGATGTTCGTCCAGGGCTCCTTCCACGAGAAGGTGATCGTGCCCCAGCACGGCCTCACCCACGCCGGCCACGACGAGGACCTCGGCGGCCTCTTCGCCGTGCCGGCCCGCTACCAGAGCCGGCAGCCCGTCGAGCAGCAGCTGAACAGCGCCAACGCCGGCGTCATCGTCCACCGCGCCGGACAGGTCAAGTTCGAGTTCCGCAAGGACGGCCGCAACTTCGCCTTCGCCTGGCTCGACCGGATCAACGAGAAGCTCGCCGGCCACGCCACCGTCTTCCTCTACGAGGAGCAGTGGGGCACCCAGGACCGCATCCACTGGATGATCCACCTGCGCAGCCTCGACGACTACCGCCTGATCGTCGAACTGGAGCAGACCGACCCCGAGTTCCGCGAGATCCTGACCGGCCCGCGGATCCCGGCCGGCCGCGGCGGCGGCACCTGGGGCCGGATGTTCCTGGACGGCACCCTCCAGGAGACCGTCCTGGTCCCGCACCACGCGCCGGCGGCCGGCTAGATGGAGGTCGGCATCGAGGCGGTCAACGCCTACGTCGGCCGGGCCTCGCTCGACGTGCGGACCCTGTTCGAGGCCCGCGGGCTGGACGTGCGCCGCTTCGGCAACCTGATGATGCGCCAGAAGTCGGTCAACCTGCCCTGCGAGGACGCCGTCAGCAACGCCGTCAACGCCGCGAAGCCGCTCGTCGACGCCTTGACCCCGGCCGAACGGGACCGGATCGAACTGGTCGTCGTCGGCACCGAATCCGGCCTGGACTACGGCAAACCGCTGAGCACCTACGTCCACGACGCCCTCGGCCTGGGCCGCCGATGCCGCTCCTTCGAGACCAAACACGCCTGCTACGGCGGCACCGCGGCACTGCGCAGCGCCGCCTCGATCCTCGCCGTCGGCGCCGACCCCGACGCCAAGGCCCTGGTGATCGCCGCGGACGCGGCCTCCGCCGCCGCCCGCGACACCTACTGGGAGCCCTCCCAGGGGGCCGGCGCCGTGGCGATGATCGTCGGCGGCCGGCCGCGGATCCTGGCCCTCGACCCGGGAGCCAGCGGCTTCCACAGCTACGAGGTGATGGACACCCTGCGCCCCCGCCCCGACCTGGAGGCCGGCAACTCCGACCTCTCCCTGCTCTCCTACCTGACCTGCCTGGAACAGAGCTACCGTCACTACGCCGAGCGCGTGGCCGGAGCGGACATCGTCACCACCTTCGACCGCCTCGTCCTGCACACGCCCTTCGCCGGCATGGTCCGCGGCGCCCACCGCACCCTGCTGCGCACCCTCAAGGGGTACAGCGCCGCCAAGACCGAGGCCGACTTCGAGCAGCGCACCGCCCCCTCGCTCGACTACTGCACCCGGGTCGGCAACGTCTACTCCGCCGCGCTCTACCTCGCGCTGTGCTCGATGATCGACCACGACGGACCCCTCGCCGGGGCCCGCCGGGTCGGACTGTTCTCCTACGGATCGGGCTGCGCCTCGGAGTTCTACAGCGGCGTGGTGCCCGAGGGGGCCGGCGCACAGCTCGCCGCCCTGGGCATCGACGCCGCCATCGAGGACCGTTACCCGCTCTCGATGCCCGAGTACGAGACGATCGCCGACGGTGGCGCGCTGCGCATGGCCGGCGTCCGCGACCAGGCCTTCGACCCGGCCGACTACGGGCCCGTCTACGAGCAGGCCTTCGCCGGCCGGGGGCTCCTGGTCCTCGACGAGATCAGCGGATTCCACCGGAGGTACCGGTGGAGCTGACCACACCCGCCACGGGCGGCCCGCGCACGCTGCGCCTGGAACGGGACCGCGGCCGGCTCACGGTCACTCTCACCAGGCCCGCCGAGCGCAACAGCATCACCCGCGAGCTGATCACCGAACTCGGGGCCGCCCTGGACCTCGCCGAAGAGGCCGAGGACTGCCGGGTGGTCGTCCTGCGGGCCGAGGGCGACACCTTCTGCAGCGGCATGGACCTCTCCGGCGTCGCGGAGGCCGCCCGCCCGGACGCCGCGGACACCCGGCAGGGCGGGGACGACTACTTCGCGCTGCTGGAACGCCTCACCACGATCGGGCGGATCGTGGTGGCACAGGTGGACGGCCAGGCGGTCGGCGGCGGCGTCGGCCTGGTCGCGGCCAGCGACTTCGTGCACGCCACCGGCCGCAGCCGCTTCAGCCTCCCAGAGGCGCTGTGGGGGCTGCTGCCCTGCTCGGTCCTGCCGTTCCTGATCCGCCGGGTCGGCTTCCAGCGGGCGTACGCCATGTCGCTCGGCACCCTGCCGGTCAGCGCGGCGGAGGCCGCGGCCCACGGGCTCGTGGACGAGCTCGCCGACGACCCGGCGCCGGCGCTGCGCCGGCTGCTCTTCCGTGCCTCCAAACTGCCTCCGGACACGGTGGCCGACCTCAAGAGCTACATGCGCCGGCTGTGGATCCTCGACGACGGCACCCAGCGGACGGCGGTCGATGAGTTCGTCCGGCTGATGACCACCGGCCAGGTCCGCGAGCGGATCGCCGGCTACACCGCCGGGACGGGCCCCGCCGCGCCGCTGCCGCCGCGCTGAACCCGGCCCCGGCGGGCCCGGCACGGCACCGGTCCGGGGCTCTGCCCGTCCGGGGCCACACCGGCCGGGTGCTCATGCGGCTCCAGCGACCCCGGCGGCTGCTGTGACCCCGACGACTCCGATCGACTCCGACGACGACGAGAGGACACCCGTGCGCGCCTGGATCTTCCCGGGACAGGGATCGCACCGGCGGGGCATGGGCGCCGGGCTCATCGAGCGCTTCCCGCAACTGCTGGCGACGGCTGACACCGTCCTGGGCTTCCCGCTCGCACCGCTCCTCCTGGACGACCCGGACCAGCGGCTGACCGACACCCGCTACGCCCAGCCGGCGCTCTTCACGGTGGAGGCGCTCACCGTGCTGGCCGCCCGCGCCGACGGCGAGCCCGGGCCCGACGTCCTGGCCGGCCACAGCCTGGGCGAGTACGCGGCGCTGTTCGCGGCCGGCTGCTTCGACTTCGAGACCGGGCTGCGCCTGGTCAAACGGCGTGGCGAGCTGATGGCCGGCGCCGCGGAGGGTGCCACGGGCGGTGGTGCGGCGGGTGTCGCGGACGGTTCCGCGGGCGGGCGGGAGGACGCGGGGATGCTCGCCGTCGTCGGCCTGCCCGCCGAGCAGCTGGCCGAGGCCCTGGCCCGGTACGGCGCCACCGCGGTGGACATCGCCAACCACAACGCGCGCACCCAGCTGGTCCTCTCCGGCCCGGCCGCCGAGCTGCGCGCGGTGGCCGCCCGGCTGCGCGAGGACAAGGCCGCCAGGACGGTGCCGCTGGCCGTCCGCACGGCCTTCCACTCGCGGTACATGCGGGAGGCCGCCACCGCGTTCGCCGCCCACCTGGCCGGCTTCACGCTGCGCCCGCCCGCCGTGCCGGTGATCGCCAACGTCACCGCCGCCCCGTACGGCAGCGACGTGGCCGCGCTGCTGGCCCGTCAGATCGCCGAGCCCGTCCACTGGGCGCAGAGCATGGCGCGGCTGATCGACCTCGGCGTGCGGGAGGCGCGCGAGTGCGGGCCGGGCACGGTGCTGACCGGGCTCTGGCAGACGGCCCTGAAGGACCGCGGGGCCACCGCGACGCGGCCGCCGGAACCCGCGCCTCCCGCCCGCCCGGCGCCCTCCCGCCCGGCGCCGGCCGGCCCGGAACCCGCCGGCCCGCAGTCCGCCCGACCGGCGCACGACGGCCCGCAACCGGCCCCGGCCCGGGTGGAGTTCCGGCCGGAGAGCCTGGGCAGCGCCGAGTTCCGCGCGGACCACCGCGTGCGGGCCGCGTACCTGGCGGGCTCGATGTACAAGGGCATCTCCTCGGCCGACCTGGTGCTGCGGATGGGCCGGGCCGGCCTGCTGGGCTTCCTCGGTACCGGGGGCCTCGGCCTCGACCGGATCGAGCGGGACCTCGCCCGGATCGCCCGGGAGCTGGGCCCCGACCGCCCGTACGGCGCCAACCTGCTGCACACGCCCGCCGACCCGGCCCGGGAGTGGGCGCTGGCCGGGCTCCTCGTGCGCTCCGGGGTGCGCTGTGTGGAGGCGGCCGGCTTCACCCGGATCACCCCCGCGCTGGTCCGGGCCCGGTTCAGCGGAGCCGGCCGCGACGCCGACGGCCGGCCCCGGGCCGGTCGCCACGTCGTGGCCAAGGTCTCCCGGCCGGAGGTCGCCCAGGCCTTCCTGGCGCCGCCGCCCCCCGCGCTGGTCGGCCGGCTGCTGGCCGAGGGCGCCCTCACCGAGCCGGAGGCGCAGATCGCCCGGGAGCTGCCGGTCAGCGGAGACCTCTGCGTGGAGTCCGACTCCGGGGGCCACACCGACGGCGCCGTGGCGCTGGCCCTGCTGCCCACCGTCGCCCGGCTGCGGGACCGGGCCGGCGCCGAGTACGGGTACCACCGGCGGGTGCGGGTCGGGGCGGCCGGCGGGCTGGGCACCCCCGAGGCGGTGGCGGCGGTGTTCCTGATGGGCGCCGACTTCGTCCTGACCGGCTCCGTCAACCAGTGCACCCCCGAGGCGGGCACCGCGGACGCGGTCAAGGACATGCTGGCCGGGCTGGACGTCCAGGACACCGCCTACGCGCCGGCCGGCGACATGTTCGAACTGGGCGCGCGGGTCCAGGTGGTCCGCAAGGGCACGCTGTTCCCGGCCCGGGCGAACAAGCTCTACCAGCTCTACCGGCAGCACGACGGCCTGGACGGTCTGGACGCCGCGACCCTGCGCTCGCTGGAGGAACAGTGCTTCGGCCGCCCGGTCGAGGAGGTCTGGCGGGAGACCGAGGCGCACCTCGCCCGCACCGCTCCCGAGGAGCTGGCCCGGGCCGCCCGCAGCCCCCGCCACCGGATGGCGCTGGTCTTCCGCTGGTACTTCGTCCACTCGACCCGGCTGGCCCTGCACGGCACCCCCGACCAGCAGGTCAACTACCAGATCCACTGCGGCCCGGCGATGGGCGCCTTCAACCGGCTCGTCGCCGGCACCGAGCTGGCCGACTGGCGGCGGCGCCATGTGGACGTCATCGCCGGCCACCTGATGACGGGCGCCGCCGCGGTGCTGGCCGACCGGACGGACGAACTCCGGCGTGCGCAATTGTGAGCAGGAAATCGGCACCCCGCTGAATAGTCTCTGACAGGCGAATTCCAGAATGCTCGGGAATTCGCTCGCATTCGATCAGGAGGGCCCCATGTCGACATCGGAGACCGGAGCACCGGAATCCATTGGAAACTCCCGGGCGGCCGTGCCGCCGGCCGGCGGCCAGACCGTTCTGGCGCCGGAGCACATCCTGCACTCCGGGAACTCCGGAATGATCGTCGAACGCACCGCCCAGGTACGCGGCGAATTCCACTCGGAATCCCGTGAGTTCGCCCGGGAACTCGCCGAGTACATCAACACCACCCAGCAGGGCGTGGCGAGCGTCTTCGTCTACGAGGAGACGTTCGGCACCAAGGACCTCGTGCACTGGCTGATCCACCTGAAGTCGATGGACAGCTACGAGACGCTGGTCCGCATGGGCACCCAGGACGAGGGCTACCGCAACCTCTTCGGCAAGATCAGGATCGGCGAGGAGAAGGGTGGTGGCAGCTGGGCCCGTATGTTCGTCGACGGCACCCTGCGCGAGGCGGTCCTGCTGCCGCAGTTCTGGGGCATGTACGGAACCGCGGTGGACGGCACCCTGGAACGCCAGAGCTCCGTCTTCAAGGACACCGGCACCGCCGTCGTGCTCCCGTCGGCCCGTCACCAGACCGGCCAGGGCGACGACCAGCTGCTGCACTCCGCCAACGCCGGGCTCCTCATCCACCGCACCGCCCAGATCGAGTACGACTACCGCTCCGAGGCCCGCCAGTTCGCCCGCGAGGCCGCGGCCGCGATCAACGACAACCTGGCCGGCGAAGCCACCGTCCTGCTGTACGAGGAGGCCTTCGGCCCGGCGGACCGCATCCACTGGCTGATCCACCTGCGCTCGCTGGGCACCTACCAGCGCCTGCTCCAGCTGCACGTCCAGAACGAGAGCGTCCGGGAGATCTTCTTCCGGGAGCGGGCACCCGAGAAGGGCGCCGGCGGCACCTGGGCCCGGATGTTCGTCCAGGGCACCATGCAGGACGTCGCCCTGACGCCGCACCACTGGGGCCTGTACGCCACCCAGTACCCGTCCGCGGGCTGACCCGCCCGCCGAGGACCAGGAGGTGTCGGCCATGAGCGGCCGGACGCTGCACGAGATCTTCCAAGACCGGGCCCGCGAAGCGCCCGACCGGATCGCCGTCACCTCGGCCTCCGGGCAGCTGACCTACGGCGAACTCGACGCCCGCGCCGAGGAGCTGGCGGCCCGTCTGACGGCGCGCGGAGTCGGCCCCGGCGCGCTCGTCGGGCTCGCCGCCCACCGCGGCGCCGACCTGGTGGTCGGCCTGCTCGGCATCCTCAAGGCCGGCGGGGCCTACGTCCCGCTCGACCCCGACTACCCCGAGGCCCGGCTGCTCCACCTCGTCACCGACACCGGCGTCGAGGTGGTGGCGGCCACCGGCCAGGCGGCCAAGGCGCTGCCGGACGCGCTGACCGCACAGGTCGTGCCGATCACCGCCGAGGCCCCGCCGGCCGGCACCGGAGCGCGCGAGCGCACCCCGGTGGCCGACC
The DNA here is from genome assembly GCF_055561295.1 of Kitasatospora sp. NPDC022785. Lineage (NCBI taxonomy): Bacteria > Bacillati > Actinomycetota > Actinomycetes > Kitasatosporales > Streptomycetaceae > Kitasatospora > Kitasatospora sp. NPDC022785. The sequence continues at coordinate 202,799 of NZ_JBVHHB010000006.1, read as the reverse complement.
GGGACCTCGCCTACGTGATCCACACCTCCGGATCGACCGGCCTGCCCAAGGGCGTCCTGGTCGAACACCGCCAGGTGGTCCGCCTGTTCGACACCACCCGGGACTGGTTCGGCTTCGGGCCCGACGACGTCTGGACGCTCTTCCACTCCGCCAGCTTCGACTTCTCCGTCTGGGAACTCTGGGGCGCCCTGCTGCACGGGGGCCGGCTGGTCGTGGTCGACAAGGACGTCACCCGCCGGCCCGCCGAGCTGCACGCACTGCTGCGCGCCGAGCGGGTCACCGTGCTCAACCAGACCCCCTCCGCCTTCCGCCAGCTCGCCGCCGCCGACGCCGAGGCGCCGGGGCCGGACGCCCTCGCGCTGCGCCTGGTCGTCCTCGGCGGGGAGCGCCTAGACGTGCGCGACCTGGCCGGCTGGCTGGAGCGGCACGGGGACGCGTCGCCCCGGCTGGTCAACATGTACGGCATCACCGAGACCTGCGTGCACGCCAGTTACCGCCCGATCACCGCGGCCGACCTGGCCACGCCCGAGCACAGCCCGATCGGCGTGCCCCTGCCCGACCTGGACTTCGTCCTGGCCGGCCCGGACGGCGCCCCGGTGCCCGACGGCACCCCCGGCGAGATCCTGATCGCCGGCGCCGGTGTCACCCGCGGCTACCTGAACCGCCCGGAGCTGACCGCCGAGCGCTTCACCACGGAGTCCTTCGGCGGCGGGCCCGTCGCCCGGCACTACCACTCGGGGGACCTCGCCGTACGCACCCCCGACGGGCAGTTGCGCTACCTCGGCCGGATCGACGACCAGCTCAAGGTCCGGGGCTTCCGGATCGAACCGCGCGAGATCGAGCACCGGCTGCTCGGCCACCCCCTGGTGCGCGCGGCCGTCGTCCTCGCGCACGACGTCGACGGCGACGTCCGGCTGGCCGCGTTCGTGGTGCCCGAGCCCCGCCGCACCGCCGACCCGGTCGTCGACCCGGCCGCGCTGCCCGACGACCTCGCCGGGCACGCCGCCGCCGGCCTGCCCGCCCACCTGCGGCCCGCGCTCTACCGGGTGGTCGACGAGCTCCCGCTCACCCCGCAGGGCAAGACCGACCGGGACGCGCTGCGCGGGCTCCTCGACACCGCGCCCGCCGCCCTCCCGGACCAGGACGTCCCCGGCGGACCGACCGTCCTGGACGCCGTGACGGCCATCGTCCACGAAGTCCTGCGCGGCTCCCGCCCGCCCGCCCCCGAGGCCGACCTGTTCGACACCGGGGCCACCTCGCTCGCGTTCACCCGCATCCTCGCCCAGCTGAACCGGCGCTTCGCACTGCGCCTGACCGGCGCCGAGCTGGACGGCGAGGCGAGCATCGCCCGGCTGGCCGCCGCCGTGGCCCAGCAGACCGGCCGCCACCCCGGGCAGAACGCCGGCGGCGACCACGACAACCCCGTGAAGGAGCAGGCATGACCCGGGCAGCAGACGGCCGCGCGTTCGCGCTGTCGGCCGAGGAGCTGGAGAGCTTCCGCACCAACGGCTTCTTCGGTCCGTTCAAGGTCTACGAGCCGGAGGAGATGACCGCCCAGTGGCGGCGCGAGCGGCTGGCGCTGATGGACCGCTCGATGGCCGTCTACGGCGACGAGGCCGCCTCCTCGGGCAACACCAACATCTCCAACTACGACCGCCACCTGGACTCGCCGTTCCTGGCCGACCACATCGGCCGGGCCGAGATCGTGGACCGCGTGGTCGGCGCCCTGGGCCCGGACGTGCTCTGCTGGCGCACCGAGTTCTTCCCCAAGTACCCCGGCGACGAGGGCACCGACTGGCACCAGGCGGACACCTTCGCCAACGCCTCCGGCAAGCCGCAGATCCTGTGGCCGCCGGAGTTCAAGGAGTTCGGCGGCACCATCACGGTCTGGACCGCCTTCACCGAGGCCACCGTCGACAACGGCTGCCTGCAGTTCATCCCCGGCTCGCACGAGCAGATGAACTACGACGAGGCCAAGAAGATGCACTACGACCCGGACCGGATCAACCAGCAGGACAAGGACGGTGTGCGGCGCGGCTTCTTCGGCTACGACTACCGCGAGCTGCGCAAGGACGAGAACTTCGTCCCGGACGAGACCAAGGCCGTCTCGATGGTGATGAAGCCGGGCGAGGCGATCATGTTCTGGTCCACCCTGATGCACGCCTCGCACCCCAACGACGGCCCGGAACAGCGGATGCGGATGGGCTTCGCCTCCCGCTACGTCCCCACCTCGGTGCGGGTCTACCCGGACACCGAGGTGATCGAGGAGTACGGCGGCCAGGTCTCGCTGGACCGCTACGGCGCCGTCCTGGTGGCCGGCCAGGACGTCCACGGGCACAACCGGCTGACGGACCGTACCACCCGGGGCCATGTCTTCCCGGTCTGCTGACGCCGGCGCCGGAGCGGGCCCCGCGCCCGCTCCGGCGGCCCGGCTCGCCGAGGCCGTGCTGTCGCTGCGCCCGCTGCTCGACGTGCTGGCACCGGTGACCGTCCCGGCCGGGCCCCGCGCCCGGTCGCTCGGCCCGCTGCTGGCGGCCGTCACCCGCCGCCTCGGCGCCCCGCCCGTCGCGGTGGCCGCCGAGACGGAGGAGACGGACACCTTCGCCCGGGTGGTCGCCGCCCGGCTGGACCTCGAGGGCCTGGCGGTCACCGCGGACGGGACGGCCGGCTCCACGGCCGGCGCCGTCGTCGACGCGGCGGTCGACGAGGTCGTCGCGGCCGACTTCGAGGGGTTCTGCACCCGGCTGGACGCCACGGCGCCCGACGGCGTGCCGCTGCGGGTGCTCACCGCGGGCCGGCCCGCCGAGCGGGCCGTGGTGCTGGCCCTGGCCCCCGGGATGCCCGCCCGGCTGGCCGAGCGGTGGATCCGCGAACTCGCCCGCACCCACTACGTGGTGACCTGGGAGAGCCGCGGCCTCTTCGCCGGCCAGGACGGCCCGGCGCCGCCCGGCTACGACGTCACCGCCCAGGCCGGCGACCTGCTGGCCGCCCTCGACCGAGCGGGCGCCGTCCGCGCACACGTGGTCGGCCTGTGCGGCGGCGCCGTGCCGGCGGTCGCCGCCGCCGCGCTGGACCCGGCGCGGATCACCTCGCTCAGCCTCTGGCACGGTGACCTCCACCTCGGCCCGGACAGCCCCCGGACGGACCACCAGCGCAACCTGCACGCCCTGCTGGAGATGGCCTGCGAGGACCAGGGCCTGGCCGGGACGATCCACGCCACCCTCTGCCGCTCGATCGGCGACAGCGTTCCGGTCGACCTCGCCCACCTGGTGCTCTACCCGTACGCGACGGTCGAACTGTTCGGCCGCTACTGCGCGTTGAACAACGCGGTGATGGGAACGGACCTGCGCCCGCACCTCGAGCGGGTGAGCGCGCCCGCGCTCGTGGTGACCAGCGCGGACGACGACACCGCCCACCCCGGCGCGTCCGCCCTGGTCGCCGCCGCGCTGCCGGGCTCGGTGAGCGTGGTGCGGCCGCACGGCGACCACCTCTCGCTGTTCCGGGGCGAACCCGCGCTCTTCGAGACGCTGGACGCCTTCCTCGCCGAGCACCCGATCTGACGCCCCGCCTGTTCTGCGCCCGCCCCCGCCCCGTGTCCGCCCCGCGCCTGCTCTGCCCCGCGCGTGCTCTGCCCCGCGCGTGCTCTGCCCTGCGGCAGCGCCTGCGTCTGAATCTGCATCTGCGTCTGTCCCGTGTCTGCCCCCGCCCCGCTGCGCCGCGCCCTGCCGGGCCCGTCAAGGAGGAACCCATTGAACCGCGACGAGATCGCCGCAGCGGTCACCCGTCTCGTCGATGAGGTCGGGCCCGCCGGAGCACCACGGCCCGCCCCCGACCTGCCGCTGCGCGAGCACGGGCTCGCCTCGCTCGCGGCGACCCGCCTGGCCATCGGCATCGAGGCCGCGTGCGGGGTGAAGATCGCGGTCGACTGGATCGGCGGTGGTGCCACGACCCGGCAACTCATCGACAGGATCGACGAGTTGACGGATGAGGCCGACGGCGGCCAGCGGCCGGTGCCGGCCGCCGCCCCCGGCACGCCGGGGCACGACGAACCGTTCCCGCTCACCCCCGTCCAGCAGGCCTACCTGGTCGGCCGTGACCCGGACCTCGGCACCGACCCGGTCGGCTGCCGGATCTACCGCGAGTTCGCGCCGCCCGCACTCGACCCGGCACGGCTGACGGAGGCCTGGCAGCGCGTGGTGGCCCACCACGACATGCTGCGCATCCTGGTCGACGAGGACGGCCGCCAGCGGATCGCCGCCGCGGTGCACCCGGCCGTCCCGGTGCACGACCTGACGACCGCCGCCCCGCAGGCCTTCGCCGACCACCTGGGCGCCGTCCGCGACCGGCTGGCGGACCCGGCCTGGCAGCGGGACACCGGCTGGCAGCCGCACCACGTCGAGGTGTCGCTCGGCCCCGACGGCGTCGGCGTGGTCCACCTGGACATCGACGCCATGCTGACCGACGGCCAGGGCCTCCACGTGCTGCTGGACCACTGGTGGCAGTGCTACCAGCAGCCCGGCCACTCGCTGCCCGCCCCGGCCGTACCGCTGCGCGAGGCCGTCCTGGCCCTGTACGGGCGGCGTTCCACCCCCGCCCACCAGGCCGACCTGGACCACTGGTGCGCCAGCCTCGCCGGGGCGACGGCCGCCCCCGCGGCCGCCCTGGTCCGGCCGCAGGCCCGCCCCGGCGGCCACCCGCGCCGCTCGCTCGGCGCGGCCCTGACCCCGGCCCAGTGGAACGCCCTCAAGGCGCACGCGGCGCGCCTGGGGGTGTCGCCCACGGCGCTGGTGCTCACCGCCTTCGCCGAGGTCCTGGCCGCCGACGCCCCCGGCAGGCCGTTCACCCTGGTGCTGACCACCACCGACCGGGTCCGGCTGCCGGCCGGCACCGAGCAGCTCGTCGGCCCGTTCACCTCCACCGCGCTGCTGGCCGTCACGCCACAGCCCGACCACTCCTTCGACGACGCCGCCCGCGCCCTGCACGACCGGCTCTGGGCGGACCTCGCCCACACCGGCGTCTCCGGGGTGGAGGTCCTGCGCGAGCTGCGCGCCCGCGACAGGTCGGCGCCGCCGGCCGCGCTGCCGGTCGTCTTCACCAGCCTGCTGGACACCGGCACCGGCACGCCGGACGGCCTCTCCGCCCACCTGACGCACGCGGCCGGCCGAACCGCCGGCATCGCGCTCGAACACCAGATGTGGGAGACGGGCGGCGCCCTGCACTACCGCTGGGACGTCGCCGACACCCTGCTCGCCCCGGGCGCCGCCGACACCCTCTTCACCGCCCTCGGCAACACCCTGCGCGACCTGGCCTGCGGCGCCGGCACCGACGAGGAGTCCCGGCCGCTCAACCAGCTCCAGCAGGCGTACTACGTGGCCCGCGCCCAGGGCGCCGCCCCCTGGGACGGCTGTCAGGTCTATCACGCCTTCGAGCTCGACCAGGTGGACATCGGCCGGCTGGAGGACACCTGGCACGCCATGACCGAGCGGTACGACGTGCTGCGCAGTCACCTGTCCTCCGACGGCGAACTGCGGGTGCGCCGCACAGCGGGCCCGCGCCGCCGGATCCCGGTCATTGACCTCCCCGCGGACGGCACCGACGGCCCCGACAGTTCTGGCAGCAGCCCCGGAGGCCCCGACGGCGGGGACGTGGTGGACGCGCTGCGCGACCGGATGGCCGGGACGGCCTTCGCGCTCGGCCGCTGGCCGCAGTTCGACCTCCGGGTGACCCGGGCCGCGACGGGCCGGGCGACCCTGCACTGCGCCATCGACCTGGCCGTCGTCGACGGCCGCAGCCTCCACCTGCTGCTGCGCGAGCTGGTCGCCGGATACGCGGGCCGGCCCGCAGCCCGGCCCGCCCAGCCGGCCCCCGCCGCCGAAACCGCGGCACCGGACCAGGCCGCCGTCGCCTACTGGCGCGAGCGCTTCGCCGCGCTGCCCGCCGGCCCGGTCCCGGCCGGGGGAGCCGACCGCCGCCGGATCCGCCACTCCGGCGTCCTGACCGGCTGGCGGCGCACCCGGGCGGCCGCCGAGAGCCGCGGCCTGAGCCCCGACGCCGCGCTGCTCGCCGTCCTCACGGAGGCTCTGGCGACCCGGGTGGACGGCGACTTCACGGTGGTCGCCGCCCGCTGGCACCCTGACGACGAACACCGCCGCCCGGGCGAGCACACCCGGCTCAGCTGGCTCGACCACGGGCCGGCCGCACTCCCGCTCGCCGAGCGGGCCGCCGCCCACCAGGCGCGGATGGACCGGGACGACACGCTCGGCGCCGGCGCCGACGGGCTCGCCGAACTGCGCCGCGTGGTCATGCGGGAGCGGGCCGGCGCGGGCCTGGCCTTCCCCGTCGTCCACACCGGCCTGCTCGAACTCACCGAACACGCGCCACCGCCCGGGGCACGCACCGCGCGGTGGATGACCTACACCCCGGACGTGAGCCTGGACAGCATCTGCGTCGAGGACGGCGACGAACTGCAGTACCACTGGGACGCGGTGCCGGGGGACTTCGCCCCCGCCGACCTGGAGGCCATGTTCGCGGCCTACCGGCACCTGCTGGCCGGCCTCGGCGAGGCCCTCACGGCGGCCCCTCCCACGGCTTCCGCGACGGGGTCGGCCACGGCGACAGGGCCGGCCTCCGCGACGGGGCCGGCCTCCGCTACCGGTCCGTCGGTCGAGCCGGCGGCCGGGCCGGAGCCCGCCCCGGCCCGGGCGCTCAGCGCCCAGGAGCGGGAGCTGGTGCTGCACACCTGGAACGACACCGCCGTGCCCGTCCCCGACGAACGCCCCGTCCACCTCTACGTCGAGGACCAGGCCCGGCGCACCCCGGACGCGCCCGCCGTGCTGCACCCCGGCGGCACCGTAAGCCACCGCGAACTCGACCGCTGGGCCAACGGCATCGCCCACCGCCTCCGCGCGCTCGGCGTCGACACCGGCCAGGTGGTGGCGATCGGCGCCCGGCGCGGCCCGGCCCTGGTAGCCGCCGTCCTCGGCATCCTCAAGGCGGGCGCCGCCTACCTGCCCGTCGAACCCACCGCCCCCGCCGAGCGGACCGCCGGCATGCTCGCGGACACCGGTGCCACCCTGCTGCTCACCACTGCGGACACCGGGCCGCTCGCCCTCCCGGACGGCGTCCGGGTGCTGGAGATCGACCACGACATCGTCCCCGCCGCCACCGCGCCCCGGCCGACCGCCCACCTGGACGGCACCGCGTACGTCATCTTCACCTCGGGCAGCACCGGTCGGCCCAAGGGCGTCGCGGTCTCGCACCGCCCGGTGGCCAACCTGCTGCACTGGTGCCGGCGCACGTTCGGCCTGGGGCCCGGTGACCTCGGACTGATGGTCACCTCGCTCGGCTTCGACCTCTCGGTGTTCGACATCTTCGGCCTGCTCGGCAGCGGCGCCGCCGTCTACATCGCCGACGAGGCCCAGCAGAAGGACCCGGCGCTGCTGCTCGACCTGCTGCTGGAGCAGCCGATCACCTTCTGGAACTCGGCGCCCACCACGCTCGCCCAGCTGATGCCGCTGCTGCCCGCCACGGCCGGCGACGGCACCGGCGGCCCGAGGGGTACGGACGACCTGCGGCTGGTCTTCCTCAGCGGCGACTACACCCCGCTGTCGCTGCCCGACCAGCTGCGGGCGGTCTTCACCCGCGCCGAACTGGTCAGCCTGGGCGGCGCCACCGAGGCGACCGTCTGGTCCAACTACCACCGGATCGGCACCGTCGACCCGGCCTGGCGGAGCATCCCGTACGGCCGGCCGATCGACAACGCGCGGTACTACGTCCTGGACGAGCGGCTGGAGCCCTGCCCGATCGGCACCGAGGGCGACCTCTACATCGGCGGGGACTGCCTGGCGCTCGGCTACCAGAACCGGCCGGAGCTCACCGAGGAGCGCTTTCTGCCCGACCCGTTCGTGGCGCGCCAGGGGCAGCGGATGTACCGCACCGGCGACCGCGCGGCCTTCGGCCCGGACGGGGTGATGACCTTCCTCGGCCGGGCCGACACCCAGGTCAAGATCCGCGGGCACCGGGTCGAGCTGGGCGAGATCGAGCACCGGCTGCGCAGCCACCCCGCCGTCCGGGAGGCCGTGGTGCTGGTGCGCCCGAGCGCCTCCGGGGACCAGAAGGTCGTCGGCTACCTGCTGGCCGCCGGTGACCCGCCGTCGACGTCCGAGCTGCGGGCGTACGCCGCGCTGGCCCTGCCGGACTACATGGTCCCCAACCACCTGGTCTTCCTGGACACCTTCCCGGCGACCGCCAACGGCAAGCTGGACCGGGCCGCGCTGCCCTGGCCGCTGCCGGCCGCCGCCCCCGTCGCGGCCCTCGTTCCTGTTGCCGCCCCAGGTCCCGTCCCCGCACCCGCCGCTCCTCCCGCCGCTCCTCCCGCCCCCGCCGCGTCGGCGTCCGCCGCCGGGCTCGCCGAGGAGATCGCGCAGATCGCCTCCGGGCTGCTCGACGGCCTGCCGGTCGACCCCGAGCAGGACCTCTGGGACCAGGGTGCGACCTCGTTCACGATGGTCAGGATCTCCCGGACCCTCCAGCAGCGGCACGGGGTGCGGATCCCGGTCAGCGCACTGCTGGACACCCCGACGGCGGCCGGGATCGCCGACCGGCTCGCCCGCGAACTCGGCGCCGCCCCGGCGCCCGCCCCGCAGGCCCCGGCCGGGCCTGCCCCGCAAGCCGCCGCGCAAGCCGTGCCCGAGCCCGCCCCGTACGTTGTGCCCGAGCCGGCTCCCGCCCCGTACGCCGTGCCCGAGCCGGCTCCCGCCCCGTACGCCGTGCCCGAGCCGGCTCCCGAACCCGCCGCCCCCGCACCGGTACCCGCGGCGGCTCCGCAGTCCGTGGACGTGCTCTCGCCCGAGGAACGCGCCGCCTTCAAGGACGGCCGCTGGAACCTGCGCCCGCCCTCGCCGGCCGAGCCCGCCGTGCCGCTGCCCGCCCCCGACGCCCCCGCCGAGCGCCACCTCGCCCGCGCCAGCCGGCGGGAGTTCGGCCCCGGTCCGCTGCCGTTCGCCCACCTCTGCGCGCTGCTCGACCGCCTGCGCGCGAGCGAGGCGGACGGCCGCGAGCGGCGCGGTTACCCCTCGGCCGGTGACACCTACGCCGTCCAGACCTACCTGTACGTGCGCCCCGGCGCCGTCGAGTCGCTGCCCGGCGGCGTCTACTACCACGACCCGGTCGCGCCCGCGCTGCGCCTGGTCAACCCGGCCCCCGCACTCGACCGCTCCGCGCACTTCTTCTACAACCGGCCGCTGTTCGACCAGGCGGCGTTCGAGCTCTACCTGATCGGCCAGCCCCGGGGCATCGCGCCGCTCTACGGCGCGGACGCGGGCCGCTTCCTGCTGCTGGAGGCCGGCTACGTCGGACAGCTCCTGATGGAGGCCCAACAGGAGACCGGGGTCGGCCTGTGCCCGATCGGGAGCGTGGCCTTCGACCGGGTCCGCGCCGAACTGCGGCTGGACGACGGCCAGCAGTTCCTGCAGTCCTTCCTCGGCGGCCTGGCCGCCGACCTGCCCGCCGCCGCGCCGCTCATGGGACCCGGGCCCGTGCCGGTGGCCGCCGCCGCGCCGGCCGAGCTGGCGGTCCCGGCCGGGCGGCGCGCCGGTGTCACCCCCGCCGCCGTGATCGGCCTCGCCGGCCGCTACCCGCAGGCCGGCTCGCCCGAGGAGCTCTGGCATAACCTCCTCGACGGCCGCCGTTCGATCGCCGCCGCGCCCCCCGCCCGCGCCGCCGACACCGGCAGCGTCCCCGGCGGCTACCTCGACGACATCGACGGCTTCGACCACGCCCTGTTCCGGCTCTCGCCCGCCGAGGCCGGCACTCTCGACCCGCAGCTGCGCCAGCTGCTGCACGCGGTGCACCAGTGCCTGGAGGACGCCGGGCACACCGCGGACTCGCTGCGCCGGGCCGCCCCCAGGGTCGGCGTCTACGTGGCGACCATGTGGAACGACCACCAGCACGTCGGCGCCGCGCGCTGGGAGCGCACCGGGCGCGCCGAGGTGTCGGCCGTCGCCGCCGACATCCCCAACCGCATCTCGCACCTCTTCGGGTTCCGCGGGCCCAGCGTCGCCGTCAACACCTCCTGTTCCTCCTCGCTCACCGCCCTGCACCTGGCCGTGGAGGCCCTGCACCGGGGTGACTGTGACGCCGCCGTGGTCGGCGCGGCCAACCTGGTCGCGCACCCGTACCACACGGCGCTGCTGGCGGGCCTGGGACTGGTCGCCCCCGAGGGCGTGCGGGGCGCCTTCGACGCCGCCGCGAGCGGCTGGTCCCCCGGGGAAGGCGTGGGCGCGCTGCTCCTGCGCCGGGTCGAGGACGCGCGCCGCGACGGCGACCACCTGCACGGGGTGGTCGAGGGCAGCTGGATCGACTTCGCCGGCGGCTCCCACCGCTTCGGCGCCCCCGACGTGGCCGCCTTCCAGGAGTCGATGGCTCGCGCGCTGGACCGGGCCGGGGTCACCACCGAGGAGGTCGCCTACGTCGAATGCGCGGCCACCGGGGCCGCGTTCGCCGACGCGGCCGAGGTGGAGGCGCTCGGCGGGCTCTTCCGGGACCGCCCGGGCGGTCCCGTGCTGCTCGGCACGCTCAAGCCCGCCATCGGCCACCTGGAGGCCGCCTCCGGACTGGCCCAGCTCACCAAGGTCCTGCTCCAGCTGCGCCACCGCACCATCGCCCCGACGCCCACCGCCGAGCAGCTCAGCCGCCTGGTCGACTGGGACGCCCTGCCGGTCCGGCTCGCCGACCGCCGGCTGCCCTGGCCCGCACCCGAAGGCGCAGCGCCTCTGCGAGCCCTGGTCAACGCGGCGGGGGCGACCGGCTCGCTCGGCCACGCGGTCGTCCGCCCGGCGACGGCCGCGGAACTCTCCCCGGCTGGCGGCGACACCCCGCGCGGTCCGCTGCTGGCGGTGCTCTCCGGGCGCGACGAGGCCGCCCTGCGCGGCGCGGCGGCCCGCCTGGCCGAGCGGCTGCGCACCACCGACCCCGACCCGGCCGACCTCGCGTACACGCTGCAGACCGGCCGCACCCACCACGCGCACCGGCTCGTCCTCGACTGCGCCGATGGCCTGCCCGCGCTGCGGGCCGCGCTCGCGCACCACCTGGCGGGCGGTCGGCCCGCCGTGCCCTCCGACGGACCCGGCGCCGCCTGGTTGGCGGGCGCGGAGGTGGACTGGCCCGCGCAGTGGGCGGTGCCGGCCCGCCGGGTGCCGCTGCCCACCGAGCCGTTCCCGGTCGCGCCGGTCGCGCCGGTCGCCCGGGAGGCCGGCGCGGCCCCGGCACCCGCCATGCCCGCCGCACCCGCAGCCGCGGACCGGCCGGCGCCGTCCGGCGAGGACGTCGCCCGTGTCGAACGGCGCCTGGTGGAGCTCTACGCCCAGGTGTCCGGCCTGCCGCAGGCCTCGATCGACCCGCACACGCCGCTGGACCAGTACGGCCTCACCTCCTTCCTGGTGGCACGGCTCAACGCCGACCTCCGCGCGGAGTTCGGGATCACCTCGGCCACCCTCCTGTTCGAACAGCGCGACCTGGCCGGTGTCGCCCGCAGCGTCGCCGCGCTCGCCGCCCCCGCTCCCGCCGCCGGGGCCGCGTCGGGCCCGGCACCCGGCGCCGCGGCCGGGGACGACCTCGCCGTGATCGGCCTCGCCGGCCGCTACCCGGGCGCGGCCACCGTGCAGGCGCTCTGGGAACAGCTGCTGGCCGGCGCGGACCTCGTCACCGGTCTGCCCGCCGGGCGGCGCACCGGCCGGCCGGGGGAGGAGCTGATGCAGGGCGGCTTTCTGGACGGGGTGGACCGCTTCGACCCGCTGCTGTTCGGCATCACCCCGCACGACGCCGACCTGATGGACCCCCAGGAGCGGCTGCTGCTGGAGGTGGTGTGGGAGACCCTGGAGGACGCCGGCTGGCCCAGGGAGCGCCTGCGCCGGGCCCACGGCCCCCGGATCGGTGTCTTCGTCGGCTCGATGCACCACGAGTACCCGTACTTCGGCGTCGAACGCACCCTCACCGGTGCGCCCGTGGCCGCCGGCTCGACCCCGGCGGGCATCGCCAACCGGGTCTCGTACTTCCTGGACGCGCACGGCCCCAGCCTGACCGTCGACACCATGTGCTCGTCCTCGCTGACGGCGATCCACCTCGCCGCGCGCAGCCTGCGCGACGGCGAGTGCGAGGTGGCCCTGGCCGGCGGGGTGAACCTCTCGCTGCACCCGAACAAGTTCGTGCAGCAACGGGCGATGGGCATGACCTCCTCCGACCACCGCTGCCGGGCCTTCGGCGCGGGCGGCGACGGCTTCGTGCCCGCCGAGGCGGTCGGCGCCGTCCTGCTCAAGCCGCTGGCCCGGGCGGTCGCGGACGGGGACCGGATCCACGGCGTGATCAAGGGCACGGCCGTCAACCACGGCGGCCGCACCAACGGCTACACCGTGCCCGACCCGGCCGCACAGGGCCGGGTGGTGGCCGAGGCGCTCGCCCGCTCGGGCGTGGAGCCCGGGACGGTCGGCTACCTGGAGGCGCACGGCACCGGCACCGCGCTCGGCGACCCGGTGGAGATCGCCGGACTCCAGCAGGCGTTCGGCGCCCTGGCCCCGGGCCAGGTGGCCATCGGGACGGTCAAGTCCAACCTCGGGCACGCCGAGGCGGCGGCCGGCATCGCCGGGCTGACGAAGGTGTTGCTCCAGCTCCGGCACGGGCGGCTGGTCCCCTCGCTGCACGCCGACGAGCTCAACCCCGCGATCGACTGGGCGGCCTCGCCCTTCCGGGTGCAGCGCTCGGCCGCCGACTGGCCCCGCCCGTCCGGTGGTCCGCGCCGGGCCGGGGTCAGCTCCTTCGGCGCCGGCGGGTCCAACGCCCACCTCGTGGTGGAGGAGTACCCGCAGCCGGTTCCCGCCACGGCGGCGGCGGCCGACCCGGCGGGGCCGCAGCTGGTGCTGCTGTCCGCACGCACCGAGGAGGCGCTGACCGGGCTCGCCGGCCGGTGGGCCGACCACCTGCGGAGCACCCCCGTGCCGGCCGACGGCGCAGCGGAGCTCGCCGATGTGGCCCACACCAGCCGGGTCGGCAGGGAGGAGCTGCGCGAGCGGCTCGCCCTGGTGGTCTCCTCGCCGGCCGAACTGGCCGAGCGGCTCGCCGCGTTCGCCTCCGGCCGGGGCACGGCCGAGCTCCGCGGGCGGGTGAGCGGCCCCTCCGGGCCGGGCCTGCCCGCCGAGCGCGTCGACCCGGCCGGGTACGAGCTCACCGAGCTCGCCCGGCGCTGGGTCACCGGGACGGCCTGGGACTGGCAGGCCCTGCCGCAGACCGCCGGACGCCGGATCGCCGCGCTGCCCGGCTACCCGTTCGCGGGCCGGCGCTGCTGGCTTCCGGAGCCGGTCGGCGGTCCGGACGCGACCCCGCCCACGGAGCCGCGGACCGCCGCACCGGTGGTGGCGCCCTTGCCCGGCCCGGTAAGCACGGTGGCCGTCCCGTTGCGCGAGCGCCGGTGGACGGCCGGCCCGCAGCCGGCCCCGGGCACCGTCCCGCCCGGCACGGTGGCGGTGCTCGCCGGCCCCGGCAGCGAGGCCCTGGCCGCGCGAACCGTCGCGCTGCTCGGCGCCCGGGCCGACTGCGTGCTGCTGCGCGAGGGCGCGGACCGGGGTGACGGCGTGCCGGCCTTCCACGACGAGGCCTCCGCACGGCGTGCCCTCGCCGGGCTGCCCGCCCTCGCCGGGGTGCTGGACCTCACCGACGTGGGCCGGCCGGACGCCGGCCCGGGCCCGTGGACGGCGCGGATCGCCCTGCTCCAGGAGCTGATCCGCGCCCACCGCGGCGAACTGCGGGTGCTCCAGGTGACCGAGGGCCTCCAGGACGTCCCGGGTGCCCGCCCGTCGCCGGCCGGCTCCCGGGTCGCCGGGTTCGTGCGGATGCTCGGCGTGGAGTACCCGAGGGTCCGCGCGACCCACCTGGACACCGACCTGCCCCGGGCCGAGGCGGTCGCCGCCGAGTGGGCCGCCGGGCAGCCGCCCGCCGAGGTCTGCCACCGGGGCAGCCGACGGCTGCTCCCGCAGTGGAGCACCGTCGAGGCGCCGGCGGCGGTACCGTTCACGGCCGACCCCGCCCGGACCTACCTGGTCACCGGCGGCACGCGCGGTCTCGGGGCGACGGTCGCCCGTCACCTGGTGGCCCGCGGCGCCCGCCGGATCGCCCTCGCCTGCCTGCGCGAACTGCCGCCCCGGGAGCGCTGGGACGACCCGGAGCTGCCCGCGGTCACCACCGAGGCGGTGAGCACGGTCCGCGACCTGGAGCGGGCGGGCGCCCGGGTGCTGGTGTTCACCGGCGCGCTCTCCGACCGGGCCCGGCTGTCGGCCTTCCTGACAGAGGTCCGTACCGGACTGGGCCCGATCGCCGGGGTGGTGCACTGCGCCGGGCTCGGCTCCCGGGGTCCGGCGGCCTTCGTCCACAAGCGGTGCGACGACATCCGCGAGGTGCTGGAGCCGAAGACGGACGGGCTGGAGACCCTCGCGGAGCTCTGCGCCGAGGACGGGCCGGACTCTCTCGTCCTCTTCTCCTCGGCGTCCTCGGCGCTGCCCCGGCTGGCGGCAGGGGTGAGCGACTACGCGGCGGCCAACGCCGCCACGGACTTCGAGGCCGGCCGGCTGGCGCGGCTCGGCCGCGGCCGGGTCCGCGCGGTGCAGTGGCCGGTGTGGGCGGACGGCTCCGCCGGGGACGAGGCCCGGGCGGCCGCCCGGGCCGCCGGGCTCGGCGAGCTGTCCACCGCCGACGGGCTCGCCGTCCTCGACTGGGCGATGGCCTCCGACGGCCCGGCGGTCGTCCTGGCGGCCCCGCCGGTGGCCGGGGCCCCGCAGCAGACCGCCCCCGACCGCGTTGCCGCCCCGGCCTTCGCGGCGGGCGCGGTGCCCGGGTGGCTGGCCGAGGTGTTCGAGACGGTCGCCGGCGTCCCGCGCGGGGAGCTCGAACCGACCGCGTCCTTCTCCGAACTCGGCGTCGAATCGGTGATGCTGGGCGAGCTGGTGGTGGAGATCGAGCGCCGCACCGGCCGTCCGCTCGAACCCGCGGTGCTGCTGGAGCACGACACGCCGCAGGCGCTCGCCGCCCACCTGTCCCGGGTGCTTCCGCCCTGGCCCGGCCCGGCTGCACCGGCTGCACCGTCTGCAGGGCCCGCCCCGGCAGCTCCGCCTGCCCCGGTCGAGCCGTTCGCTCCGGTCGCGCCAACCGCCTCGGGCGAGCCGTCCGCTTCGGCTCCCGTCGAGCCGTTCGCACCGCCCACGGCCGCGGAGCCCGTCGCAGGGGGGCGGCCGGACCGGATCGCCGTCGTCGGGATGGCGTGCCGCTTCCCCGGCGCCCCCGGGCTCGCCGCCTTCTGGGAGCAGCTGGCCACCGGGGCGGACGCGGTCACCGAGGTCCCGCCCGGCCGCTGGGACACCGCGCGCCTCTACCGCCCGTCCTACGAACCCGGCCGCAGCATCAGCCGGTGGGGCGGTTTCCTCGACGCCATCGAGGACTTCGACCCCGACCACTTCGGCATGACCGAGGAGGAGGCCACCGGCCTCGACCCGGCGGTGCGGCTCTTCCTGGAGGGCGCGGAGAGCGCCCTGTGCGACGCCGGCTACCCGCAGGAGGAGCTGGCCGGCCGCCAGGTCGGAGTCTTCGCCGGCGCCCGGATGTCCGGCTACCGGCACCGGGCCGGGGCGGGCGGCCCGGCCGGGCTCGGCGGCGACCAGAACTTCATCGCGGCCCGGGTCGCCCACCAGTACGATCTGCGCGGCCCGGCCATGGTGGTGGACAGCGCCTGCTCGTCCGCACTGGTCGCCGTCCAGCTCGCCTGCCGCAGCCTGCTCGCCGGAGAGTCCGAACTGGCCCTGGCCGGCGCGGTGGAGGTGCTCCTGGACGAGGAGCCCTACCTGGAGTTCAGCGCGGCCCGGGCCCTCTCGCCGTCCGGCCGCTGCCGTACCTTCGACGAGCGGGCGGACGGCTTCGTCCCGGGCGAGGGCTGCGGGGTGCTGCTGCTGAAGCGCCTCGACGCGGCGCTGCGCGACGGCGACCGCATCCACGGCGTCATCGACGCGGTGGCCGTCAACAACGACGGCCGGACGATGGGCCTGACCACGCCCAACCCCAGGGCCCAGGCCGCCGTGGTCCGCCGGGCGCTGGCCGACGCCGGTCTGCGGGCCGGGCAGATCGGCATGGTCGAGGCGCACGGCACAGCCACCCTGATCGGCGACCCGATCGAACTGCGGGCCCTGACCGACGCCTTCGCCGACGGCACCGCCCAGGCCGGCCGCTGCGCGATCGGCAGCGTGAAGTCCAACCTGGGCCACCTGCTCAGTGCGGCCGGGATCGCCGGGCTGATCAAGGCACTGCTGGCGGTGGAGCACGCGGCGATCCCGCCCACCCTCGGCTGCGAACGGCCCAACCCGCGCTTCGACCTGGCCGGTTCGCCGTTCCGGGTGAACACCGAACTCTGCGCCTGGGCGACCGGGCACCGCCGGATCGCCGGCGTCAGCGCGTTCGGCCTCGGCGGGACCAACGCGCACGCCGTGGTCGGCGAGCTCGACCCGGGCTTGCGGGCAGGCCACCAGCCCGTCCGGGAACCGCTGCCGCAACCGGAGCTCAAACGACGCCGGTTCTGGCTGGAACGCGAACCGGACGCCTGGCCGCCGCCCGGGCCGGTGCCTGCCGTGGCAGCACCTCCCGGGCCGGTGCCTGCCGAGGCGGTGCCTTCCGGGCCGGTGCCTCCAGGGCCGCCGCCGGGCTCCTCGGGGCCGGTGGCCTCGATCCTCGACCTCCGCTTCGCCGGTGACGACGACGCGATCTCAGAAAGCCTCGGGCAGAGGGGAACACGGCCGTGACGGACCGACCGATCGAGTGCCGGGTGGTACTGACGGCCACCGACTTCATCATGCGCAACCACCACGTGCACGGGGTCTCGGTCATGCCCGGGGTGACGTTCCTGGACATCCTGCTGCGCATCCTGCGCAGCCAGGGCCTCGACCACGAACAGGCCGTGCTCACCCGGATCCTGTTCACCGAGGCGGTGGCCACCACGGAGGGCCGGGACCGCGAGATCCGGATCACCATCGGTGCGGCCGACGCCGCCGGCCAGCGCCCGGTGCGGGCCGACAGCCGCTGGGCCGGCGTGCCCGGCTCGCCGTGGCGGGAGAACCTGACCGCCCTCCTCGGCTTCGACGTCGCACCCGTCGACACCGACCCGGCGCGGCCGGCCGTCGCCGCAGCGCCCGCGGCCATCGACCTCGACGCCCTGCGCTCCGGCGCCGTCCGCCGGTACGACATGGCCGAGCTGTATGCGCGGGCCCGGGACGAGAACATCCGGCACGGTCCGGCGATGGCCTGCCACGGCCTGCTGCACGTCGGTGACGGCTACCTGCTGGCCGAGTTGACCACCGGTGCCGAAGCGCCCGACCCGGCAGCCTTCCACCTGCACCCCGCACTGCTCGACGCCGCCACCATCGCCGCGTACGGGCAGACCGAGGCCGTCTCCCGTGAGCCGTTCATCCCGGTCTACATCGACCGGTTCCGGGCGCCCCGGCCGCTCGGACGGACGGTCCACCTCTATGTGCCCGGCGTCGAGCGGCTGGCCGGCTCCGGCGACGTGATCCGCAGCGACTACGGCCTCTACGACGAACAGGGCCTCCTGTTGGCCGAGTTCGGCGCGCTCACCTGCAAGCGGATCCGCCGTCCGGAGCTGATCACCCGGCTGCTCGACGAGCCCACGGCCCGGGCGACGGTGGCGGCACCGGAGACGGCCGAACCGGCCACCCCGGCCGGCCCGGCCGTCGCAGTCGGCCCTGCCACCCCGGCCGGCCCGGCCGTCGCAGCCGGCCCGGTCGAGTCGGTGGCGGCCGGGCCCGAGGCCGTCGCCGCCTACACCGCCCGACTGCGGCAGCTCGCCGGCGAGGCGCTCGGCCGAGAGCCGGCCGAGGTCGGCAGCGGCACCGGGTTCTACGAGCTCGGCCTGGACTCCGCCGACCTGGTCCGGATCAGCGCCCTGCTGGAGGAGACGGTCGGCAGCCCGCTCTACCCCACGCTCCTGTTCGAGTTCACCGACATCGACAGCCTCGCCGCCCACCTCGCCGAGACCCACCCCGCGGGCGCGACGGCCGCCGCCGCACCGGAGCCGTCCGCCGCCGCGGCCCCCTTCGCCGTCACCGCCGCCCCCGTCGCCGCCGGACCCGGGCCGTCCGCCACCGCGCTCTTCCGGCCGCGCTGGTACCCCGCCCCGGCCCCGGCTGCCGCGGGGTACCGGCCCGAGGGCGACGTCCTCCTCTTCGCCCCCGACGGCGGGCCGGACGGTCTGGCGGCCGAGCTGGCCGCCCGGTGCGACGGCGCCACGGTCGTCACGGTCGGCCCCGGGCCGGTGTTCGAGCAGGCCGGAGTCACCGGCTACCGCCTCGACCCGGCCGACCCCGGCCAACTGGACCAGCTCTGGTCGGCGTTGGAGGCCCGGAGGATCCGCCCGGCCGCCCTGGTGGTCCCGGCCGCCGCGGAGCCCGCTCCGGCGTCCGACGGCCCGCACGGCCCGGCCCTGACCGTGCTGCGCCTGGCGCGCTCCGTGCTGAGCCGGCGTCCGGCCCGGGCAGCGCAGCTCCTCTTCGTCCACCCCGCCCCGGCCGGTGGCGGCGCGCCGGAGCACCTGGCGGTCGGCGCACTCGCCCGGTGCGTCACGGCCGAGGCCCCCGCCCTCGCCTGCCGCTGCGTCGGCGTGCAGCACTGGACGGCCGGCGCCGTCGCCGAGGCCGTGCTGGCCGAGCTCGCCGCCGGCGGGACGGCGCCGCAGTCCCGGCACCTGGACGGGCGCCGCGAGCTGCGGGGCCTGGCGCCCGCCGCGTCACCTGCCGCCCTGCCCGCCGCCGGCCCGGACGCGGCCGTGCCGCTGAAGCGCCACGGCGTCTACGTGGTGACCGGCGGCGGCGGAGCCCTGGCCACCGTCCTCGCGGACCACCTGGCCAGGCGCCACGCCGCCCGGATCGCGCTGGTCGGCCGCCGCCCGATGAGCGCCGAGCAGGCCGCCCGGGCCGAGGAGTGGCGCGCCGCCGGCGCGGAGGTCGTCTTCCTGACGGCCGACGTCACCCGCCGGGCCGACGTCGAGGCGGCGCTCGCCCTCGTCCGCGAGCGGTTCGGTCCGCCGGACGGCGTGTTCCACACCGCGGGAGTCACCGCGGACTCGCTGGTGCGCAACAAGCCGGACGGCGCGCCGTCGGCGGTGGTGGCGCCCAAGGCCCTCGGCGCGGTGCACCTCGACCGGGCGACGGCCGGGGACCGGCTCGACCTGTTCGTGCTGTACTCCTCGCTGTCCGCCTCCCAGGCCAATCCGGGGCAGAGCGACTACGCCTTCGCCAACGCCTACCTGGAGCACTTCGCCGAGGCCCGCGCCGCCCGCGCGGACCGGCCCGGGCGGACCTACGCCATCGGCTGGCCGATGTGGGCCGACGGCGCGATGAGGCTCACCCCCGACGCCCTGGACCACGCGCGCCGCACCAGGGGGACGTGGCCGATGCCCACCGCCGACGCCCTGGACCTGCTGGAGCGCGTCCTGGCCGGCCCCGGGGGCACGACGGTGGCGGTGCACGGCGCACCGGACCGGGTGGCCGCGCCGTTCGCCGGCGCGGATGCCGCCCCGGCCGGCGGTGCCACTTCGGCCGGCGGTGCCACTTCGGCCGCCGATGCCGCCCCGGCCGGCGCACCGGCCGGGACGCACGACCGGCCCGATGCCCCGGCCGCAGAGCGCGTGCAGCCGGCCGAGCCCCCGCACGCCGCCGAGACCGAGGACGCCGTCGAGACCGAGGACGCCGTCGCGATCATCGGGCTGGCCGGCCGCTACCCACAGGCCCCGGACCTCGACGTGTTCTGGCAGAACCTCGCCGAGGGCCGGGACAGCATCACCCCCGTCCCCGAGGAGCGCTGGGACCACAGCGTCCACTTCGCCCCCGAACGCGGCCGGGCCGGCTCCACCTACAGCCGCTGGGGCGGGTTCCTCGACGGTGTGGACCTCTTCGACCGCGAGTTCTTCGGCATCTCCCGGCGCGACGCCGAGCGGATGGACCCCCAGGAACGGCTCTTCCTGACCATCTGCTGGCGCGCACTGGAGGACGCCGGCCGCCCTGCGCCCACCCTGGCGGGCGAGACGGTCGGCGTCTTCGCCGGCGTGATGTGGAACCACTACCAGCTGTTCGAGGACCAGGGCGTGGCACCGACCGCCCTGCACGCCGCCGTCCCCAACCGCGTCTCCTACACCTTCGGCCTCACCGGGCCCAGCCTGGCCGTGGACACGGCCTGCTCGTCCTCCCTGACGGCGATCCACCTCGCCGTCGAGAGCCTGCGCCGGGGCGAGAGCACCCTCGCCCTGGCGGGCGGGGTGAACGTCACCGTCCACCCGCAGAAGTACCTCCAGCTGGCGCAGGGCCAGTTCCTCTCCGACGACGGCCGCTGCCGCAGCTTCGGCGCGGGCGCCACCGGCTACGTGCCGGGGGAGGGCGTCGGCGCGGTCCTGCTCAAGCCGCTGCGCCGGGCGCTGGCCGACGGCGACCACATCCACGGCGTGATCCGCGCGTCGGCCGTCAACCACAGCGGGCGCACCAGCGGCTTCACCGTCCCGAGCCCGCACTCGCAGGCCGAGCTGATCCGCACCGTCCTTCGGCGCTCCGGCGTCGACCCGCGCACGATCGGCTGCATCGAGGCCCACGGCACGGGGACGTCACTGGGCGACCCGGTGGAGATCGAGGGTCTGCGCCAGGCGTTCGCCGGCAGCGCGGCGACGCCCGGCAGCTGCGCGGTGGGATCGGTGAAGTCCAACATCGGGCACCTGGAGAGCGCCGCCGGGATCGCCGGCCTGACCAAGGTGCTGCTGCAACTGCGCCACGGCCGGCTCGTCCCGTCCCTGCACGCGGACGAACCCAACCCGCACCTCGACCTCACCGGCTCGCCGCTGCGCATCCAGCGCGAGGCCCAGGAGTGGACCGGGCCGGCGGACGGCGGCCCCCGCCGGGCCGGGATCAGTGCGTTCGGCGCGGGCGGCGCCGGCGCCCACCTGGTGGTGGAGGAGCACCCGGCCCCCGCCGAGCCGGCGCCCGGCCCCGGCGGGCCGCTGCTCTTCGTCCTCTCCGCCCCGAACCGGGCCGCCCTGCACACGCAGGCGCGGCTGCTGCGGGCCCACCTGGACCCCGGCCACGCCGGGGGGACCGGCGCGGCCGCCGGGGATCCGCCCACCGGGACGCTGGTCGGGCTCGCCGCCGACCTGCTCGGCGTGCGCACCGACCAGATCGACCCGGACGCCTGGCTGGGTGATCTCGGGCTGGACCCGTCCAGCCTGTTGGAGCTGGCCCGCCGGATAGGGCAGGAACTGGCCTGCGACCTCCCGCCGGCCGCCCTCGCCCCGGACGGCTCGCTGCGCCGGATCGCCGAACTGGTGGCCGCCGACCGGCCTGCACCCGGCGCCGGCACCGGCCCCGATCCGGCCGACGTGGCGTACACCCTGCAGGTCGGCCGGACGGCGCGGCCCCACCGGCTGGCCGTCGTCGCGGACGACCGGGCCACCGCGCTCGACCGCCTGCGGGCGGGCCTGGACGCCTACCTGGACGGCGCGGCGCCCGAAGGCGCCGACGTCGTCACGGGCGCCCCGGACCAGTCGGGCACCGGCCCGGCGACACCGCCCTCGCCCGAGGCCTGCGTGCGGCTCCTGAGGCAGGGGCGCCTGAGGGAGCTGGCCGCCGCCTGGGCGGCGGGCGCCGAGGTGCCCTGGCACGAGGCGTACGGCCCCGAAGGCGGACCCGCCGGCCGGCGGATCCCGCTGCCCACGCACCCCCTCACGGAGGAGAGCTGCTGGCTGGGCCGGTGGCGCGGCGCGCCGCAGGAGCCGGCCGGCGCCGGGAGGGCCGACGCAGAGACGGAGCAGCCGAGGGTGCGACAGCGGACGGCACAGCAACGGACGGCACAACAGCGGACGGGGGATCAGACGGTGGCGTCGACGGGCCTCCCAGGGGCCGATGGCCCCGCGGTCGAACTGCGGATCCTCGATCCCGGCATCGCCCTGGTGGTCATGCACGGCGACACCAACATGTTCACCGAGGAGACCGTGCGCGGCCTGGAGGCGGCCTTCGCCGAGCTGCGCGCGGACGAGGGCGTCAAGGCCGTGGTGCTGACGGGCGGCGGTCCGGCGTTCAGCATGGGCGGCACGCCCGAGGCCCTGGAGCGCCTGGCCGGCGGCCGGGGCAGCTTCACCGACGTGCCCTTCCTCTACGAGGGCCTGCTCTCCTGCGACCGCCCGGTGATCGCCGCGATGTCCGGGCACGCGGCCGGCGGCGGCCTGATGTTCGGCCTGCACGCCGACCTGGTGCTGATGGCACGCGAGGGGACGTACGCGGCCAGCTTCCTCAAGTACGGCTTCACCCCCGGCATGGGCGCCACCTACGTGCTGGAACGGCGGTTCGGGCGGTCGCTGGCCACCGAGATGTTCTACACCGGCAGGCCGTTCGGCGGCGCCGAGCTGGAACGGCGCGGGGCGCAGGTCACCTTCCTGCCGCGGGACGAGGTCCTCCCCGCCGCGCTCGACCTGGCCCGGGCGATCGCCGCCCAGCCCGTCCTGCCGGTGCGCGCCCTCAAGCGCGAGCTGGCCGGCCGCACGCTCGCCGAACTCGGCACGGTGGTGGCCCGCGAGGCCGAACTGCACCGCCTCGTGCTCGGCCGGGACGCGGTGAGCCGCGTGCACGAGCACAGCGCGAAGGTGCGCGGCTACGCCCACCCGGCGAGCGCGGCGCCGCCGGTCACGGCAGCCCCGGCCGCCCCGGCGGTCACCGCGGGGGTGCCCGCCGACGCCCCGCCACCGGACCGGGCTCCCGACTCGGCTCCCCGCCTCACACCCGCACCGGCGCCTGACGCGGCACCGGTGCCGGCTCCGGAGCCGGCACCGGAGGCCGAGGGCCCGGACCGCGCCGAGGTCGTCGCCGTGGTCATGGAGACGCTCTGCGGTCATCTGTACCTCGACCGGGACGAGATCGACCCCCGGCTGACCTTCAGCGAGATGGGCGTCGACTCGCTCGGGGCGGTCGAGATCGTCCGCGACCTCAACCAGCACTTCGGCCTCGACCTGGACTCGGTGGCGGTCTACGACCACCCGACGCTGGACCGGCTGGCCGACTTCGTCGGCGCCGAGTCCGCCCGGGGCCGTGCCCTGCACGCCGCTGCCGTCCGCCCGGCCGCTCCGCAGGCCGCCGCGCAGGCCGTTCCCCCACAGACCCCGGCCGACCGGTCCGGTGACGGGCCATCGCAGGGCCGGTCGGCCGGCTCACCGCCCCCGCTGCAGCCCCGCCCCACGGGGGCTCCGGGGTCCGAGGACGCACCCCAGGGCGCGCCGCAGGCCACGCCGCAGGAGACGCCCAGGCCCCCGGCCGGGCCCGGGCAGGTGGTCCTCGCCCCGGTCCCCGGCAGGACCGCACCCGCAGGCGCATCCGCACCCACGGCCGGCCCCGCTGCCGTCCCGCCCGTCACCCTGCCCGCCGTCCGGCCCGTCCCGTCCGTCCCGTCCGTCCCGTCCACCGTCCCGCCCCTCGCCTCGTCCGCCGCCCGGCCCGTGAGCGCGCCCGTGACCGCGCCCGTGGGTGCCCTCGTCACCCTGCCCGCCGTCCGGCCCGAGCCGGCGGGGCCGGTGGACATCGCGGTGATCGGCATGTCCGGCCGCTTCCCCGACGCCCCCGACCTCAGCACCTTCTGGTCCAACCTGGTCGCCGGCCGCAGCAGCATCCGTGAGGTCCCCGCCGAACGCTGGGACGTCGCCGAGCACTTCGACCCCGACCAGCGCGCCGAGGGCCGCACCTACAGCAAGTGGGCCGCTCTGCTCGACGACGTCGACCTGTTCGACGCCTCCTTCTTCCACCTCTCCCCGATGGAAGCCGAGCTGATGGACCCCCAGCAGCGGCTCTTCCTCCAGGAGGCGTGGTCGGCCCTGGAGGACGCGGGCTACGCGCTGCCCGGCACCGAACGGGCCCGCTGCGGGGTGTTCGTCGGCTCCGGCGCGGGCGACTACCTGCGGCTGCTGGAGGAGAACGGCCAGGACGGCACCGGTCAGGCGTTCCTCGGCAACTCGCCCTCCATCCTGGCCGCCCGGATCGCCTACCACCTCAACCTCGGAGGCCCGGCCGTCGCCATCGACACCGCCTGCTCCTCCTCCCTGGTGGCCGTGCACCAGGCCGTGGCGGCCATCCGCGCCGGTGACTGCGACACCGCCGTCGCGGGCGGCGTCGCGGTGATGCTGACCCCCCGGATGCACGTCTGGACCAGCCGCACCGGCATGCTGTCGCCCACCGGGCGCTGCGCCCCCTTCGACGCCTCGGCCGACGGCATCGTCCTCGGCGAGGGCGTCGGCGCCGTGGTGCTCAAGCCGCTGGAGCGCGCACTGGCCGACGGCGACACCGTGTACGCGGTGATCAAGGCCACCGGCACCAACAGCGACGGCCGGACCAACGGCATCACGGCGCCCAGCGCCGACTCCCAGGCCGCGCTCCTGGCGGACGTCCACCGGCGGGCCGGCCTCGCCCCGGAGGACGTCGGGTACGTGGAGGCGCACGGCACCGGCACGGTACTGGGCGACCCGATCGAGGTGAAGGCCCTCACCCGGGTCTTCCGCGACCGGGCCGGGCAGGCCGGCGTCTGCTACCTGGGCTCGGTGAAGTCCAACATCGGGCACACCACCCTGGCGTCGGGCATCGCCGGATTCATCAAGGTGGTGCTCGGGCTCCGGGCCGGGATGATCGCGCCGTCGCTCAACTTCGAACAGGCCAACCCCGTGATCGACTTCGACGGCGGGCCGTTCCGGGTCGCCACCGCCGCGGTGCCGTGGCTCCCGGGCCCGTCCGGGCGACGGGTCGGCGCGGTGAGCAGCTTCGGCTTCAGCGGGACCAACGCGCACGTGGTGCTGGCCGAGGCGCCGCCGCAGGCCGCGCCCGCCGTCGGCCCGTCCGGGCAGGCCGTCGTCCTGCCGGTCTCGGCGCGCACGGACGGCGCCCTGCGCGACCGGGTCCGCGGGCTGGCCGGGTGGCTGACGGAGCAGCACGACCTCGAGGACACCGCCCGCACGCTCGCGCTCTCCCGCGCGCACTTCCCGGCCCGGGCCGCCTTCGTGGTCCGGAGCACGGCCGAACTGCGCGAACAGGCCGAGGAGTTCCTCGCCGGCGGGCGGCCGGCCACCGACGGCCACGGCGAGCGGCTGCGGCGGCTCGCCGAGGACTACCTGGCGGGCCGCGAGGTGGACTGGGCCGCCGTGCACGCCCACCGGCCGCGCCGCAACGTGCCGTTGCCCGCTTACCCCTTCGCGCGGACCAGCCACTGGACCACCGCCCCGGCGTCCGTCACGGCCCGGGCGGGCGTCGCCGCCCCGGCGTCCGTCACCTCCTCCCGGGCGTCCGTCACGGCCCCGGTCCCGCCCGCCGCGCAGGCCCCCGGGCGCGCTCCGGGCGCGCCGGAAGCGGTGGCCGCGCCCGGCTCCGCGGCCGCCCCGGACTACCCGCTGCTGGTCTGCCGGCCGAGCTGGTCCGAGGACGCCGGACCGGGCGAGCGGCCGCCGGCCGGGGGCGGCAGGCGGGTCGCCCTGGCTCACGCCGAGGGGGACGGACCGCTCGCCGACGCCCTGGCCGCGCTGCACCCGGACGACGAGGTGGTCCGCATCCCGCTGGGCGGCGCCGTACCCGTCCCCGGCCCGTTCGACGTGCTCTACGTGCTCGCCGGCCGCGCGGGCGCCGTCCCGGAGCCCGCCGACACCGCACCTTGCGGGGACCCGGTCACCCTGGCCGCGTTCTACCTGCTCAAGCAACTGCTCCGGGTGGGCCAGGCGGCCCGCCCGCTCGCCGCGACCTTCGTCGTGCACGGCGTCCTGCCGGTCACCTCCGGCGACCGGGTGCAGCCGCACGGCGCCGGCCTGGTCGGGCTCTCCCGCACGGTGGCGGCCGAACACCCGCTCTGGCGGGTGAACTGCGTGGACGTCACGCCGGACGCCCTCGCCGCCGACCCCTCCCGCACCGCCCGGCGGATCGCCGCCGAGGACGGCACACACCCCGTGGTGGCCCTGCGCGGCGAGCACCGCTACCTGCGCCGCTTCGAGCCGCTCGCCGCGCCCGTTCCCGGGGAGGCCGCCAGCGGGGATGCCGGTCCGCGTCTGCGCAAGGGCGGTGTCTACCTGGTCGCCGGCGGGACGGGTGGCCTGGGCGGTGCCGTGAGCCGGCGCCTCGCCGCCGTCCACGGCGCCCGGCTGGTCTGGCTCGGCCGCCGGCCGGCCGACGACCCGCAGGTGACGGCCCGGGCGGCCGAGATCGCCCGGCTGGGCGGCGACGTCCGCTACGTCCGCGGCGACGTCACCGACCCGGACGCCGTCCGGGCCGCGGTGGCCGAGGCCCACGACTCCTTCGGCGCGCTGCACGGCGTCCTGCACGCCGCCGGCGAGCTGCGGGACGTCCCGCTCGCCCGGATGACGGAGGTGGAGTTCACCCGGGTGTTCGCCCCGAAGGCGGCCGGCGCCACCGCCCTGGTCGAAGCACTCGACGGGCAGCAGCCGGACTTCTGCGTCTTCTTCTCCTCCGCGGCCTCCTTCGTGGCCTCGCCCGGGCAGGCCAACTACGCGGCGGCGGCGACCTTCGAGGACGCCTGCGTCTGGTCGGCCCGCAGTCGCTGCGCGTTCCCGGTGTCGGTGGTGAACTGGGGCTTCTGGGGGAGCGTCGGTGCCGTGGCCACCGCGCACCACCAGCGCTCGTTCGCGGCCCTGGGCGTCGGCTCCATCGACCCGGCGGAGGGCGCCTCGGCACTGGAACGCGTGCTCTCCGGCGGGGCCGGGCAGGCGCTGGTCATCAAGGCGGACCCGGCCCGGCTGGCCGGGCACGGCATGCCGCTCACCGGGGCCCCGGCGCCCGGTGCGCCGGCGCCCTTGGTTCCGGCTCCCGTGGTTCAGGCGCAGGCGCAGGCGCCGGCGGTTGCGGCGCCGGCCGGCGCGGACCTGGAGCGCCGGGCCCGGGATCACCTCAAGCGGGTCTTCGCCGGGGTCCTCAAGTGCGAGGAGGACGAACTCACCGACCGGGACACCCTGGAGACCTTCGGCATCGACTCGCTGATCGGCGCCGAGATCGTCGAACGGCTCGCCGCCGACCTCGGCGAGCTCCCGGCGACCCTGCTGTTCGAGCACGCGACGATCGAGCGGCTCGCCGCCCACCTCCTCGCCGTCCGACGCGAGCCGCTGACGGCCGTCCTCACCCGCACGGAGGCCGGCCCCGGGCCCCTCGCGACGGCGGCCCCCGCCGACGCGCAGCCGGCGCCGGAGACAGGCTCGGCGGCGGAACCGGCCGGAACGGCGGCGGAACCGGCCGAGGCAGCGGCCCGAACGGCGACGGTCCACCCGGCGTCCGCGCCGCATGACCAGACCCGCGAGGAGCAGGCCCGCGACGGCGCCCTCGACATCGCCGTCGTCGGCGTCACCGGACGCTACCCGGGCGCCCCGGATCTCGACACCTTCGCCCGCAACCTCGCCGCCGGTGCCGCCCACATCACCGAGGTGCCGGCCGACCGCTGGGACTGGCGGGAGCACTTCGACCCGCGACGCGGCCGGCCGAACCGCAGCTACGGCCGGTGGGCCGGATTCCTGGACGGTGTGGACGAGTTCGACCCGCAGCTGTTCGGCATCCTGCCGCGCGAGGCGGCCGCGATCGACCCGCAGGAGCGGCTGTTCCTGGAGACCTGCTGGAACCTCCTGGAGGAGACCGGCTACCTCGGCGCGCACACCCGCGTCCCGGAGACCGGCGTCTTCGTCGGCCTGATGTACGGCTCGTACGGCCAGCTCGCGGCGGCCTCCGGCTGGCCCCGGGGCGAGTTCGGGGCCGCGCACTCGGCGTACTGGTCGGTGGCCAACCGGGCCAGCTACCACTTCGACCTGACCGGGCCCAGCTTCGCGGTCGACTCGGCCTGCTCGTCCTCGCTGACCGCCGTTCACCTGGCCTGCGAGAGCCTGCGCCGGGGCGAGTGCCGGATGGCCGTCGCCGGCGGCGTCAACCTGATCCTGCACCCGGCCCACCTGGTCGCCCTGTCGGCGCGCGGCATGCTGGCCGGCGGCGACGCCTGCCGGACCTTCGACGCCGACGCGGACGGTTACGTCCCCGGCGAGGGGGTGGGCGCCGTCCTGCTCAAGCCGCTGGCGGACGCGGTGGCCGACGGCGACCGGATCTGGGCCGTCATCAAGGGCAGCCGCGCCAACGCGGGCGGCAAGACCAGCGGCTACACCGTCCCGAACCCTAATGCGCAGGCCGACCTCGTGGCCGGGACGCTCGCCGCGGCCGGCGTCGACCCGCGCACCGTCGGCTACCTGGAGGCCCACGGCACCGGTACCGCGCTGGGCGACCCGATCGAGGTGGCCGCGCTCGCCCGGGCCTTCGGCGCCGGGCCCGACGTGCCCTCGGCCACCGGCTGGGACGGCCCGCCGGTCGCGATCGGCTCGGTCAAGGCCAACATCGGCCATCTGGAGGGCGCGGCCGGGATCGCCGGGCTGACGAAGGTGCTCCTGCAACTCAGGGACGGGCTGCTCTACCCGAGCGCCAACCTGGACCGGCTCAACCCGAGGATCGACTTCGACGCCTCGCCGTTCCGGCCGCTGACCGAGGCCGCCCCGTGGCCCCGGCCCGTGGCGGACCAGCCGTACCAAGCGGACCGGGTGGACCGGGCGGACCAGGACGGGCGGGCGGGTGCGCAACCGCGCCGGGCGGGCGTGAGCTCGTTCGGCGCCGGCGGGGCCAACGTCCACCTGGTGCTGGAGGAGTACCTGGGCGCCCCCGCGTCGCTGGGCGCCCCCGCGTCGCTGGGCGCCCCCGAGCCCGCCGGGATCGAGGAGGTCTTCGTGCTGTCCGCCCGGACGCGCGAGCGGCTGGCCGTGCTCGCCGGCCGGGTCGCGGACCACGTGGCGGCCGCGACCGGGGCCGGCGACGACGCACCGACCCTGCGCTCGCTCGCGTGGACCAGCCAGACCGGACGCCGGGAGCTGACGGAGCGGCTGGCCGTGGTCGCCGGCAGCCTGCCCGCCCTGGCCGAGGGCCTGCGCGCCTTCGCCGAGGGGCGCCCGGCCCGCGGCGTCCACACGGGCACCGCCGCCCGCACCGCCGCACCGGTGCGGGACGGCGCGGACCGGGCGGCGGCGGTGGCGGCCTGGCTGACCGGGGCGGAGGTGGACTGGCGCACGCTCTGGGCCGGCCCCCGGCCGCGTCGCGCCGCCTTCCCGACGTACCCCTTCGACCGCGCCCGCTACTGGCTGGCCGAGCCCCCCGCCGACGAGGCGGCGGGGGAGGCCGGGGAAGACGTCACGACCGACGGCGCGCCGCAGCCGGGCCTCGGCGAGGAAGCACCGCAGACCCCCGAGGTACGGAGCGCCCCCGAACGGCCGGAGGAGGCGGGCCTGTTGCGGTTCGCCCGCCCGGTCTGGGAGCCGGTGCCCGCGCCGGAGCCGCTGACCGGTGCCCCGGCGCCGCGCGTGGTGCTGGTCGCCGCCGAGGAGCCCGGGCCGGCCGGGGCACTGGCCGGGCGGCTCGCCGCCGGCGGGGTGCAGGTCGTCGCCCTGGCCCCCGCCCCGGAATTCGCCCGAACCGATGACACGGGCGGCTACCGCCTGGCCCTCACCGACCGGGAGCAGTGCCGGCGGCTGGTGGCGGACCTCGCCGAGCGCGGCCTGGAGCCGGACGGCCTGGTGTTCTGCGCCCCCGAGGGCGCGGCCGGCCACGGCGGTGACGACCTGACGGCCGGTCTCGACCGCGGCTTCCACGCCCTGGTCGCGCTCACCACCGCCCTGCTCGCCCGGCCGGGGGCCCCGCGCGACCTGCGGGTGGTCTACGGGTACACCGCCCCCACCCCGTCGTCCCGGCCGCACGACGCGGCCGTCGGCGCCGCGCTGCGCAGCCTGGCGCTGGAGCACAGCCGGCTGGGCGCCGCCCGGGTGGCCTTCGAGGGGGCCGACGCGGTGGCGCCGCGCGAGCAGCGGGCCGCCCGGCTGGTGGCGGAGCTGGCCGGGTGCCGGCCAGGCGCCGCCGTCGAGGTCCGTTACCAGGGCGGCGAACGGCAGGTGAGAGGCCTGCTCGACCACGTGCCCGCGCCCGCCGACCGGCTGCGGCCGCGCCCGGACGGCGTCTACCTGGTCACCGGCGGCGCCGGGCCGCTCGGCCTGCACACCGCCCGGCTGTTGGCCTCCCGCGCGCGGGGGGTGACCGTCCTGCTGGTGGGCCGCTCCGCGCTGGACCCCCGACGCCAGGCCCTGGTGGACGAGCTCGACCGGGGTGCCGGTACCGTCCGCTACCTGCGCGCCGACGTCGCGGACACGGACGGGATGCGCCGGCTGGTCGGCGAGGCCGTCGCGCAGTACGGCCCGCTGCGCGGTGTCGTGCACGCGGCCGGGGTCACCCGCGACGCCCGCGCGGTGACCAAGAGCCGGGCGGACCTCGATGCCGTGCTCGCCCCGAAGACGGCCGGCGTGCTGGCGCTCGACGAGGCGACGCTCGGCCAGCCGCTCGACTTCTTCGCCCTCTACTCCTCCGTGGTCGCCTACAGCGGCAACCCGGGCCAGCTCGACTACGCCTACGCCAACGCCTTTCTCGACGAGTTCGCCGAGCAGCGGGCCCAGCGGCACGCGGCCGGCCTGCGCGCCGGGCACACGGTGTCGATCGCGTGGCCGCTCTGGGAGGACGGCGGCATGAGTGTGGACGCCGCCACCCGGGAGCTGCTCGCGCGCCGCTGGGACATGGCGCCGATGAGCACCGCCAACGGGCTGCGGGCGCTGGACGTGGCCCTGGGCGGCCGGGAGACCCGGGTGACGGTCGTCCAGCGGCCCTCCGCCCCCTCCGCCCCGTCCGCCGCGTCCGCCCAGGCCGCTCCGGAACCGCAGGTGGATCGCCCCGAGGCCGCCTCGCCGACGCCCGAGCAGCAGCCGACGCCCGAGCAGGAGCCCGAGCAGCAGCCGACGCCCGAGGAGGTGCCGGCGTCGGAGGTGGAGCGCGAACTGCGGGCGATGGCCGCCGGGTTCCTCCTGGTCGAGCCCGAGGACGTCAACGTGGACGACCAGCTGCTGGAGCTCGGGTTCGACTCGCTCACACTGACCGAGCTGATCAACCAGGTGAACGGGCTCTACGGTCTGGACCTGCTGCCGACCGTCCTCTTCGAGTGCCCCGACCTGGCCTCGTTCGCGGCCCACCTGGTCCGCCACCACGCCGCCGAGGTGGCGGTTCACCACCGTCCGCAGCCCCTCCCCGCCCCGGCAGGGCCGCAGCCGGCTCCGGAGCGCGGCGAACCGCCGCAGCCGGCCGACGAACAGGCTGCCGAGCCCGCTGCCGCATCGCAGCCCACAGCCATCGCCGAGCCCACGGCCATCGCCGAGCCCACGGCCATCGCCGAGCCCACGGCCACCTACCAGCCCACGGCCACCTCCGGGCCGCCGACCCCCACCCCCGCGCTACGGCCTTCCAGCGGCCGGCCGCTCCCGGTGGCGGTGGTCGGCATGGCGGCGGTGCTGCCCGGCGCGGCCGGCACGGCGCAGTTCTGGGACCATCTGATGGCCGGCCGAAACCTGGTCACCGACGTGCCGCCGGACCGCGCCGAGCTCGGCCGGGCCGCGGGGGCGGCCCCCGTCCGGGCCGGGTTCCTCGCCGACGTGAGCCGGTTCGACGCCCGCTTCTTCGGTATCGCCCCGCGCGAGGCCGCCCTGATGGACCCGCAGCAGCGGCTGTTCCTGGAGACCGCCTGGCGGGCCGTCTGGGACGCCGGCTACCGCCCGTCCGACCTCGCGGGCACCGCGACCGGCCTGTTCGCCGGTGTCTCGACCTCCGACTACGCCGACCTGCTCGGAAAGGCGGCCGTCACGGTGGAGGCGCACAGCGCCACCGGAGTCGCGCACGCCGTCCTCGCCAACCGGGTCTCCTACCTGATGGACCTGCACGGGCCGAGCGAGTCGGTGGACACCGCCTGCTCCAGTTCGCTGGTGGCGATCCACCGGGCGGTCGGCGCGCTGGCGGCGGGCGAGTGCGAGCAGGCCCTCGTCGGCGGGGTCAACGTGCTGCTCAGCCCGGCGCTGTTCAGCGCGTTCCAGCAGTCCGGAATGCTCAGCGCAGACGGCCGCTGCAAGACCTTCGACGCCGGGGCCGACGGCTACGTGCGGGGCGAGGGCTGCGGGGTCGTCCTGCTCAAGCCGCTGGAGCGGGCGATGGCCGACGGTGACCACGTCTATGGAGTGGTGACCGGGTCGGCGGTCGGCCACGGCGGCCGCGCCGGCTCGCTGACCGCGCCCAACCCCGAGGCACAGGCCAGGGTCCTGGTGCGGGCGCACCGCGCGGCCGGTACCGATCCCGACCGACTGGGGTACCTGGAGGCGCACGGCACCGGGACCAGTCTCGGCGACCCGGTGGAGATCGAGGGCATCAAGCAGGCCCTCGCGACGCTCTACGCCGACCGGGGCCGGGAGCTGCCCGACCATCCGCACATCGCGGTCGGATCGGTGAAGACCAACATCGGCCACCTGGAGGCGGCGGCGGGCATCGCGGGGGTGATCAAGGTCCTGCTCGGCCTTGAGCACCGCCAACTCCCGCCCCACCTGCACCTGGAGCGGCTCAACCCGCACATCCGGCTGGCCGGGACACCGCTGCGGATCGTCGACGGTCCGCTCCGGTGGGAGGGTACGGCCGGTGCCGACGGCGTGCCCGTGCGGTGCGCGGGGGTGAGCTCGTTCGGCTTCGGCGGCACCAACGCCCACGTCGTCCTGGAGTCGCCCCGGCCCCGGCCGGCCGCCGCCGACGACGGCAGCCCGCGGCTGGTGGTGCTGTCCGCGCCCACCGATGCACAACTCCAGGAGTACGCCGGTCTGTTGGCCGACCACCTGGAGCTTCGTGAGCCCGTGCTCGCGGAGGTCGCCCGCACGCTGCAGAGCGGGCGCGAGGAGTGGCCCGAGCGTCTCGCCCTGGTGGTGCGCGACCGGGCGGAGCTGGTGCGCGGGCTGCGTGTGGCGGCCGGGGGCACCTGCCCGCCCGGTGCCCATCGCGGCACCGCGCGCCGGTCCGCCCCGGCGGTCCGCGACCACGAGAACGCCGCCGGCCCCGTGGACCGCGGCCCCGTGGAGCGCGACCACGTCGACCTCGACAGCCCCGCGGACCTCGACGGGCAGGCCCGTGCCTGGGTGGAGGGCATGGCGGTCGACTGGGCCCGTCTCTGGGCCGGTCCGCTGCCGCGCCGCACCCCGCTGCCCGGTGTTCCCTTCGCCGGGGCCCGTCACTGGTTCGCCCCCGGCGCACCGCACCCGAGTCTGGAGGCCACCATCGAAGCGTCACCGTCCTCGTCCACGGCGCCGTCGCCCGTGCGGGCTCCGGCCGTCCGCCGCACGCCGGCGCCCGCTGCGGTCGCCCGCGAGCGGGTGAAGCTGCCCTCGCTCGGCGCGTCCGCCGGCCTGGGGCCCTCGCCCCGCAAACCCGGACCGGCCCCTGCTGCCGGCCCCGCACCTGCCGTGGCCCCCTCTGCTCCAGTGGCCCCCATGGCCCCCACCGCGCCGCCCGGCGTCGGGCTCCCGGAGATCCGGCGGACGGTCACCTCGCTGCTCTCCGACATCCTCGGCATCCCCGAGGCGGAGCTCCCCGCCGACCAGCCCTTCGGAGAGCTGGGGTTGGACTCGGTCTTCCGGATGGACCTGGCCCGGATGCTCAACGAGACCTACGGCCTGGACCTCAAGGCGGCCGAGCTCTACGAGCAGGACTCCGTCGAGCTGTTGAGCGCCGGTGTCGCCGCCGCGATCGCGGCGCTCCCGGCCGTCCCCGCTGCCCCCGCCACCTCGGCCGTCCCCGCTGCCCCCGAAGCCCGCACCGTTCCCGCCACCCCCGCTGCCCGCGTCGCCCTGCCACAACCTCACACCAGTGAAGGTGATCTGACGGACACTCAACTCGCCGGCTTCATCGAGTCGACGGTCGAGCGGCCCGTCGATCCCGGGGCGGACTTCGCCGGCCAGGGCTTCACCTCCTTCGACATGCTGAGGGTCGTCGCCGCCCTGGAGCGGCGGTTCGGCCCGCAGCGCAAGTCCCTGCTGTTCGACCACCCCACGGTGGGCGCGCTGGCCGGGCACCTGTCCGCGACGCACGGCGCCGCAGCGGCCGCCCTGCTGGCCGCGCCGGCCCCGGGCCGGGCCGGAGGTCCGGCGCCGGACCTCGCGGCCGAGCCGGCGGCGGGCGGCCCGGTGGTGGTGCGCAAGCGCGAGCTGGCGGACCGTCCGGAGATCGCCGCAGCGATCGCGGAGCTGGACCGCCGGCACGCCAAGGAGGGCGGCCTGCCGGGCCGGGACATCGCGCCGCTGGTCTTCCTCGGCTCCGCCCGCAGCGCCTACTTCAACTTCTCCCAGCGGGACGGCTCGCTGCTGGCGTGGAGCTACGTCGGCTCGGAGCAGGACCTCCCGGAACTGACCCGCGAGTACACCGAGCACGCGGAGCGCCACGGGCTGAAGCCCAACCTGCTCTCCATGGTGCGGCTGACGGAGGTGGGCGGGCGCGCGTACTCGGCCACGCCCTTCGGTGTGGTCCAGCGGATGGAGTCCATCCAGGAGTTCAGCCTCTCGGGCGCCCGGATGCAGCGGCTGCGCTACATGGTGCAGCGCTTCGCGCGGATGCCCGGGGCGGGTGTGCACGAGTACCGGGTCGGGTCCGATCCGGCCACCGACACCGCGATCGCCGGGCTCATCGACGGCTGGTGCGCCACCAAGGACATGGTCAATCCGTACGTGGCCACCGTGCGGGACGAGATCAGCCGCGGGGTGCTCGCCGAGCGGCACCGGATGTTCCTCACGCACTCCGCCGGACAGCTGTGCAGCGCGGTCATCGTCACCCGGATCCCGTCGGAGAACGGGTACCTGCTGGACCTGGAGTTCTACTCCGAGCAGACGCCGAAGGGCGGTCTGGAGTACACGATCGTGCGGATCGTGGAGCTGCTCGCGGAGGAGGGCTGCACGATGTTCAGCTTCGGGGCGAGCCTGGGCGTGCGGCTCTGCTCCTCGCCGAACGCCGAACCGGCGGCCGAGCAGGCGCTGGCCGAGCTGCGCGCCGCCGAGGTGTTCACGGGGGAGGGGAACTTCCGCTTCAAGAACAAGTTCCGGCCGGTCAACCTCCCCGTCTACCTGTGCCGGCCGGCCGACGGGGAGCCGACCGACGTCGGTGAGCTCATCCTCATGATCGCCAACCCCGAGGTCGCGGCGGGCCGCCCCCCGGCAGCCCGGGCGGCCGCCCGTCCGGCCCCCGCGCCCACCCGGATCCCCGCGCCCACCCCGCTCCCGGCACCCACCCCGCTCCCGGCACCCACCCCGCTCCCGGCACCCACTCCGGCGTCCGCCCGCCCCACAGCCCCGGCGTCCGCCCGCCCCGCACCCCCGCAGCCCGTCGCCGGCGCCGGGGCCCTTCCCGCCGGCACCCGTCCCCTCGAGGCCCCCGACACCGAGGCCGTCGCCGTACGGGCGCGGCGCCTGGCCGCCCACGGCCACAACCCCCTCCTGCTGGACTCCGGCGAGGCCGACATCGACCTCGTCACCGACTCCTGGACGGAGCTCGACACCGCCTACGTCGCCGAGGGCATGGCCGCGCTGCGCGCGCAGACCGCGGCCCGGCCCGGCCCGGCCGAGGACCTCGCGGCCCTGCTGCCCTTCCGCTACGTCGTGCCGACCCTGCGGGGCCGGTCCGCCGAGGCCCTGCTCTGCCGGGCCTGGCCCGGCCGGCGCGGACTGGTGGTGCAGAACGCGCTCTTCCCGACCTGGGCGCTGAACCAGATCGACCACGGCTTCGTCCCGCTGGCCGTCCCGGCCGTCGCCGCCGCGAACGGGGCACAGGCGCTCTGGGGGGACATGGACGTCGACGCGCTGGAACGGGCGCTCGCCGCCAACCCGGGCACGGTCTCCTTCGTCTGCGTGGAGACCAGCACCAACGCGCTCGGCGGGCTCCCGCTGTCGCTGGCCAACCTGCGTAGGGTCCGGGCCTCCGCGGACGCCCACGGGGTGCCGCTCGTCCTGGACGCGACGCGCGTGCTGGAGAACGCGGCCTTCGTCGCCGAGCACGAGGACGGCGAGCGGGGCCGCAAGGTGTGGGAGGTCGCGGAGGAGATCCTCGCCCTGGCCACCGCCGTCACCCTCGGCCTGTCCAAGGACTTCGGCATCGACCACGGCGGCCTCGTCGCCACCGACGACGGCCGGCTCGCCGAACTGCTCCACGAGGACGTGCTGCGGCGCGGCCGGGAGCCGGGCGTCGCCCAGCGCCGGCTGATGGCCGCGGCCCTGGCCGACCGCGAACGCTCGGCCGCGGCCGTGGCCGAACGGATGGGCGCCGTCCGGGAGTTGCGGCGGATCCTCGCCGACGCCGGTCTGCCGGTGGTGGCGGCCGGCGGGCACTGCGTGCTGATCGACGCGGCCCGGCTGCCCGGGGCTGACCGCTCGCCCAACCCGGCGGCCGACTGGCTGGCCTGGAGCTACCGGCACACCGGTGTACGGGCCGCCCCGCACCTGGCCGCCGGCCCGACGGCGGGCGCCGCGCTGGTCCGGCTGGCCGTGCCGCTCGGCCTGGGAACCGAACGGGCGGCGGAGGCCGGCCGCCGGCTGGCGGCGCTGCACCGCGACGGGGGCCCGGCCCCGCTGCTCGTCCCGGCCGACGGCCCCGGCGCCGCCGCGCACCCGGCGACCGCCGCGTACCATCCGGCCGCGGCCCTTCCGGCCGACGTCCGCGCCGCGCTGGACGAGGGCCACCGGCCACTGAGCGACAACCACGCCGTCCTGCGCGAGCACCAGCCGGACGTGCAGCGTCACCTGGTCGCACTGAGCGAGGGCGACGTCGAGGTGTTCACCGCCGGCGGGGGCAGCCCGCTGGTCCTGCTGCACCCCTTCAACATCGGCGCCGGCTTCTTCG
This sequence comes from Kitasatospora sp. NPDC022785, assembly GCF_055561295.1. Taxonomy (NCBI): domain Bacteria; kingdom Bacillati; phylum Actinomycetota; class Actinomycetes; order Kitasatosporales; family Streptomycetaceae; genus Kitasatospora; species Kitasatospora sp. NPDC022785. The sequence goes on along the minus strand of NZ_JBVHHB010000006.1, from coordinate 165,900 downwards.
GCCCGCAGTTCGCCGCGCTCGCCGACCGGCACCAGGTCATCTCCGTGCACCACTCGGGCGTCGGCGCGACGACGGCCGCCGCCGACCTGTCGGTGGAGGGCCTGGCCGAACTGCTGCGCCGCACGCTCGACGCCCTGGACGTCCGGGGCCCGGTCCACCTGGCCGGCGCCTCCTTCGGAGCGCTGCCCGCGATGTCCCTCGCGATGCGCCACCCCCACGACGTCGCCTCGCTGACCCTGATCGGCGGGTCCTACCGGATCGGCAACCGGCAGGGCGAGATGAACCGCCTGGCCCTCGTCGCCCGGGAGGACTTCGACCACCTGCTGGCCCAGCCCGGCACCGAGCCGATCGCCGGCCACCGCCGGCGCTACGAGGAGCTGCTGCTGCGCTGCGAGAGCCTCGACGCCCGGATCGGGCTGCGCTACCTCGACGAGTTCGACCTCGCGACGAACCTGCTGCCGGGGCTCCCCGGCCTCACCGCGCCCGCGCTGATCGTGCACGGCCGCCACGACACGGTCGTCCCGCTGAAGACCGGTCATCTGCTGCACGGCACCCTGCCCGACGTCCGCTTCCACGAGTTCGAGGACGCCGGACACTTCCCCAGCCTCACTGCCGCGGGGCGCTTCAACCAGGTCCTCGCCGACTTCCTGGCCGGCATCGACGCGGCCGGCCGACCGGAGACCACCCGATGACCCCGACGCCCGCCCACACCCCGGCCCCGGCCTCCGCCCCCGCGCCCTTCCAGGTGCTGGACCCCGGCACCGTCCGCCGCCGGGTCACCGTCTCGCCCGCGATGTGCGGCCACAACTCGCTCTTCCTCGGCCAGGTCGGGGACTGGACCTGGGAGACCGTCGGCGCGCTCTGCGACACCGACGTCCTCGCGGCCAAGGGCGCCGGCGGAGACCCGGCCTACCTCGCGTTCTTCTACTACCGGGTGCGCGGCAGCCGGGAGTTCCACCTGCGCAGCCCCACCTTCGGCGACGAACTCGACGTGCTCTCCCGCTCGTTCGACTTCGGCAGCGAGTCGGTGCTGACCGTCCACCGGATCTCCTCGACCACCGCCGCCGGCGACCCGCCCGAGCCCTGGGACCCGGCCGCCTTCCATCGCGGCCCGGCGCCCGGCACCCTGCACGTGGAGAACTTCAACCGCTGGGTCAGCCGCCGGCACGCCGACAGCAACCGGGGCCTGGTCCCGGCCTCGCCGCCGGACTTCCACCACACCCGGCTGCCGGCCCTGCCCGAGGAGTACTCGCCCCGCCCGGTCTACGGCCGCGCCCGGCGCGCGCTGACCTTCCGGGAGGACACGGCGGGGGAGTACCGCACCGTCGCCCAGGGCTTCACCACCCGGTACGGCATCGACATCACCCGGGACCTCAACGGCGTCGGACTCGTCTACTTCGCGTCCTACTTCTCCTTCGTCGACCAGGCGGTGTTGCGCCAGTGGCGCGCGCTGGGCCGCAGCGACCGCTCGTTCCTGCGGCGCCGGACGGTCGACCAGCAGCTGTGCTACGTCGGCAACGCCGAACCGGACAGCGAGTTCGAGATGGCCGTCACCGTCCGGGCTGCGGTGGCCGACCCGGCAGAGGAGCTCGTCGACGTCGTGGTCCGCGACGCGCACAGCTCGGACCTGATCGCCGTCAGCACCCAGCGGGTGCTGCGGGACCTTGAGGAGGCAGAGTGAACAGCGAGCAGGACGGCGCTCGGCGCGCCGCACAGGAGGCGGCCCGGGCCCGGGCCGAGCAGGCGCTGCACGAGGTGATCCGCGGCATCCTGCCCGCGCTGGACCCACGGGAGATCACCGGGCACAAGCACCTGAAGGAGCTGGGCGCCGACTCGGTGGACCGCGTCGAGATCATCATCGGCGTCACCCGGCTCCTGGGAATCGACGAGCCGATGTCGAACTTCAGTGCGATACCGGACATCGACGGCCTCGTCGCGCACCTGGCCCGGGGGGTGCGGGCGTGATCGGGATCGAGGCGCTCAACGTCTACGCGGGCCTGGCCGGCATCGCCCTGACCGACCTGTTCGACGGCCGCGGCCTGGACCACGCCCGGCTCGGCAACCTGATGATGGAACGCCGCTCGGTCGCCCTGCCCTTCGAGGACCCGGTCACCAACGCCGTCAACGCCGCCAAGGCGCTGGTCGACGCGCTGGACCCGGCCGAGCGCGGGCGCATCGAGCTGCTCGTCACCTCCACCGAGTCGGGGGTGGACTACAGCAAGTCGGTGGCCTCCTACGTCCACGAGTACCTCGGCCTGCCCCGCTCCTGCCGGGTGATGGAGGCCAAGCAGGCCTGCTACGCGGCGACCGGCGCGGTGCAGCTCGCCGCCGGCTACCTGGCCTCCGGGCGCTCGCCCGGCGCCAAGGCCCTGGTGATCGCGACCGACGTGGCCGTGGTGGACGAGTACGCCGCGTACGCGGAGGCCGCCACCGGCCACGGCGCGGCCGCCGTCCTGGTGAGCGACCGGCCCCGGATCATGGCCATCGACCCGGGGGCCTACGGCCTCCACAGCTACGAGACCCTCGACTCCGCCCGCCCGCTGCCCACCCTGGACATCGCGGACGCCGACCGCTCGCTCTTCGCCTACCTCGACTGCCTGGCGAAGAGCTTCGCCGACTACGCGGACCGGGTGGAGGGCGCCGACTTCGCGACCACCTTCGACCGCCTGGTGATGCACACCCCGTTCGCCGGGCTGGTCCGGGCCGGCCACCGCAAGATGATGCAGGAGCACGCCGACGCCCGGCCCGCCGAGATCGACGCGGACTTCGCCCGCAGGGTCGCGCCGTCCCTGGTCTACCCGAGCGTCGTCGGCAACCTCTGCTCCGGCTCGCTCTACCTCGCGCTCGCCGCGACCATCGACAGCGCCCCCTGCGAACGCCCCGAGCGGGTCGGCCTGTTCGCCTACGGCTCCGGCTGCGCCTCGGAGTTCCTGAGCGGGGTGATCACCCCGGAGTCGGCCCGCACGCTCGGCGCCCTGCGGATCGGCGAGCGCCTGGCGGCCCGTCGCGACATCGGCTTCGAGGAGTACACCCGGCTGCTGAAGCAGACCAGGTCCTGCCTCGTTCCCGAACGCGAGCGCCGGGTCGACACCGAGGACTGGGCCGAGTACCTCGACCACGCCGGCCGGCCGGGCGAACTGCTGGTCCTCACCGGCGTCCAGGACTACCACCGCCGCTACGCATGGCGCTGAGCGGCGCACCCGCCCCCGGGGCCGGGGGAGACCGCCTGAACGGTCCCTCGGGCGGCCGCACAGCAGGGACACCGACGCCGACACCGAAACCGACGCCGACACCGACACCGGCAGCCGGCCGGCCGTGCCGGCGGACCGGCCGGGCGAGAGGAGCTGAGGACCGATGACCGGACGCTGGACCGCGGCGGCGCCGGGCGCGCCGGACGCCGGGCTGCGCCTGTTCTGCTTCGCCCACGCCGGCGGCGGACCGACCCTGTTCCGTTCCTGGCAACGGGAGTTCGGCCAGGACGTGGACATCCGGCCGATCCTCCTGCCGGGCCGGGAAGCCCGCGCGAGGGAACAGCCGTTTCGCCGGATGACGGATATCATCGGTCCGATGTGCGACGGCCTTCTGCCGTCGCTGGACCGGCCGTTCGCGCTGTTCGGGCACAGCCTGGGGGCGGTCCTCGCGTACGAGGCGGCCCGGGAGTTCGCGGCCCGCGGCTGGGGAGAACCGCGCCACCTGGTCGTCTCGGCCCGCCGGGCCCCGCACCTGCCGTCCCGCCGGGCGCGGCTGCACGACCTGCCGCAGGACCAGTTCACCGCGGCCGTCGCCGGCATGGGCGGCACCCCGGCCGAGGTGCTCGCCCACCCCGGGCTGCTCAACGCGTTCGCCCCCGGCCTGCGGGCCGACTTCGAGGTGAACGAGACGTACACGCCGCTGCCCGGCGGCCTGCTGGCCTGCCCGGTCTCCGCCGTCGTAGGGCGCTCGGACCCCGAGGTCGACCCGGACGAGATGGCCGGCTGGCGGGACACCACCCGGGGAGGCTTCGACCTGCGGGTGGTGGACGGCGGCCACTTCTACCTGAAGGAGGAACCGGGCGAGCTGCTTGCCCTGATCCGCGAGCTCCTCGGCGTCCCCGCCCCGACCTGACCCCCGGTCCACGACCTGACTCCCGGGCCCCGACCCCCGACCCCCGACCCCGGACCGGGCCCGTCCCGGACCGTCCCGCTCCGCCCCGCGCACCCGCGCGGCACACCCAGAAGGAGAACACCATGGAAGAGCTCGACCTCTCCGGCTGCCACCCGCTCTTCGTCCGCCAGATCGACTGCCTGGACAACAAGGACATCGACGCGCTCATGGAGACCTACCACCCCGACGCCGTGGTGGTCCGGTTCCAGGGCATCCTCACCGGTCACAAGGAGATCCGCGAGACCTTCAGCCGCTACATGGACATCCAGGCCAAGTACGAGCGGCTGCTGGAGTACACCCACACCGGCGACACCCTCTTCATGCGCGCCCTCATGAGCGTCCGGGGCGAACGTGAACTCGGCTTCGGCGCGTACGTGTTGAAGGATGGCCTGATCTGGCGTCAGGTCGCCGGAATCGAGGGCGGAATGCGCGACTGGTTCGCGGCCCAGGCCGAATCAGGGCATGCTGGTGAGCCGGGCGGTGCCGCCTCCGCGTGACATCGCGCCACCTTGCCGACCCTCTCCGAGAAGGACACAGGATGAGCAACGCCACCGGGACCCGCGCCCTCAAGAGCTGGGACGAACAGGACATCACGGAGACCGACGGGCGCAAGCTGACCCGCTCGGCCGTCGAGTACTCCTACACCGGCGACATCGAGGGCCAGGGCGTCCAGGAGTACGTGATGTTCTACCGGAGCGACGACTCCACCACCTTCGTCGGCCTGGAGCAGGTCTCCGGCCGGCTGGGCGGGCGCTCGGGCAGCTTCGTACTCCAGCACACCGGTGAACTGACCGGCACCACCGCCGAGGTGACCTGGACGGTCGTCCCGGGCTCCGGCACGGGCGAGCTGACCGGTCTGACCGGCAGCGGCGGCTTCACCGCCACCCACGAGGAGGCCGGCAACGCCCGGTACCGGCTGGAGTACGACCTCGGCTGATCCACCCCCGGGCTGATCCGCGTTCTCCGTGATCTGCCGGCCAGCACAATACTGAGCAGACCCTCCGAGCGCCGACGACCAGGATGGCTGCCGGGCAATCCCGCCCGGCAGCCGCCCCGTTGGACGAGGAGGACACGCCCCTTGGACGCCCCGACCGAGCCGTCGTCGTACCCGGTGCCCCGCACCTGCCCGCTCGACCCCGCCCCCGTCTACCCGCGGTTACGGGCGGAACAGCCGCTCCACCGCTCCACCCTGGACTTCGACGGCAGCGACGTGTGGCTGGTCACCGGCCACGCCGACGCCTGCGCCGTCCTGGCCGACGACCGCTTCAGCTCCGACTTCTCCCGCGACGGCTTCCCCGCCCGGATGACCGTCCGCCCGCCCGGCCCGGGCACGTTCATCCGGATGGACCCGCCCGACCACACCCGGCTGCGCCGCACCATCGTCGGCGAGTTCCGCAAGAAGCGCCTGGAGGAGCTGCGCCCCGCCGTCCAGGGCATCGTGGACGAGCTCGTCGACACCATGCTGTCCGGCGGCGGCACCGCCGACCTGGTCCAGACGATCGCCCTCCCGCTGCCCACCCTGGTGATCTGCGAACTCCTCGGCGTCCCCTACCGGGACCGCGCGTTCTTCCAGGAGTGCACCCAGGTCATCGGCGACCAGAGCGCGCCGCCGGCCCGCCGTCAGGTGGTCCGCGACGAACTGCGCGAGTACCTGGACCGGCTGGTCCGCGAGAAGACCGCCGAACCCACCGACGACCTGCTCGGGCGGGCCGCCGCCCGGCTCGACGAGGACGGCATCACCCACGACGAACTCGTCGGCATCGCCACCCTGCTGATGATCGCCGGGTTCGAGACCATCGCCAACCAGATCGGCGTCGGCACCCTCGTCCTGCTCCAGCACCCCGAGCAGCTCGCGGAACTCGTGAAGGACCCGGCCCGCGTGCCCGGCGCCGTCGAGGAACTGCTGCGCCACCAGACGGTCATCGACTACGGGCTGCGCCGCGTGGCGACCGAGGACGTCGAGGTCGCCGGGAAGACCGTCCGGGCCGGTGAGGGCGTGGTCGTGGTGCTCTCCTCGGCCAACCGCGACGAGCGCGTGTTCCCCGACCCGGACCGGCTGGACATCACCCGCCCGGAGGCGGCCGAGCACCTCGGCTTCGGCTACGGCCTGCACCAGTGCCTGGGCCAGCTGCTGGCCCGGCTCCAGCTCCAGGTGCTCTGGTCCACGCTGTTCGCCCGGGTCCCGACGCTGCGACTGGCCGTGCCGCTGGACGACGTGCCGTTCCGCAGCGACATGTTCGTGCACGGCGTCCACGCGCTGCCCGTCACCTGGTGAACGGCTGCCCGCCGGCCACCCGTCCCTGCCCGCCGGCCACCCGTCCCTGATCACCGACATCCTCCGAGCGCCGGACCTCCGAGCGCCGGACCTCCGAGCGCCGGACCTCCGAGCGCCGGACCACCGGGCACCCGACCACCGGGCCCCCGACCACCGCGTAGCCCACCACCGACCACCTGCCGGCACCGAACCAGCAGCACCGCACCACCGGCACCGAGCACCGAACCACTGACCACCGGCGGGCCCGGGCGCACCGAGCGCCCGGGCCCCCGCGGACCGAAAGGAGCCGGAGTGACCCGGCCGCAGCCCGAAGACCACCCCGCCGACACCGCCGGCCCCATCGACACCGCGGAGCTCGTGGACACCGCCGAGCGGTGCCCGTTCCCGTTCCCGATCACCTCCGCACTGGACCCCTCGCCCGAGTACGCCCGCCTGCGGACCGAACAGACGGCTTGCCCGGTCACCCTGCCCAGCGGCGACCCCGCCTGGATCGTGACCCGCTACGAGGACGTCCGCACCGTCTTCAGCGACCCGCGCTTCAGCCGCCAGGCAGCCACCAGACCCGGCGCACCGCAGTTCATGCCGGGCGTCGAGGGCGACCCGGACTCCATCGTCAGCAAGGACGCGCCCGACCACACCCGGCTGCGCAAGCTCGTGGCCCCGGCCTTCACCGTGCGCCGCATCGAGGCCATGCGCCCCGGCATCCAGCGGACCGTGGACGAGCTGCTGGACACCATGGAGCAGGGCGGCCCGGGCGGGGACGTGGTCTCCGCCCTGTCCGCACCACTGCCGATCATGACCATCGGCGACCTGCTCGGCGTGCCGCGCCAGGACCAGCCCCTGTTCCGGCAGTGGTCCGACCAGATGTTCAAGACCGCGCCCGACCAGCTCCAGGAGGCCGTCGCCGCCCGCCAGGCCCTCATCGGCTACCTGGCGGCCATGGTGCAGGAGCGCCGCGCCGCCCCCGCCGACGACCTGCTCGGCGTCCTGATCGCCGCCCGCGACAACGACGACCGCCTCAGCGAACGCGAACTCGTCTCCTTCGCCGGCGGACTCATCGTGGCCGGGTACGAGACCACCGCCAACCGCCTCGCCAACGCCGTCCTGGTCCTGCTGCGCAACCCCGAGCAGCTGGCGCTGCTGCGGGCCGAGCCGCAGCGGATCGGCGACGCCGTCGAGGAGCTCCTGCGCTACATCCCCGGTGGTGCGGCGGGCGGCCTGATGCGGGTCGCCACCGAGGACGTCAAGATGGGCAGCGTACTGATCCGGGCCGGCGAGGGCGTCATCGCCGTCACCAACTCGGCCAACCGCGACGCCCAGGTCTGGGAGGACCCGGACACCTTCGACATCACCCGCCGCCCGGGCTCGCACACCACCTTCGGGCACGGCATCCACCACTGCGTCGGCGCCCAACTCGCCCGGCTGGAGATGCAGATCGGCATCAACACGCTGATCCGGCGGTTCCCCGGGCTGCGGCTGGCCGGCCCCGAGAGCGAACTGCCGTGGAAGCGCAACATGGTGATCCACAGCCTGGAGGCCCTGCCGGTCACCTGGTGACGCGCCGCCGCCGGGGCAGGTCCCCGGCGGCCCTGGCACGACGGACGAGCGGGCCGGGAGGTCCCCCCCGGCCCGCTCGCGGCTTCCCGCACCCTTCCGTGCCGTCAGCTGAGCTTCTGACTGAAGAACCACTCGTGGCCCTCGTGGTCCTCGACCTTGAAGACCCGCATGCCCTGCGGGGTGTCGGTGGGCGGGAAGACCAGCGTGGCGCCGGCCGCCTCGGCCCGCTTGAACCGGGCGTCGACGTCGTCGGTGTCCACCGACACCATCGCGCTGCGCTGGCCCGTGGTGGCGGGGGAGCGGTAGTCCCCGCCCGGGCCGGCCAGGTAGACCGGGTCGCCGGCCGGCGTGAGCATCTCCGCGTGGAACACCGGGCCGTCGGGGTGGGCGAACCGTTGCTGCTCGGTGAACCCGAACGCCTCGGTCAGCCAGTCGAGCGCGCGCGCGACGTCCTCGTACTTGACATAGGGGATAGCAGCCATGCCCGGAACCCTACGGATCCGGGCCCGCGCCGCCTGGCCAAAGTTGCGCATCGGCGGGACGAGTTCCGAGCGGTGCGGCCGGGCGGCGGCCCGGGCGGGAGGTGGGCGGCCCTCAGCCCACCACGAGCTCGAACGCGATCGAGAGCCGCCCGCCGAACCGCTCGCCGGTGGACTGGTACAGGCCGGTCAGCGGCGCGCGCACGTCCACCGGACGCCCGCCGCCGAGCGCCGCCAGGTAGGCCTCGTGCGCCTCCAGCGACGCCACCGCCTGGTCCACCGTGCCGCTCACGTCCACCGCGTGGGTCGGCTCGGGGGAGCCCACCATGGCGACGTACCGCACGCCGCCCCACGGCTCGCCGGCCTCGGGGAAGATCCACCGGTTGCCCGCGTCGCCCACCGCGTCCAGCAGCGCCCGCCCGGCGTTGCGGTGGTCGGGGGTGTTCCAGCGGCGGGTGTGGGTGGTGTCCCGGTGGTTGTAGCCGACCACCAGATCCGGCCGGTGCCGGCGGATCGCCGCCGCGATGTCCCGGCGCAGTGCCGGGCCGTACTCCAGGACACCGTCCGGATGGTCCAGGAACTCGACCTCCGCCACGCCCACGATCCGCGCACTGCGCCGCTGCTCCTCCTCCCGCACCCGGGCCGCCTTCGCCGGCTCCATCCCGTCGATCCCCGCCTCGCCGTGGGTCAGCAGCAGGTAACCCACCTGCTTGCCCGCCGCGGTCCACGCGGCCACCGCGCCCGCCCCGCCGAACTCCATGTCGTCGGGGTGGGCGACCACGCACAGCACCCGGTCGAAGTCGGCCGGCATCTCCTGCAGCTGGTTCGTCATGAGGCGCAGACAAGCACGCGTGGCCGGGGCCGGTCTGCTCCGAAGTGAGCGCCCGGATCCGGCGGACCGTGTGGTCCGTTTGGTTCGTACCGGGCCTTCACCTGGGCATCTCCGATGCTCAATGCTGCGCAGATCTTGGGGATTTGAAGTGGATACCTTCCTCGCGCGCACGGCCCAGCGCAGGCACGCGAACTAGGAGGAACCATGGCGGACCAACGGCTCACAGTGTCGAGACGAGCCCTCTTGAGGGCGGCTGCCGGCATCACGGCGGGCACCGCGGGGGTGGGACTGCTGACCGCCTGCGGATCGGACGCCAAGGCCCCGGCCGCGGACGCCACGGCGCCGCCGAGCCCCAAGCGCGGCGGCAAGCTGCGCGCCGCCTTCATCGGCGGCAGCAACGAGACCGCGAACGTGCTGAAGGCCGCCAACACCCCGATCGACTACGTGCGGGCGCGGGCGATCTACGACGAGCTCTGCGTCGTCGACGCCGAGGGCAAGATCGAGATGCAGCTCGCCGAGAGCATGACGCCCAACGCCGACGGCACCGAGTGGACGCTGCGCGTGCGCAGCGGCGTCAAGTTCACCGACGGCCGCAAGCTCACCATCGAGGACGTCCTCTTCACGCTCCAGACCTACGTCGACACCAAGGCCAACCAGGCGCCCCTGCTGGCCGACGTCGACCTCGCCAAGACTCGGCGCAAGGACGAGCTCACCGCCGTCCTGGTGATGAAGCGCCCGCACGGCTTCCTCGACCAGGTGTTCACGCAGGGCATCTTCGTCGTCCCGGCCGGGACGACCGACTTCTCGGCTGTTCCCGGCAGCGGTCCCTTCATCCTGCAGCAGCACAAGGTCGGCCAGGGCGCCACGCTCAAGCGCAACCCCGACTACTGGGGCAGCGCCGGCCCCTACCTCGACGAGCTCGAACTCGTCTCCATCGCCGACGGCGCGGCCCGGCTCAACGCGCTCAAGGCCGGCCAGGTCGACTACGCGGCGAGCATCTCGCTGGTCGCGGGCAAGGCCGAACGCGCCAACACCGCCCTGCAGTTGCTCACCCCGCCCAAGTGGGAGTGGCCCAACTTCGGTGCGATGCTCAAGCGAAGCCAGGACCCGTTCACCGACGCGCGGGTGGCGCAGGCGCTCAAGTACGGGGTGGACCGCGACCAGATGGTCGAGCGGGTCACGCTCGGCTTCGGCGAGGTGGGCAACGACCTCTTCGGCAAGTACCTGCCGGACTACGCGCAGGACCTCCCGCAGCGCCAGTACGACCCGGAGCGCGCCAAGAAGCTGCTCAAGGACGCCGGCGTGGACAACCTCTCGCTGACCATCCGCACCAGCGACTACGAGTACGGGCTGGCCGAGGGCGCCGCGGTGCTGGCCGAGCAGGCGAAGAAGGCCGGGATCACCATCGGCCTCGACAAGGTGCCGGCCGGCGACTTCTTCGCCGACCCGAAGGTCTTCATCGGCGCCAAGTTCCAGTCCGCCAACCGCAAGCCGCGACCGCTGCCGCTGGACGTGCTGTTCTTCTACGGCTCCGACGCCCTGCTGCCCTTCACCGGCGTCGCCGGCCCGAAGGCGGACGACCTGGTCACCAAGGTCCGCTCGGCGGTCACCGAGGAGCAGCGCAAGACCGCGCTGGCCGACATCCAGCACTACCTCCACGAGGAGGGCGGCGACCTCGTCTGGGCGAAGGCGCCGGTCCTGGCCGCCGCCACCCCGCAGGTGCACGGCGTCAAGTCGCTGGGCTACCCGACGTTCCCGAGCTTCCGAGACGCATACCTGGCATGACCGACACCGCTCTCAAGGCCCCGGCGACCCCCGGCACCGGCCGGGGGTCGCTGAGGTCCCTCCTGCTCCGGCGGCTGTTCACCGGTGTCCTGGTGCTGCTCGCCGTCTCGGCGATCGTCTTCGTCGCCACCGACGCGGCTCCCGGTGACGCGGCCGCCGCCTCCCTGGGGCCGGACGCGGACCCGGCCCAGGTGGCCGCCCGCCGCGCCGAACTCGGCCTGGACCGGCCCGCGCTGGTGCGCTACGGCGACTGGCTGCTGACCGTCCTGCACGGCGACCTCGGCACCTCCTACGTGTCCGGCAGCCCGGTCGCGGACGTGGTCGGGGACCGGGCCGGCAACTCGCTGGTCCTCGCCGGGGTGACGCTCGCCCTGCTGGTGCCGCTCGCCGTCGGCCTGGGCGTCTGGGCCGGGCTGCGCTCCGGCGGCCTCGCCGACCGGCTGATCTCGGCGGCCACCCTGACCCTGCTGGCGGTGCCCGAGTTCGTGATGGGCAGCGTCCTGGTGCTGGTCCTCGCCGTCGAACTGGACCTGTTGCCGGCGGTCTCGCTGATCAGGCCCGGCCAGGGGCTGCTGAGCAGACCCGAGGTCCTGGTCCTGCCGGTGGCCACCCTGCTGGCCGGCTGCCTGGCGCACAACGCCCGGCTGGTGCGCAGCGGGGTGGTGGAGGTGGCCGGAGGCGACGCCGTCGCCACCGCACGGCTCAACGGCGTGCCCGAGCACCGGGTGGTGCTGCGCTACGTCCTGCCCGCCGCCATCCCGCCGGTGATCCCGCTGCTGGCGCGCTACCTGTCGCTGCTGGTCGGCGGGGCGCTGGTGGCCGAGACGCTGTTCGGCTTCCCGGGGATCGCGTCCGTCCTGATCCAGGCGTCGGCGGGGCGTGACGTGCCGACCGTGCAGGCCGTCGCCCTGCTGATCGCGCTGGTGACGGTGGTGGCGAACCTGCTCGGCGACGTGCTCGGCATGGCGCTCGACCATTCGAGGAGGATCGTGCTGTGACCCTCGCTTCCACCCCGGTCACCGAACCACCGGCGCCCGTCGCGCCCGCCCCGGGCCCGACCGGGCCGGCCCGGCGGCGGCCGGTCGCGGCGGTGGTGCTCGCCGTGCTGGTGCTGCTGACCCTCTGCGGCCCGTGGCTGGCGCCCAAGGACCCGCGGGTCGGTGTCGGCATGCCGTTCGCCCCGAGCAGCGCCGACGCCCCGCTCGGCACCGACCACCTGGGCGCGGACGTCCTCAGCCGGGTGCTCTCCGGCGGGCGCACGCTCATCCTGCTCTCCGTCGCCGTGCTGCTGGTCGCCTACCTCGTCGGGGTGGCGGCCGGCATGCTCGCGGCCTACCGCGGCGGCCTGACCGCGACCCTCGTGATGCGGGGCGCCGACGTCCTGATGGGCCTTCCGCCGCTGGTGCTGATCGCGGTCATCGCGACCGGCACCGGGCCCGGACTGGTCGGCGTCGCCATCGCGGTGGTCGCGGTGATGGTGCCGGACATCACCCGTATCGTCCGGGCCGCCACCACCCAGGCCCTGGCCCACGACTACGTCGAAGTGGCCCTGGCCCGTGGTGAGTCGACGCCCTCGATCCTGGCCCGGGAGGTGTTCCCCAACCTGGTCCGCACCCTGGCCGCCGACGCCAGCGTCCGCTTCGCCGGCACCGCCTACGCGGTCGCGACCGCCGGCTTCCTCGGTCTGGGCGCCCAGCCGCCCACCCCCGACTGGGGGCTGATGATCATGGAGAACCAGGGCGGCCTCACCCTCCAGCCGCTGGCCGTGCTGGCCCCGGCGGCCCTGCTGCTCGCCCTGCTGCTGACGGTGGGCCGCCTCGCCGACACCCTCGGCCCGGCCGACACCGCGCGCCGCCGGCGAGCCGGCCGGGGCCCGCGGCGGCCGCGCCCGGCGGGCCCTGCGGCCGGCCCGCGCGCCGTGGCGCTGCCCGGACCGGGCGCGGCACCGGACGGTGCGGGTGTGGCGCCGGACGGTGCGGCGACCGTGCGGGGCCTGCGTCTGGAGGCCACCGCCACCGGACGCGAGACCGTCCACGGCGTCGACCTCACCGTCCCCGCCGCCACCGTCGTCGCGCTCATCGGCGACTCCGGCAGCGGCAAGACCAGCACCGCACTCGCCCTGCTCGGCCACACCAATCCGGGCCTGGAACGCACCGCCGGCACCACCCGGCTCTTCGGCACCACCCTGGACGGCCTGAGCCGGCGCGAACTCTCCCGCCTGCGGGCCCGCAGCGTCGCCTACGTCGCCCAGGACCCGCGCACCGCACTGCCGCCCAACCTCAAGGTCGCCGACCAGATCGGCGAGCAGCTGCGCACCCTGGACGTCCCGCCCGCCGAGCGGCTGGAACGCGCCAGGGCCGCGCTGCGCGCCCTCGGCCTGCCCGACGACCCGGCGTTCCTGGCCCGCCGGCCGCACCAGCTGTCCGGCGGCCAGCTCCAGCGGCTGTCGATCGCCGTCGCCCTGGCCCGCGAGCCCCGGCTGCTGGTGCTGGACGAGCCGACCAGCGCCCTCGACCCGGAGAACACGGCCCGCCTGGTCATGGAGGTGGTCGCCCTGTGCCGCAAGAAGGACACCGCCGTCCTGCTCGTCTCCCACGACCTCGACGCGGTCGCCCAGGCCGCGGACACCGTCGTGGTGATGGGCGGCGGGCGGATCCTGCGCTCCGGCCCGCCCGACGCCGCACTGGCCGCCGAGCCCGAACCGGCCGCCACGGCGGCCGTGGCGGCCGCGCCGCCGGGCGCCCCGCCCACGGCGGAGGCGGACCCTGCCGCGCCGCTCTCCGTCGCAGGGCTGCGGGTCGAGCGCCCCGGCGCCGGACGGATCCTGGCCGACGCCTCGCTGAGCGTCCCGGCCGGCGGCCGGCTCTGCATCGTGGGCGCCTCGGGCAGCGGCAAGAGCACCCTGCTGCGGGCGATCACCGGGCTGGTGACACCGGCGGCCGGCGAAGTGCGCCTGGCCGGCCACGTCCTGGCCAAGGAGGTGGGCGGCCGCACCCCGCTCCAACGCCGGCTGCTCCAGCTCGTCCCGCAGAACCCGTACGACTCGCTGAACCCCCGTCACAGCGTGGCGGGGATCGTCGGCCGCCCGCTGCGCCAGTTCGCCCTGGTGCCGCCCGATCAGGTCCGGGCGCGGACCCTGGCCCTGGTCGAGCGGGTCGGCCTGGGCGCCGGGCACCTGGACCGCAGGCCGGCCGCACTGTCCGGCGGTGAGCGCCAGCGCGTGGCTCTGGCAAGGGCGTTGGCGGCAAGCCCGGAGGTCCTGCTGTGTGACGAGATCACCAGCGCGCTCGACCGGACGACCGCACTGGCGGTCCTCGAGCTGCTCGACGAGCTGTGCCGGGACCTCGGGGTGGCGCTGGTGGTGGTCACGCACGACCGCCTGGTCGTGGAGCGGATCGGCGGGAGCCTCGCGCAGGTGGCCGACGGCCGGCTGCGCCACCTTTCGGGGGCGGGGCCGCTCTGACGGCCCGGGGGAGCGGTCCCGCCCGGAGCTGCCCGGGCCGGGCGGGACCGTTTTCCGGGGCGCCTAGACGGACGCGTCGCTGAGGCCGAGGCGCGCTTCGATGTACTCGGCGAGGTTGGCCTCGTTGCGGATGGTGATCCAGCCGCGGCTGGACTCGAGGAGCCCGGCCTCGCGGAATCTCTTCAGGAAATATCCCACCCTCGACCGTGTGGTCCCGACCATTTCGGCGAGTTCTTCCTGGGTGAGCCTCGCGGCGATCTTGAGCCCGCGCTGGTGGCTCTGCCCGAAGCGGTGGGAGAGCTGGAGGAGCCGGGCGGCGAGCCGTAATTCGCTTTCCAGGGTGACCAGGTCGACAATGACCCGCTGGCGTTCCGAGAGCCGCCCGGCCAGGTGCTCGGCAAATTCTTCGAGGAGGCCGCCGCCGGCGAGAATCTTGAAGAATTTGCTGTAGGGAATTCTGGTCAGCTCGGTGTCCGCCATGGCGACCGCCGTCTCGACGCGGCCGAGCTGCGTCATGCAGAGCTCACCGAAGATGTCTCCGGCGATGTAGAGGTCGAGCAGACATCGCTTCCCGGTCGAGGTCACGATCACGGTTTTGACCTGCCCGGATTTCACGAGGTAGAGACTCTGGTCGCTCTCGGCGCAGTTGTAGATGTGGCCGCCTCGGGTGATGGTCACCGTCGGCAGGGTGTGCTCGATCGACTGGAGAGAGCCGACAACCCGGTCGGTGAACTTCGTCGGGGTGATGGCTGGCTTGGGAAAGCTCATGTGGCATCGGGGGACCGCCTGAGCATCGAAGACGTGGACTTTAATGCCAGGCCCCCCCTACCCCCCTCCGCTTTACGGAAATGTCCAACAATAAATACCGAACATGCGGTCGAGCTGTCAAGACGGGCTATAGCACGGGCAAACTGACAATCTGTCGCAGTAGGCCGGCGGGAGCCCTCCCCGAGTTCTCGCACGGCTTTATCGGCGCAGGTCCGAATCGGGGGAGCGGGGGGACGAAGGCCGTCCCGAGTTCACCCGTAATCATTCGAACCAGTCCCCGGAGGGAGTGGGAGGATTAATCGCTGATTTCCTCCAGCCGGTTTATTGATCTTGTCGCCACAGTGCCGTGCCGACCCCCGCCGGATCCGCCGATGCCCCGCGCCCCGGCCCGCCGCCGATCACTCCGGGCCCGGGCCATTCACCGCCGGCCCGCCAGGCGACGCGTCCGATCTTCCATGCGCGTACGCTCCCACAGGATCCTGAACCGGAGCATAACGCGCACGATTGGTCGAGCATGGTCGAACCAGAATTAACCTCCGATCAATTCGAGCCAATCCTGCCGGACGGTGTGCCCGTCGCCGCGCGTTGGCCGGGTGGGTCACCGGCGTTGGTGCGTACCGGGGGTATGGCCGAACGTCCGGCGGAAGACGTCGATGAAGGCGCTGGCCGAGGACCACCCGCACCGGTGGGCCACCGCCGTGACCGGGACGTTCTCGGCGAGCAGGACGAGGGCACGGTAGAGCCGCAGTTGGGTGCGCCACTGGGGGAAGGTCATGCCCAGCTCGTCGGTGCAGAGCCGGGACAGGGTGCGGTCGCTCGCGCCGACCTCCCGGCCCAGGGCGACGAGGGTGCGCCGGTCGGCGGGGTCGGTGCGCAGGATCTCGTAGAGATCCTTGAGCCGGGGGTCGGCCGGGGCCGGCAGGTGGACGGGCCGCTGCGGTGAGGCCGCCACCTGGTCGAGGAGGACGGCCCGCAGTCGCCGTCGTCGGGGGCTGTCGTCGTCCGGGGCGCGGGTGTATTCGACGATCAGCTCCCGCAGGAGGGGGCTCACGATGAGCGCGGTCGGCGTCTCCAGGCCCAGCGGGTTGTCGGTCGCGGGCAGGCCCACCAGGTGCAGGTCGAGCGTGCCGTGGGCGTGGTGGGCGTGCACGGTCCGGGCCGGGATCCAGACGGCGTGGGTCGCCGGGGCGATCCAGGTCCCGAGACCGGTGGTGACGGCCAGCACTCCGCGGGCGGCGTAGACGATCTGGTGATCGTTGTGGCGGTGGGCGTCGATGCCCGTACCGGAGGGCAGCAGCTGGGCCCTGGTCGGCGCGACGGGGGTGTGGCGGATTTCCGGCATCAGTCGGCAGGATATCGGAAGCACGACAGACCGGTGGACGGCGACGATGGCGCAATGCCGAAGAACAGGGCCATCGTTGTCCTCTCCGCCGGCCATGCCTGCGTCGACGTCTACCAGGGGGCCGTGGCCGCGCTCGTCCCGTTCTTCGTCGCCGAACGCGCCTACAGCTACGCCGCGGCCTCGGGCATCGTGCTCGCCGCCTCGGTGGTGTCCGCGGTGGCGCAGCCGCTGTTCGGAGCGCTCACCGACCGGTACGCGCTGCCCTGGCTGCTGCCGGTGAGCACGGTCGTCGGCGGTCTGGGCATCGCGTCGTGCGGGCTCGGCGGCTCGTACGCCGCGACGATCGCCGCCGTGGCCGTCTCGGGGGTCGGCATCGCGG
Organism: Kitasatospora sp. NPDC022785; assembly: GCF_055561295.1. Classification (NCBI taxonomy): domain Bacteria; kingdom Bacillati; phylum Actinomycetota; class Actinomycetes; order Kitasatosporales; family Streptomycetaceae; genus Kitasatospora; species Kitasatospora sp. NPDC022785. Next base: position 148,877 of record NZ_JBVHHB010000006.1, on the reverse strand, counting down.
CCTACCATCCCGAGTCGGCCCGCGTCGCGCGTCTGGCCGGGCGGGGCAGCCATTCCGCGATGGGCTGGTTCTCGCTGGGCGGCAACGTCGGATTCGCTCTCGCGCCGGTCCTGGTGGCCGCCGTCGTCGGGGCGGGAGGCCTGGGGCACTCACCGCTGCTCGTCGTGCCCGCCGTTGCCGGCGCCGTGCTGTGCCTGGTGTTCCTACGCGGGGCGCAGGGGCAGCGGACGACGCGGGGTGCGCCCGGCGCCGCCGTGGCGCCCGCGGGCGCGGGGGACACGGCATCGTTCGTGAGGCTGGCGGTGGCGGTGGTCTGCCGGTCGGTGGTCTTCACCGGGCTGTCCACCTTCATCGCGTTCTACGCGCGGGAGCGGGCGGGAGGCGGCACGGCCACGGGCGCCGGCGCGTTGTTCGTGCTCTACCTCGGCGGCGCGGCCGGAACCGTCCTGGGCGGCAGGCTGGCCGAGCGCCGGGACCGGGTCACCGTGGCGCGCTGGTCCTACGCCGCCGCCGTCGTCACCGTGGCCGGCCTCGTCCTGGCCGCCGGCCCGGCCGTCCACCTCTTCGTGGCGCTGACCTCGGCCGCCCTGTACGTCCCGTTCTCGTTGCAGGTCACGCTGGCCCAGGACTACCTGCCCTCCCGCGTCGGCACCGCCGGCGGCGTCACCCTGGGCCTGGGCGTCGGCATCGGCGGTCTGGCCGGTCCGCTGATCGGACGGCTCGCCGACGCGACGTCCCTGCAGACCGCGCTGGCGCCGCTGGTCCTGATGCCCGCCCTGAGCTGGCTGCTGTTCCGCACCCTCGCGGAGCCGGCCGCACCCGGGAGCCCTGCCCCGGCGCCGGAACAGGCCCGGGAGACGGCGGAGACGTGACGGACGGGCCCGGTCCTGCCGTGCGGCCGCGGTGCCCGCGGCGGCGCCGCGGCCGCCGTCAATCCGGGCTCCCGGCTGGCTGATCGCCCAGCCGGCGCGCCGGGGCGCCGTGCGGATCACCAGTGGTCTACCCGGGTGTAGCTGTCGAGGATGTGCAGCGCTCCTCCCAGACGATGCCTCAACGGACAACGCCGCCGGACACTTCGCGGCCGCGTCGGATTCCAGAAAGAGCGATCCAGATGAAGAAGAAGTCGTGTCTGCGCCGGCTCACCGGCCGGGGCGTGGCCGCCGCGGCCGTCCTGGCCGTGCTGGTGCCGGGAATCGCCCACGCCAACACGGTGGGCGTCACCGTGAAGACGCCCGGGGCCACCGCGGGGCCGGGGGCCGCGTTCTCCGAGATCTCCACCCACGCGGACTGCTCCGGCGGCCTGATCTCCGGCGGCGGGATCAGCCAGGCCATCGGCACGGGCACCTCGTCGAACGGCAACAAGGTGAACGGGACGGCTCCGAGCCCCGACGGCAGCACCGAGTACACCGGCTCGACCGGGGTCGTGGGCACCGACGTCACGCATTGGCTCGGCATCGGGGGCAGCGGCGGCGCGGTCAACGCCGACTTCTCCTCCACCCCGTTCGCGGTGTGCTTCGCCAGCAACCTGATCAACCACACCCAGGTCGTCATGAACAAGACCGCGGGCCCCACCGGCAGCGGAACGGTGGGCCTGGTCGTGGCGACCTGTCCGGCCAACACCCGCCTGCTCGGCGGCGGCGCCAGGATCACGCCGGCCGGTGTCGGCAGCCTCAAGCCGATCGCGAGCTTCCCGACCTTCGGCAACGCGGCCCACGACTACGGCCAGAAGGCCGCGGCCGACGGCGAGACCAACCCGGACTCCTGGGCGGCGGTCGGCTGGAACGGCGGCGGCGGGAACAACAACACCACCACCTACGCGTACGCCATCTGCAGCGGGAACGGCATCGGCGTCAGCGGCGCGACCGTGACGGTCCGTCACAGCGAGGTGAGCGGCCCGACGGCGGCCACCGCCGGCCAGTCCGTGACGGTCGGCTGCGGCGGCAACGACGGGAAGCTCGTCAGCGGCGGAGCCGCCGTGAGCGGGGGCAGCGTGACGACCACGGACTTCACCGGACCGGGATCCGTCGGCGACCACCTCAACGGAAGCTTCCCCAGCACCTCCGGCGGCACCCCCGTGGGCGACGGGACGACCACCGCCGCGTACTGGACGGCCGTCACCCACACCGGCGGTGTCAGCTCGCCGAACACCTACTCCGACGCGTGGGCGCTCTGCGCCGACGACGGCATCTGAGACCTCCCGCACCACGACAACGGAGGTGCGGCCCGCCGTCCGCCGGGCCGCACCTCCGGCGCGCACCCTCCCACCCTCGGCCCGCGCGGGCCGGAGAGGCACAGACACTTCATGAACCGTCACCCGAACTCCCTCCCGGTCGCCACCACGGCCGGAACCGGGGCCCAGGCCGGCACCCGGATCCGGACCCTCGCACTGGCCGGCGCGACCGGCCTGCTGGCCACCGTCCTGGCACCCGTCGCCGTGGCCGCCGAGCCTGCCGCGCCCGCGGCCTGCGGCAGCCACGGCGTCTTCACCGCGTCCTCGCCCGCGTGCACCTACGCCGACCCGGGCACCGACACCTTCACCGTCCCCGCCGGGGTCGTCGAGGTCGGTGTCGAACTGTTCGGAGCCGAGGGCGGCAGCGCGGCCGGCCACGTGGACCCCAACCCGCCGAACACCGGGGCACCCGGCGGGCTCGGCGGCCGGACCAGCGCGACGCTGGCCGTCACCGCCGGCCAACGACTGCAGATCACCGTCGGGGCGGCCGGGATCCCCGGCTCCTCCCGGCACGGCGAGTACGCCCGGCCCGGCGGCTTCGGACACGGCTCCGGCGGCGGCGGCGCCCACGGCGGCGGCGGCTCCGGCGGCGGTGCCACCGACGTGCGGGCCGGCTCCTTCGGCGCCGCGGACCGGGTGCTGGTGGCGGGCGGCGGAGGCGGGGCCGGCAACGGTGGCCCGCTGCTGCACGGCGGCGCCGGCGGCGGCCTCACCGGCGAGCCCGGCGGCCAGGGCGGCGGTCCGGACGGGTCCGGCGTCGCCGGCGGCGGCGGCAGCCAGTCCGCTCCCGGGACCGGCACCCCCAACTCCGCGCTGGGCGGCCCCGGCACGGCCGGCGGCGACACCGACCCCAACACCGGCCTGGCCAACCCGGGCAGCGGCGGCCCCGGCGGCAACGGCGCGCGAGGCGGCAACGGGGGCGGTGGCGGGGGCGGCGGCTACTTCGGGGGCGCCGGCGGCTCCGGCGGCGGAAACCCGGGCAACCTCTACGGCGCGGGCGGTGGCGGCGGCAGCGGTTTCGCGGCACCGGGCGCAGCCGACGTCTCGCTCACCCCGGGCGTCAACCACGGCAACGGCAGGGCGGTCGTCTCGTTCCGGTACGGGGCGTCCGTCTCGCTCACCACGGACACCGCGACGCCCCTCTTCGGACACCCCGTCACCCTCACCGCCGCCGTCCTCCCGGCGGACCAGGAGGACGGCACCCCGACCGGAACGGTCACCTTCCGCGACGGAGGAACGGTGCTCACCACCGTCCCGCTGGCCGCCGGCCGCGCCGCCTACACCACCGGCGCCCTGCGGCCCGGCGCGCACAGCATCACCGCCGACTACAGCGGATCCTCCGCCTTCGTGCCGCGCGGCACCACGGCCCCGGCCGCGCTCACGGTCGGCTTCACCCGCCCCTGCCTGACGACGGCACACCACGGTCCCCTGGTGGTGGCGGCCGGCGAGTCGGTCTGCATCGGGCCCGGCGGCCGGCAGCAGGGGCCGCTCGCGGTGCAGCCGGGCGGGGCGCTGGCCGTCTCGGGCGCGGAGGTCAACGGTCCGGTGGCCGCCACCGGCGCCCTGGCCGTCGAGATCTGCGGCTCCACCGTCAACGGCCCGCTCGCCGTGACGGGATCCACCGGCAGCGTGCTGCTGGGCACCGGTCAGGACGGCTCGGCAGCCTGCGCCGCCAACCGGCTGAGGGGCCCGGTGGCGACCGGTACCGGGCCGGATCGTCCGGGGCCGGCGCAGGCCGGCTGAGCCGGGCCGGCCGGGCCGGCGGCCCGGGTGGTACGGGTGGTACGGGTAGTACGGGGGAGTGTGCGGGTGCGGGCCGGCCGGAGTGTGTTCTCCGGCCGGCCCGTCCACGAGCCGGTCGGTGTTCATGAACTGCTCGGCTCCCTGCGGCACGGCGACGGGACATGGGCGATCACTCCTTTCCGGCGCGGGACGGGTGCGGGCGGTGTGGCGAGGACGCGGTGTCAGGGCTGGCCGATCTGCGCGGCGGCCTCCTCCAGGTCGGTGACGGTCCCCGACATGATCGTCCGTACATGCCTGGTGATGTGCTCCACGGGCCAGTCCCACCACGCCACGGCGAGGAGCCGGGCGATGTCCGCAGCGTCGTAGCGGGTGCGGATGAGCCGGGCGGGGTTGCCGCCGACGACGCCGCAGTCGGGGACGTCGCCGGTGACCACGGCGCCGGCGGCGATGATCGCGCCGTGCCCGATGCGTACACCGGGCATGACCGTAGCGCCGTGGCCGAACCACACGTCGTTGCCGACGACCGTGTCGCCTCGGCCGGGCAGGTCGGTAATCAGGTCGAAGTGCTCCGCCCAGGAGCCCCCCATGGTGGGGAACGGAAAGGTGGAAGGACCGTCCATGCGGTGGTTGGCGCCGTTCATGATGAACCGGGTGCCAGTCCCCAGCGCACAGTAACGGCCGATGACAAGCCGCTCGGGACCGTAGTGGTACAGGACGTTGCGCGTCTCGAACGCCGTCGGGTCGTCCGGATCGTCGTAGTAGGTGAAGTCACCGACCTCGACCAGCGGCGACTTCACCAGCTGCTTGAGCAGAACCACGCGCGGGTGCTCGGGCATCGGGTGGAGCACGGTGGGGTCAGCGGGAACGGGCTGCATCGTGGAAGCGGTTCCTCTCTCCTGGGGGTGTGACCCGGGTGCGGCAGAAACGGGCCATGAGATGATCTTGGTCTAGTTCGGGCGGTTCGCGGATGCCCGGTTCAAGGTGGTGACCGCATCCGGACCGGTGGAACGTTGCGGCGCCGGGGAGCCTTCCGCGGGCTTGGACCTCGCCAGCCACAGGCCGGTGAACACGGCGGTGGCCAGAGTTACGGTGCCGGCAGCGAGGAAGGCGCTGTTGAGGCCGGTCTCGAAGGAGGCGCCGCCGGATTGCCGGGTGCGGACGACGGCTCCGAGTACCGCCACGCCGAGCACCGCGCCGATCTGCCGGGTGGTGCTGCTGATGCCTGATGCGAGGCCGCCTTCCTGTGGGCTGACTGCTTGGATGGCGGCTCCCGTCAGTGGGGACAGGGCCAGGGCGAAGCCGATGCCGGCGAGTCCCAGCCGCCACCACACGTTCCCGTAGCCGGTGTCGGCGTGCACCATGCCGAGCGCCTGCAGTCCCAGGCCGGCCAGGGCCAGGCCGGTGGTGACCACGATTCGGAAGCCGTACCGGGCGGCGAGCCGACCCGCGTACGGGCTGACGATCACCATGGCGAGCGATACCGGCAGGGTCTGCAGGCCGGCGCGCAGGATCGAGCTGCCCTGGACGTACACGAAGAACTGGGAGAAGAAGAACGACGAGCCCATGAGCGCGAACCCCACCACGACCATGGCGGTGTTGGACGTGGTGAACAGGCGCTCCCGGAACAGCCTCAGCGGCAGCATCGGTGCGGAGCGACGCGCTTCGACGGCGACGAAGGCGGCGAGGAGGATCACCGCGGCTGTGAAGCTGCCCAGGATCGCGGGCGACGTCCAGCCGCGGGCGCCACCCTCGATCAGCCCGTAGGTCAGTGCCCCCACTCCCAGGACGGACAGCACCGTCCCCGGGATGTCGATCGCGGGGGCGCTCGGATTGCGGGTCTCTTCGAGGCCGCGCAGGCCGACCAGTAGAAGGACCACGCCGATGGGCAGATTGACCAGGAAGATGGCGGGCCAGCCGAAGGCGTCTGTCAGCACTCCGCCGGCCACGGGGCCTGCGGCCAGACCGATTCCGCTGAATCCGGCCCACAGCCCGATCGCCTTGATTCGTTCTTGCGGCGCGGGATGGGCGGCGGCGAGCAGGGCGAGCGAGGCGGGGCTGAGCGCCGCGGCCCCGATGCCCTGCAGCACCCGGCCGGCGACCAGCCAGCCGAGCGAGGGTGCGAGGCTGCACAGCACCGACGCGGCGGTGAACGCCGCCACGCCGGTCAGGTACACGCGCTTGCGGCCGAACCGGTCGGCGAATACGCCGCCGGACATCAGCAGCATGGCGACCAGCAGTACGTACGCGTCGACGATCCATTGCAGACCGGTCAGCTGAGTGTGCAGCCGGTGCTGCATATCGGGCAGCGCCGCTCCGACGATCGTGTTGTCGAGCAGGACCATGAATTGCCCCAGGCAGGTCACCGTGAGCAGCACGGCCCGGTTTGGTCGACGGCCTACGGCTGCAGGCGATGTAGCCATGGGGATTCCTCTCGGTCGTTGGTTGCGCCCCGCCGTGGTCGACGCGGGTGGCGATGCACCTGAGCGCTCTAAAGCAGTCAGCGACTGCGTTAGGTGACTGTAAGGGGGGTGCCTCACAAACGCAAGCGATGACTGCGTTAAGATGGGGGCATGAACGAGCGACAGCGAGCCCGGCGGCCCGGCGGGCGCAGCGCCCGCGTCGGCGCGGAGGTGCACCAGGCCGTCACCGACCTGATCAGTGAGCGCGGCTACGGCAACTTCACCGTCGGCGAGGTCGCAGCCCGCGCGGGCGTAGCCGACAGCAGCATCTACCGCCGGTGGGGCAGCCTGGAAACCCTGCTCACCGACGTGGCACTCAACCGCCTCAACGCGCAGTCGCCGATGCCCGACACCGGGAGCCTGGCCGGCGACCTGCGCACTTACGCGGCCAACGTGGCCCGCGAGATCACCGGACCCGACGGTCTGGCGGTGGTGCGTCTGGCCGTCGCCTTGTCGAGCAACGGTCAGCAGGGCCTGAAGGCCGGTGACGACCTCCGCGCCGAACGCATGCGACAACTGCAGTCCATGCTCGATCGCGCCCGCGACCGTGGCGAGGACGCACCCGACGCATTCGGCGTGCTGGACCACATCCTGGCCCCGATGTACATCCGCGTCTTGTTCGGCATGGAGCTCACCCCGGACTACGTCGACGGGCTGGTCGACCGAATGCTGTGACCTCACCCCGGTTCCCGGTCCCCGGGATCGGCCCTCGGGCGCGGTGCCAGGGCTCCGTACTCGCCGACACCCGTCCGGCCCGCTCAGGCATCCGGCTCTCGGTCGGCTCACACGGCCCGGCTGAATCCGCCGGTCGGCGGGCCGTCGCCGCGGACGGGGGTGAAGCCGGCGTCCAGCTGCGGTCGTAGCCGTCGGGTTGGTCGGCGAGCTCGTGGGTGGAGCATTCACCGAAGCGGCGGGTGTGCTCGGTCAGGTACGGCGAGACCAGCGCGAAGTCCTCCGGGTCGACCGTCTCCCCTTCGTCCTGCAACCGGCGGGGGACGCCGTTGCGCTGTCCGACATCCTCGGGCCTCCCGGGTCGAAGCCGGACGGGTGGGCGGCGCCCCACGGTGCTGTCCGCCGGGCGGACTCGAATCATTGCGGTTGTCATGGAGGCGGAGCATGGGGGCCGGGCACGCAACTTCCGGTCCGCGTTACGCCCGAAACCCGTTCACCACCCCCACTCAACCGCCGTCGTGCCGTCGACGGGCCCCGCCCGGACGGCGGTGGGCGGCCCGACGACGGCACGTTTGCGGCTCAGCGCCGCAGCGGGCCTTCGCAGGTGTACTCGGCGCTGCCGGCCCGGCCGTCGGGCCAGACGTCGACCGTGCCGAACCAGCAGTTCATGTCGGCGAGGTTGTCGGCGGCGGTGCCGGCTCGGGAGAGGAGGTAGTAGTCGACGGTGGCGGCCATGTCCTTGCGGGTCTGGCCGGGGTCGGCCGGGGCCGCGAGGTTGGCGGTGATGCGGCCGGTGCACGTGAAGCGCATCTTGTTGTTCCAGTCGGCGTTGTCCTTGCAGACCGGGGTGTTCCCGGTGGCCCTGGCGAAGGAGGCCTGGACCTCGGAGCTCCAGGCGTAGTCCAGCGATCCGTTGGGGGTGTAGGAGGTGGCCGGGACGAACAGGGAGTCGGCGAGCGGGATCTCGGCGTCGAGGTAGGCGGTGTACTCGCGCTGGAGGGCGGCGTCGCGGCCGAGACGGTCGCGCCAGGCGTCGTACCCGGCACGGTCGTCGGCGCGCAGCAGGCGGTACATCTCGGCGAGTCGGTCGGGGTGCTTCTCGCCGAGCAGGTTGAAGAGCGTCGCCGCGTACGGGTAGGCGCGGAAGCCCTGCCCGCTCCAGGTGGCGTGGAGGATCTGGTCGACGGTCAGCCGGGCGGTGCCGGCCTGGTCGTCCCAGCCGACCTGGCGGACCATGTACTTGCGCGGCTTGACGCCGCCGTCGCGGGTGGAGCCGGCGAAGTACTCGGCGGTGCCCTCGTTCATCGCGAAGGTGGCGTCGCCCGGCCAGCGGGTGGTGTAGCCGGACTCGGGGATGGCCCACGGGGCGTTGAGGTAGTGGGTGTACTCGTGGCGGAAGAGCTCCTCCAGGCTGAAGTACGACTCGGCGGTGGTGCGCTGGTAGGTGTAGAAGGTGGACCGCTCCTCCAGGAACATGCCGCCCTTGTTGACGTCGCCGATCTTGAACAGGAGGTTCTGGAACGCCTGGTAGTTGGCCTTGGTGTCGTACAGCTGGACGTTCAGGACCGGGTGGTCGTCGCCCGCGAGCGGCTGGTCGGTGCCCAGCACCCGGAAGAACTGGCTCTTGACCTGTTTGGTCGCGTAGTAGAGCTGGTCGGCGGTGGCCCGGTCGAGGGCGGTGTGCACCACCAGGGAGCCGTTGTCGTAGCTGTAGGTGTTCGGGAAGAGCTGCTTCTCGATGTCGGCGCGGCAGACGCCGTACTGCTCGCAGAGGCCGAGGTCGTCGACCGGCCCGACGAGGTTGGCCCACGGCCGGCTCAGCCGGCCGAAGGCGGTGGCCGCCCGGACGAGCAGGTCACCGATGCGGGACTTCAACTCGGGCCGGAGGGAGTCGATCTGGGCGAAGCGCCCGTACTCCAGCATCGCGTCGGCGGCGGCCCACTCGCTCGCGGTGCCCTTGAGGTGGGTGTAGCCGGCGTAGGCCCGGAAGGCCTCGCGGTAGTCGGCGCTGGCTCGTCGACGGAACGTGGCGTGAGCAACTGACCGCCGACGCGGCCCAACTCATGCCGATCCCCGACGGGGTCGGTGACGAGGCGGCCTGCGCGCTCTTCGCCGGTGCCGGATTCAGCGCCGCCTACCTCGTGCTGACCCAGCTGATCGACTTCGCACCAGGACAGACGGTTCTGGCACCTGGCGTCGGCGGCTCCGTCGGCATGGGCACCGCGCAAGTGGCACGCGAACTCGGTGCCTCGCTGGTGATATCCACCGCGAGTCGTACCGACAAGGCCGTGCAGGCACGCGCCGCGGGCTACCAGCACGTCATCGACCTTTCCCGCGAGTCGCTACCCGAGGGCGTGGCGCGCCTCACCGAAGGCAGGGGTGTGGACGTGGTGGTTGACGGTGTCGCCGGCCCACTTCTGGGCCCCGCGATCGCGAGCCTCGCCCACGGCGGCAGCTATGTCGGTGTCGGATACTCCGGCGGTACCGAAGGAACGGTGAACATCACTGATCTGATCTGGAAGAACGCGAAGGCCTACGGCTACACCTTCACGATGTTCCCGCGCGACGTCGCTCGGGCCGCCAGGAAGACACTGCTGGAGTGGCTGCGCGACGGACGGCTCGACCCCGCCATCGCCCGCATATTCCCCTTGGAGCAAGCCGCCGAGGCGCAACGTCACCTGATCGAGGACCGCCCGTTCGGCCGAGTCCTGCTCGCCACCCACGAAAAGAGGCTCCGGTGACAGGGCGAACGGCACGGATGCACCCCCATAGGGCTTCAGCCGCCGACGCGCCGGAACTGGTCCGGTCGTGCGCTGTGGCGCGCGACAGTCCGGGTACCGATCCCGGCCCGCCCGAGGCGCCGCGGCGGTAGGTCGCCCAGGAACGGTTCGAACAGCGCATCGCCCGCCAGCGGGACTGGAGGTGCCTGGTCGTCGGCGGCGAACAGGTGCACTCGCCTGTCTGCTCGGAGGTCACATCAACCGGCAAGACCACTCGACGACGGGCCCGATCACACGTCACGCGGTCCGAGGCTGTCGTACGAGCACGCCGCTACGGAGCCGAATTGTCGACGATCTCGGCGATCTCCACGAACTCGATGACTGGCGCGACGCCGTACAGACCGGTCACTCGCTCGCGCAACTCCTCGGTGAAGAACTGATCCGCCTGCTCTTTCGAGTCCCAGACGTAGAAGTTGACCACCTGCTGCTGCTTCTCATCGAAGGTGAAGAACTTGAACCGCAAGCCCGGCATGCCTTCGAACATGCCCCGGGCGTTCTCGGCCACCTTGGTTATCCGTGAGCGATCGAAGTCGCCGGTGTAGGAGAAGGTGACGGTGGCGCCGATCATGGGAACTCCCCGTGTCGATGGGTGTGATCACCTTGCCTCACCTAGAGACGCTACGCCCCTGCTCTCCGGGCGGCCAGCTCGATCGGGTCTGTCGGGCCGACGTCACCGGTCACCCCGCACTGCCGGCGGGCCACGCCCACCGACGTGGTCTCCTTCTTCCGCGCCCGGGTGTCGGCCAGTACCGGCGAGGAGCGAGCGTCCCCGAGATACTCGGCGACATGCGCCCCGAGCTCGGACTCGGCCCTGAGTTCGGGCAGCGGCTCCTCGACATCCCAGGACGCCTCACCCGGGAAGGCTGGATCCGGTGCGGGGTCGCAAGGGGCGACGGCGACGAGCTCAGAGCAGCGAGTAGTCCTCGGACTGCCGGTCGATGAGCAGCGGGGTGATGCCGTCCAGGACGAGCTCACGATAGTGGTCGGTCTCCTGGTGCGCCGCGTGTGCGTCCCGGTTCTCGTACTCGGCGATGACGACTACGGACATGGCGTGATCCTTCGGGCGGCGGCGCCGGGGGCCGGCGCCTCGGGTGGTCCGGGCGGGTCGGACCGGGTGGGGCGGTCGTGCTGTGGCCGGGGCGTGCGGCCCGGCATCGCTGAACAGGGGGGCCGTGGGGGCGGCCCCCCCACGGCCGGTCGGATCAGGGGACGGTGACGATGATCTTTCCGCGGGTGTGCCCGTCGGCGTTCAGGCGCTGGGCGTCGGCGGCGCGCTCCAGCGGGAAGGTCGCGGCGACCTCGACGGTCAGCGCCCCGCTGTCGGCGAGCGCGGCGAGCGCGGTCAGGTCGGCGTGGTCCGGACGGACGAAGACGTAGCGCCCGCCGGCGGCCAGGACGGCGCCGTCGGCGATGGACGCCAGCCGCCCGCCGGGGGCCAGCAGGGCGGGGGAGGCCTGCAGCGCCTCGCCGCCGATCAGGTCGAGTACCGCGTCCACGCCCTCCGGGGCCAGCGCCCGGATGCGGTCGGCGAGGCCCTCGCCGTAGGTGACGGGCTCAGCGCCGAGCGTCCGCAGGTAGTCGTGGTTGCGCTCACTGGCGGTGCCGATCACCCGGGCGCCGAGGGCGCGGGCGATCTGGACGGCCAGCGAGCCGACGCCGCCGGCCGCGGCGTGCACCAGCACGGTCTCACCGGGCTTGATCTCGAGGGCGCCGGTCAGGGCCTGGTAGGCGGTGAGGCCGGCCAGGGGGAGGCCGGCGGCCTGCTCGAAGTCGAGGGCGGCGGGCTTGTGGGCCAGGGTGCGCACGGGGGCGGCGACGTACTCGGCGAAGGTGCCACGGCCGACCATGTCCTCGCGGACGTAGCCGATGACCTCGTCCCCGGGCGCGTACTCGGTGACGCCGACGCCGACCTGCTCGACCACGCCGGCGACGTCCCAGCCGGGGATGACGGGGAAGACGGCGTCGAGCACGCTGTCCAGGTAGCCGGCCTGGATCTTCCAGTCGACCGGGTTCACCGCGGCGGCCCGGACGCGGACCAGGACGGCGTCGGCGCCCAGCTTGGGCTCGGGGACGTCGCCGTACTCCAGGACGTCGGGGCTGCCGTAGCGCTGGTAGGTGATGGCCTTCATGGTGGTGCTCCCGGTGTTCCTGGACAAGAAGTTTTGACGTACTTGATGGTTGATGTCCTCAAGTAACAGATTCGACGGTAGGGCTCGATAATTGAATATGTCAAGTAATGTCCTCCGGGCCGACGCCGTGACCTGGATCACGGCCGATCCCGGGCCGACGCCGGGGCCGGTCCCTGGCCCGACCGGAGAACCCGGACCGGCTTGCACGGCGATGATCTCCACGACGTAGGTTGGGGTCATGTCGGAGGGGACGCAGGCCGCGGCGACAACGCGGTCACGGGGGAAGCGGAAGCAGGGGCGGCACGCCGCCCCGAAGCCGGGGGCGGCCGAGAGCGGGCTGATGCGCTCGTCCCTGGTGATGGCCGCGGGGACGACGGTGTCACGGGCCACGGGGCTCCTCAGAACGGTCCTGCAGGCCGGGGCACTCGGGGCGGGGCTGCTGGCCACGACCTACAACCAGGCCAACGTCGTACCGGCGAGCCTCTACTTCCTGCTCATCGGCGGCGCCCTGAACTCGGTACTGGTACCGCAGTTGGTCAGGGCGAGGACCGAACACCCGGACGGCGGAAGCGCCTTCGAGCAGCGCCTGGTCACCCTCACGATGTCCGTGCTGGGAGTGGGCACCCTGCTGGCCGTGTGGGCGGCGCCGCAGATCATCGGCCTCTACCAGCGCGACACACCGGCCAACCACGAGGCGTTCCGGCTGACGGTGGTCTTCGCGCGGTTCCTGCTCCCGCAGATCTTCTTCTACGGGCTGTTCAGCATCCTCGGCCAAGTGCTCAATGCCCGGAACAAGTTCGGCGCGATGATGTGGACCCCGGTCCTCAACAACGTCGTCCTGATCGCCATGTTCGGCGTCTACCTCGCCATGATGACCGGCCCGGGCTCGGTCCAGGACATCACTCCGGCCCAGGTCACCATGCTCGGCGCGGGCACCACGGTGGCCCTGGCGGTCCAGGCGCTCGCCCTGGTCCCGTTCGTCAGGGCCGCCGGCTTCCGCTTCCGCCCGCGCTTCGACTGGCGCGGCACGGGCCTGGGCAAGAGCATCGGTGCGGCCCGCTGGACCCTGCTGTTCGTCCTCACCAACCTCGTGGCGAGCACGGTGGTGACCCGCTACGCCTCCGCCGCGGACACGGCACTGCCCAAGGCCGGCGTCGGCTTCTCCGCGTACACCTACGCGCAGACCATCTGGTCGCTGCCGCAGTCGGTCGTCACCGTCTCGCTGGTCACCGCCCTCTTGCCGCGCATGAGCCGGGCCGTCGCCGAACACCGCCTGGACGACATGCGCGACGACCTCTCGCAGGCCCTGCGGATCAGCGGCGTCGTCATCGTTCCAGCCGCCTTCTTCCTCGTGGCCCTCGGACCGGAGGCGGCACAGGTGATCTTCGCGCACGGGCACGCCGATCCCGCGTCCGTCGTGCCCCTGGGCCACATGCTGCAGGCCTTCGGACTCGGCCTGATCCCCTTCTCCGCCCAGTACCTGCTGCTCCGCGGCTTCTACGCCTTCGAGGACACCCGGACCCCGTTCTGGATGGCCGTGTGGATCAGTGCGGCCGACATCGTCCTGGCGACCGCCTGCCATCTGCTGATGCCCCCGCGCTGGTCGGTCACCGGCCTGGCGGGCGCCTACGCCGCCTCCTACGCGATCGGTCTGCTCGTCACCGCCCTGCTGCTGCGACGCCGCCTCGGAGGCCGGCTGGACGGCAGGAGGCTGTGCCGCACCTACGGCAAGCTGACCGCTTCCGCCCTCGCCGCCGGAGCACTGGGCTGGTCCGTGGCCCGCGGCTGCTCCGCCACCGTCACGTCGGCCACCTGGGCCCCCGTGCTGGGCCTCGCCGCGGGCGGCCTCGCGATGCTCACCCTGTTCGTCCTGCTCGCACGACTCCTGGGGATCGGCGAGCTGCGGCGCCTGCCGGGGCTGGGCTGAGGCGCCCGGGGCCGTCCGGTCGATGCCGTGGTGACGCGCGGCCCGGCTTGGCGGGCGGGCCGGGGCGGCGCGGCATCGAAGGGCGCCCGGCCGTGCTGTTCGCCGGGCGGGCGGGTCACCCCGTGGGCTGTCCGGGCCGGCCCGGTACCCAGAGCGGTACGGGGCCACCGGGTGGCATGCACCGGGCGGCCTGTTCATCGAGCCACCGGTCGGCCCGAGCCGGGTCGCCGTCACTCACCTCGACCAGCGCGTTCGCGGCCGTCCGGGCACAGGACAGCAGGAGCGCGAGGGTGTCCTGGCGGTGGTGCCGCTCGCGGACGTACGCCTCGCACCGTTCGGCGATGCGCCTGTCGTGGGACTCCCGGCCCGCGGCGGTGTGATCGCCGTCGATGGTGATCGCCTGGATGCCGTGCCAGACGAGGGCGAGTGCGGCGGGCTCGGCCGGGTGGGCGGCATCCGCCCGCCGCGCCTGGTCGCGGGCCTCGGCCGACCGCCGGCCCAGCCACTCCAGAGCGGCCGGAGCGTCCTCCTCCCGGGCCTGGAGCACCAGCTCCGCGGCCCGGGACACGACCGACCGCATCACCGCTCCGGCCGGCACCCGCAGCCCCGGCACGGCCGGTTCGGCAAAGGCCAGCCACGTGTCCGCGAACGAGGCCGCCCGCATCTGCCACACCCACGCCGGCGCCCCTGCCGCCTCGCCCAGCCATTCGTCCGCAGCCAGACGAACCAGACCTACGGCGGAGAGCCGGACCGCGTCCGCGTCCAGCCCGGCCCCCAGCAGCCGTCCACTCCTCAACCCGCACCCCCGTCAGCGGTCATCATCTCGTGACGCCACATCCCACCACAGAGGGACGCGAACGAACCAGACGGAGGCGCGTGAGACCTGGGACACAGATTTGGCCACCCGCTCCCGGGTCGGCGGTCACGCAGGGTGACTTCGACCGGCCGACGCCGCCCGCAGCGGCGTCCGTCACCGTGCTCTACGTTCAGCCGCGGCGGGAGACGGCGACGCCGGCCAGGCAGAGGGCGCCACCGGCCAGGGTCAGCATCGCGGGTGCCTCGCCGAGCAGCAGCCACGCCATCAGCACGACCAGGGCCGGCACCGAGTAGGTGATCGCACCCATGCGCGCCGCCGTGGTCCGGGAGATCGCGTAGGCCCAGGTGGTGAACGCCAGCGCGGTCGGAAACAGGCCCAGGTACACCACGTCGAGCGTCGCGGACAGGGGCGCGGCCGCAAGGTCCGACACCAGCTCCGGAGCGAACGGCAGGCAGGCTGCCGCGCCGATCAGGCAGCCGAAGGTGGTCACCTGGAGGGCGGAGGCGTGCCGCAGTGCCGGCTTCTGGCTCACCACACCCGCCGCGTAGGCCACGGCCGCGAGCAGGCAGAGCGCGATGCCGAGCACCGAACTGCCGCCCCCGCCCGACATGGAGAAGCCCACCACGACCGCCCCGGCCAGCGAGACCGCCATCCCGGCGAGCAGCTTGGGCGGGAGGCCCTCACGCAGCAGCCAGCCGCCTAGGAGGGCGATCAGAACCGGTCCGATGCCGACCAGCATCGCCGCCGTGCCCGCGTCGACCTGCTTCTCGCCCCAGTTCAACGCGACCATGTACAGGCCGAACCAGAGCACCCCCGAGGTGACCACTCCCGGCCAGGCCGGCCGCGGGGGCAGGCCCTCCCGGCGGTACACGAGCAGTCCGACCAGCGCCACCGCCCCCACCAGCAGCCGGCCGAGCGCGAGCGCCCCGGGCCCGAAGTGGTCGCCCGCACTGCGGATCGCCACGAACGCGGACGCCCACAGCACCACCGTCGTCGAAGCTGCCGCGAGTGCCTTGCCGTCCGCCTGGGCCACGTCCGTCGTTGAAAGATCCATGCCGGAGAACCTACGGCCTCCACCGTTCGGTCCCCACCGAAATATGGCCGCCGCCGGCCGCCCCGGCAGGGCCCGATGCCCCCGTGGCACGTCCTCTCGTCCCCGGCGTCCTCTCGTCCCCGGCGTCCTCTCGTCCCCGGACCCGGCCGGAGCCCGGGCGAGCAGAGCCCGGGCGAGCAGAGCCCGGGCATGTGACGAGGCGTCGATCAGGAGGGGGCGTCGCCCGGGGTGTCGGGCCCGGCGCCGCGCTCCTCGATGAAGTGCTTGAAGCGACGAAGGTCGCCCCTCACCTGACGGTCGAGCACACCCAGCTTGTCGGCGGCCTTCTCGGCGAAGCCGGTGGGCTGGAAGTCCATGGTCATCCTGACGCGCGTGTGGGTCGCATCGATCGGCTGCAGGGAGACCATGCCGGTGTGCTTCACGTTCTCGCTGGTGGTGTGCCAGGACACGCGCTCGTCGGGGACCCGTTCGATGATCTCGGTCTCGAACTCACGGGACAGCCCGGCGATCTTCGTCCTCCAGTGGGCGTGCAGGTCGTCCAGTTGTCTGACCTCCTCCACGCCCTCCATGAACTCCGGGAAGCGCTCGAAGGTCGTCCACTGGTCGTAGACGACGCGGACCGGAACGTCCACGTCGATCGACTCCTCCACCCTGCCCATTGCCGCACCCGCCTCCACACCGTCCGGACACCCTGCCGGCGAGCGGTCTCCCGAGGAGGGGAATCCGCCGACAGCACCACCACGAATGTCCGCCCTCCGGCGGGCGACGGCAACCCGCCCGCCCGCCGCCCGGGTCCGGCGGCCGGGAGCGGCCGTCTCCGTTCTGCCGGAGCGTCCGCCTGGGACGGGCTCAGACGGGCCTCTGCGCCGTCCCGCGCGCCCGGGCCCG
This sequence comes from Kitasatospora sp. NPDC022785, assembly GCF_055561295.1. Lineage (NCBI taxonomy): Bacteria > Bacillati > Actinomycetota > Actinomycetes > Kitasatosporales > Streptomycetaceae > Kitasatospora > Kitasatospora sp. NPDC022785. The sequence continues at coordinate 132,178 of NZ_JBVHHB010000006.1, read as the reverse complement.
CGCCCACGAACCCGCGCCCACCAGCAGGGCCGCCCCCAACGCGTACACCGGCAGCCAACGCGTCGTCGCCGCCAGGCACTCGTCGACGGCCTGGCGGCTCTGCTCCCGCTGCGCGTAACCACCCGCCATCACACCCTGCCACCACACCGGGACACCCCCGACCCCACCCGCCCGGCCGAGCCGCCCACAGCTGCCCCCGCCTGTGCGAGGCCCTGGCCGCGCGCAGGCGAGCCCTAGCGCTGATCTGCTCGTTGTTCCCGTAATGGGGCGGGGAGAACGCGGCGATCTGTCGGACGCCGAGTGGGAGCGGCTGCGGCCGGCTGACGGGCTGGCAGCCGCCCGGGGTCCCGCCCGAACGTCTCCCGGCACCAGCCGAGTTCGGCACCGCCGATGCGAGAGTTCCCTGCCGGTGCGCGCGACCACCCGACTGGCGGATCATAGCCAGGCGCGTATTGGGAAGTCCTGGACAGAATGGGTGGCCAGGACAGCGGCAGTAGTGGGAACCAGACTTCCCCATCTCCGTGAATCCGCACCTCGTGTCGGGCGGCAGTCGACGCAGGAAATGAGGACCCATGAATTCCCCTCCCCAGGTCCGTCGGGACGATGCGCCCGCGCAGGGCAGAGCCTTGAGGAAGCCACGCCGGCTGACGGCGCCGAGGAATTCCGGCCGGTGCGGGTCACCGAGGGCCGATCGGTGACCGACGACCAGCTGGACGGAAGCGGCATCACGGAACTGCGGATCCTCCCTCCACTGGCCATCGGTCGCTTCGGGTCGTCCGACGAGCCGATGGACAACTACCACGCAGTGGTCCGCGAACCGACCGGATACCGCGAGCTGCAGCCCGCGCCGACCTTGCACGTCGACCCTGGCAACGGAGCGATCGCGGGGGAGACACAGCCGGCCGAAGTCCGGTTCCGGGACGGCACGGGCCGGGTCCGTCCGGTGGCGCCCTTCCTGGAATTGTGGGCTCGCTTCGGCACCGGGGACCTGGAACCCCTCACCACCGCACGCCTCGAAGCCGTCGGCCTCGCCCCCGCCGACCTGCGCTGGCAGGTCGTGGTCGCCAACCTCAAGGCGGCGCGGCGCACAGGGGACGTCAGGGACGGGATCCACGCCGACACCGGGCCATTCAGCGATCACGCCGAGCACCCGCTCACCGGTCGCGCCGACAATTTCAAAGCCGGCAAGTCGATTCCGCTCGGCACGGTCCGCTTCATCAGGCCGACGGCCGACTTCCCCGAGATCCGGATGCGTTTCGTGCCCGGCCGGGGCGCGGTGTTCGGGGTGCAGCCGGGTGATCCGCTGATCAGCGACGACGTGTACGACCCTGCCGTGGGTCACTGGGACGACCACTTCGACGGCGACCCGGCCACGCCACTGGTGACCTTCCCGGCGCAAACCTACGAGGGCACGCTCGACCAGCAGGGGCAGCGCTACATCTCCAAGGGCTATGTCGACGACTCCTGCGACGGAATCGTCAGTGTCGAGGTCACCGTCGGCGGTCAGGTGCTTGCCGCGTCGGCCCGGATCTGCTCCGGAGTGCCCGACTTCGCGCCGGACAGTTACCACGTCCGCACGCTGCAGGACGACCTTGTTCAGGCGCTGCTTGGGCCCGTCGTGAACGGTGCGCTGGACCGGGAAGAGGTGGAGGACACCCTGCGCCGCGCCCTGGAGACGGTGCGCCTGATGAACACGATGGCCATGAATGCGGACCAGGGGATCGGTGGCGTCGTGACGAACGCCACCAACCAGGCGCGGCATGAGACCGCCGAGTACCAGCGCGCCTTCGAACCCGTCTTCGGGCAGGGCCAGGCTCCTTACCATCAGGTCCTGGCGCTTCACGAGCAGCTCATGACGAGCTGGCAGGCGGGCGTATTGCCCATCCCGCGCGATCTGATCCGTTCCTACGACGAAGCCGGTGATTTCTCGACCATGGCACGCCAGAAGATGCCGGCGCTCATGCGCGGCAGCGACACCCTGGAGCTGGCGCTCACCCGCCGTCAGATCGAGCTCCTGCGTCGTGCCGCCCTGGAGACGCAGGCCACGACCGAGCCCGAGCGCATGATGCTCCGCCTGGTGGAGTTCTTCCGCGCGATGGCTCCCCTCCATGAACACATTCCCACGGAGTCGGGTTCGTTGTCGGAGCTCTTCGTGCGTCCCCTGGACCTGCTGGATCACATCCGTACAGCCAACGCCCAGGGACCGCTCGCGGAAGGGGACGCCGGGCAGCGCCTGGTGACCCCGGGCGACCCGGAGGCCTCGGCGTTCGTACGCCTGCTGCGCCGCGAGAACCACCCCATGCACGGACCGTTCAGCCGCACCCTGCCCGGTACCGACAAGACCGGCCTTGAGATCGTCGAGGCCTGGATCGCCGCGATGCCGCCGGACGGGGACGAGTGACCACCGCCACCAACGCCGCCACCAACGCCGTCATCGCAGAGCCCAGGAGTAGCCGTGGAACCGATCGCGCCCCGGAACCTGACCGCCCAGCTCGCGCACCGGGCGCGTGGCAACCCTCCCGGTACGACCCCGGCTTCCTCCGTCGGCAACTTCTATCCCGGGCTTGAACTGGACCTGCGCAATCTGTGGCGTCGCGTCTTCGCTGGAATCCAGTTGCACGAGGCGGTCGCCCTCGTCCTGGCCGTCGACGACGATGCGCCCGAAGAGGTGCGGGGGCTCGTCGGCGAGATCCTTCTCGCCGTCGATGGGCATCCGGTCTGGATCGAGCTCGCCGGCCCGCGGTCACCCGGAGGGGCCAGCGAGAGCCTGGGCAACTGGTCTTTGGAATGGTCGAACGCCCTTGCCGACGTCGTGCAGAAGGCAGGGCAGGAGGTCCAGTGCACCTTCAGCAAGGGCGACGCCGGTCAACAGGACGTCTCGCTGAGGGTCCGGAAGATCTTCGAGGAGTCCGGGCCCGAGGGCGGGGAGGATACCCGCACCGCGGTGATCAGCCGCGAACTCGCCCAGCCCGGCGAGCTGACGCAGAGTCTCTGTTCGCCATGGCAGAACGACTTCGTCGGCTGCGGTTGCTACTACTGGGCCGCCAGCCGACCCGACTACGTCAACGTCGAGGCGGACGAGGCCGACGGCAGCCGAGGCCACAACTGGCTGCAACGCAATCGGACACCCGCCACGCCCAAGGTCTACACGCTTCGTCAGGCCGACCTGCTCCAGCACGAAGACATCATCGCTAGCTGGGAGGACAAGCTGAGCTTCGTCCTTGAGGGAAAGGACGTCCATGAACGCGACGGTGACTGAGCCTCGGGTCCGCGGCTATCAACTGTTCGACGGAGGAACCGGCCCGCACATCCTCGTCTCCGCCGGTTCGCTCGTCTACGCGATCCCGCCAGAGGTCCGGGAGCTCTTCGAGGACGCGGCCGCCGCCCGGGACGAGGCCGCCGCCGACGCCTTGCTCGCCCGGTTCGGCCTGGACGTCCCCGTGAGGCTTGATGAGGCCCCCCGCGAGGTCCCCCTGCGCTCCGTCTCCCTCGCCATCGCGCAGACCTGCAACTTGGGTTGCACCTACTGCTACGCGGAGCAGGGCGACTTCGGCGGCGCCGCCAAGCTGATGTCCGAGCAGGTCGCCCGCCAGACGGTCGATCGCCTGGTGGACGGCGCGGCCACCGGGGAGCAGGTCACCATCGCGTTCCTCGGTGGCGAGCCGCTCGCCAACCGCCGCGTCCTGCGGTCCGCCACCGAGCACGCTGCCGCTCGCGCCACCGAACGCGGAGTCCGCGTCGGATTCTCGATCACGACGAACGGCACCCTGGTCAGGCCCGACGACGCCGAATTCTTCGCACGGCACGGATTCGCCGTCACTGTCAGCCTCGACGGCGTGGGCACCGTCCACGACCGCCTGCGCCCCACGAGGAACGGACGGCCCACCTACGAACGGGTGCTCAGGCGTCTGGAGCCGCTGCTGAACGACCGACGGCGAACCATGAGCGTCTCCGCCCGCGTCACCGTGACACCGCGGAACCTGTCTCTTCCGGAGACGCTGGAGGAATTCATCTCCCTGGGGTTCGACAGCGTCGGGTTCTCGCCGATGCTCAGCTCGCCCACAGGCGCCGACGAGATGGCTGGGACCGACCTGACCGCCATGCTCGAACAGATGACGGCCTGCGCCGAACGTTTCGAGGAGCGGGTCGAGAACGGCAAGGCATATCCGTTCCTCAATGCCGTCAACGCGCTGCGGGAGATCCACCGGGGCACCCACCGCCCGTACCCATGTGGTGCCGGAGCAGGATATCTGGGCGCGTCCGCCGATGGCGAACTGTTTGCCTGCCACCGATTCGTCGGTGACGACGAGCGCAAAATGGGCGACGTCCTCACCGGGGTGGATCCAGCACGGCAGCTGAAATGGCTGGACGATCGGCATGTGCATCGCCAGCAGCCGTGCTCCGACTGCTGGGCGCGGTACCTGTGTGGCGGGGGATGCCACCACGAGGTGATCGGGCGTGGCCGCCCGGCCTGTGACTACATCCGGGGCTGGCTCCACCATTGCCTGTGCATGTACGCGCGGCTGATGGAGAAGCGGCCGGACTATCTCGACGCGATCGGAACCGGCCGGTGACGACGACCGTTCGGGCGGACGTCTGCGTCATCGGCGGCGGGCCCGCGGGCTCGACCGCCGCCCGCCAGCTCGCCCTGTTGGGGCATTCCGTCCACCTCGTGGAACGTGCGGCGTTCCCCCGTCGCCGGCTCGGTGAGTGCCTGGCGCTCGGGATCTCTCAGGTCCTGGGCGCTCTGGGCCATCTCGCCCCCTCCGGCTTGCGACGCGCGGAGCTGCTCGCGCGGTGGGCCGGCGCCGAGCACAGCGCACCGACGTTCGTCGCCGACCGCGGCGTCTTCGATACGTTCCTGCTGGACGAGGCGCGGACCGCCGGAGTGCAGGTGTCGCAACCCGCCCTCGCCCGCTGCCCTCGCCGGCACGACGACGGCTGGCGCATCGAGGTGCGGCAAGCCGATCAGCGGTTCGATCTGGACTGCAGGTTCCTCATCGACGCCGGCGGACGGACGGGCTTGCTTCGCCAACACCGCCACCGCGCAGGGGCGCGTACCACCGCCCTCTACGGATATTGGCGACCGGGGGTGCGGGACGGGCCCGACGTCCGTGTCGAGGCGGGTTACGACGAGTGGCTCTGCGCCGCGCTGCTGCCGGACGACACGATCAACGCGATGGTCTTCGTCGAGCGCGCCCGGTGTACCGTGCTGGACAGGGACGCGCGGAGTCGGCTCTACCGTTCGCTGTTGTCCGCCTCGGACCTGGTTGGTCCCTGGCTCGGCACACAGATCACCGGAACGTTCGCCTGCGATGCCACGAGCTCGATCGCCCAGAGCACCATCGGCCGTGACTGGATCAAGATCGGCGAGGCGGCCCTGACCCTCGACCCGTTGTCCGCGCAAGGCGTCCAGACCGCGATGACGACCGCCATGCAGGGCAGCATGGCCGCCCACAGCATCCTCCGGTGGCCTGCCACCGCCTCCACGGTCGCCTCCTCCTACCAATCGCACTTGCGGCGCCTCGCCCGACATCACGACGGGCTGGCCGCTGAGCACTACAAGCGTCAGTGTCAGCTACAAGACCGGCAGTTCTGGATTCCGCGAGCCATCACACCCTCCTGAGACGGCGGTTCGTGATCACGGCGGCGGCAGGGCGCGCCGCCGCCCGGTGCGTCAGTCGTCGGCGTCCGTCTCCGCGTGCGCGTCGAGCAGAGCGAGCGCCGTGCGCAGCCAGCCGGTGGCCTCCTCCAAGCGGCAGATCGCGGGCAGGCGGCGCGCGGAGACGGTCAGGAGGGGCCGGTCGCCGTGCGGAGTCGCCGGACCCTCGCCGAGCGCACGGCCGAGGAAGGCCTCGGCCGCCTCCACGGCTTCAGCGTGCCGCTCGCGGCCAAACCGATTGCCGGGCTTGATCGCGCGTATGGAAGTGGCGTGGTTCAGCGCCCCCTCCCAGGCGGTCACCCGGGCGAGCGCGGCGTTGGCGGGCCGGACGGACATGGACCTCCTGCGGCAGGATCCCCGGCCTCGGCCGGAAGGTGGGAGACCGGCAAGGGGTGAACGGTCAGTCGGCCCGCTGCCCGGGCTGACTCGGAGGAGTGCCGCCGGGCTTGAGTGCCTGCCTCACTCCTCCGAGGTCGTCCACGAGACCCTCAGTCCTCATCGTCCTCGTCCCAATCGGGATCCGGCACATGGGGCGGTCCCATGAAGACCGCCCCTGATGGCCCGCCAGCCCTCTACACTCACCCACGCAGCCTCTGAGCAGGCAAAACGTTGAAGTCCTTCTGGAGTACTAGCGGTACCAGGTGCGGACGGCGGTGGCGGTTTCGCGTACGTCCGCCTTCCCGTCGCGGATGCGCGCGGCGAGCTCGACGGCCTGCTTGGGCTCGGCGGTGACGATCACGCCGGAGGCACTGAGGTAGGAGGCGGCGACGACGGCCGCGAAGTGCTCGTTGGCGAAGTCCAGCGCCGGCACGCGGATGAGCTGGTGCATGAGCGCGGCCGCCCGCTGGTGCACGCCCCCGTACACCGGTACGTCCATGACCTCGTCGACGTGGCGGGCCACCGCGGCGGCGAGGGTGCCGTAGTCGGTGACGTCCGGATCGGCCGGCAGGAACTGGTGGGCGATGTCCAGCAGCCAGGCCCGGTCGACATACAGGATCACGCCGCGTCCGCCGTCCCGGACCGGGTGACGCCCTGGGGGTAGGGGCCGAACTCGGCCTCGAATGCCGGCGCCCAGGCCTGGGAGAAGTGCGCGGCGGCGGTCAGGAAGCGTTCACGCCGCTCGTCGGCCTCCTCGGCCAGCACCCTGCGCGCGTAGTCCGGCAGGCTCATTCCGGCCGCCTCCGCCCGCTGCTCGAGGGCCTCGTGAACGGTGTCGTCCAAACGCACATTCAGCTGCTTCATGCGTGGCAGCGTAGCCATGCGTACCGTCCGCTACAACACCGCCGCCGCTCCCGTCCTCGTGCGAGCGGGACGCCGTCTCCGGCAGTAGTCGGTCTCCCTCCACGTTCCGGCGCCGCCCGCCGGTGCCCTCGCCCCGGGAAGACCCTCCGGATGCCCGTCCGTCCGTGCCGGTCTGCCCTTTCGGTACATGCTTCGCACAGGCTCCTTCCGTTGCGGGCACAGCTCTGACACCATCGTCCGCTATCCGGTGACGGAGCGTCGGTGCCGTCGTCCCGTCCGACGGAGGACCGTGTGACCAGCCCCGCCCGCCGTCGTACCCGGCCCGCCGGTGCGTCCCGTACCGCGATCACCGGCGCCCACCGGCCTGCCCCGTGGGTACGCACCAGGCTGCGGACGGCACCCTGGGCCGCGCTGCTCACCGCCGTCCTCGCTCTCGCCCTCGTGTTCCTGGCCGCGGCCTTCCCGAGGGCCCTGGACCGGGGCACGGATGCCGCCCTGCGCGACTTCCTCCACGACCGCGGCACCCTGGAGACCAGCCTGCTGGCCACTTCCGCGCCCCCGCGCGACCGCGAGGAGAGCGCCGCGGACCTGGAGGCCGTGACCGCCGAGCTCCTCGCCCATACCGGGGCGGGCTTCTCCGTGGCGTCCTCCGGTCCGGTGTTCGGCGCCCGGGCCGTCGAGCGTCGTGGGCTCACCAACCCGGGGCTGGACCGCCCGGACGGCCGCTCCCTGCCCACCCTGGACCTGCTCTACCTGGACGGCTTCGCCGAGCACGCCATCCTGGTCGCCGGGAGCTGGCCGAGCGGCGCCACCCCCGACGGCCCGATCCCCATCGCGGTCAGCCGCGCCGCCGCCGAGACCATCGGCATCCGTCTCGGCGACGTCCTCGGGGACGGCTCCGGACCGGCGGAGCAGACCCGGGTCGTCGGCCTCTACACCGTCACCGACTCGGCCGATCCGTACTGGACCGACCTCGCCTGCACCGGCCGGGCCTGCCTGGAGCGTCTCCTCACCGACCCGACGGTCCGGCACTGGCATACCGCCGGGGTCGTCGGCGGCGACCACCTGCGCGCCCTCGCCACCTGGGGCCACCAGGCGCGCGACTTCTGGCGGCTGCCCGTCGACACCGACGCCCTGCGCGCCGACCGGCTGGCCGAGGTCCGGCACGACGTCGCCGCCTATCTGACCGGGCCGACGGCCACCCGGCTGATCGCCGCGACCGGACGCCCGGACCTGTCGACCACGTCCCGGCTGCCCGGTCACCTCGACCGGGCCGTGGCCCGGCAGGCCGCCGTCGCACCGCTGGCCCTGGTCGGACCGGCGGCCGTCGCCGGAATCGCGGCCGTCGTCCTCGCCCTGGCCACCGCCCTCACCACCGAACGACGTGGCGCCGAACTGCGGCTGCTCCGTGCCCGGGGCGGCTCCGGCCCCGGCGTCCTGCTGCGCCTCTGCGGCGAGGGCGCGGCGACCGTGCTCCCCGCCGCCGTGGCGGGCACCGCGCTGGCGCTGTGGCTGCTGCCCACCCCGCGCTGGACGGCGGCCGTCGCGGCCGCGCTGGTCACCACCCTGGTCGCGTTGCTCGCCGTCCCCCTCCGGGCCGCCCTGCCACCGAAGCACAGCCACCCCGGCAAGGCCGCGCGACGTGGACGGCTGATCGCCGAACTCGCCGTCCTCGCCCTCACGGCCGCCGCCGTGGCCGGCGTCCGGCGCCGCGGCGCCGCACCGCCCGCCGACGGGCCCGACCTGCTGCTCGTCGCGGCGCCCCTGCTGGTCGCCCTCACCACGGCGCTGGTGCTGGCGCGACTGCTGCCCGCCCTCGCCGGCGCGCTGGCCCGCACTGCCGTGCGCGGCCCCGGGGTGGTGGGTTTCCTCGGCCTGGCCCGCGCCGCCCGGGGCAGCGACGGCCGCCGCCGCCCCTCCACACTTCCGCTGCTCGCCCTGGTGCTCGCCGTCACCACGGCCGGTTTCGGCGCGTCCGTGCTGGACAGCGTCGGCCTGGCCCGGCAGCGGGCCGCCCGCCTCGCCGTCGGCGCGGACGCCTCCGTCGCGGCGCCCACCGGCCGCACCCTGCCACCCGACTTCGGCCCGGCCGCTGCCGCCCTCCCGGGGGTGACGGCCGCTACCCCCGTCCGGCTGGAGAGCGAGGCCTTCCTGCTCGAAGGCGTCCCGGGGATCGGTACCGGCGTCGACCCCCACGCCACCCAGGTCACCCTGGTCGTCGCCGAACCGCAGGCGTACGCGCGGATCGCGCGCACCGTCGGCGTGGGCGCCTTCGACCCGGCCGCACTCGCCGCCCCGGCCGGTCCCGTCGCCGGAGCGCCCGCCGTCCCCGCCTTGTTCAGCGCCGGCCTCGCGCGCCACCTCGGCCCCGGCGGCCACCGGCTGCGCCTGCCCAGCGGCGGTGAGGTCCTCGCCGTCCGCGCCGGCACGGTCGACGCCACCCCCGCATTGCCCGGCGCCACCCGGCCCTTCATCGTTCTGCCGACCCCGGCGGCCACCGCCGTGCTGCCGGAACTCGACCGGGCCACCGACTGGTTCGCCGTCGGCCGCGTCGACGAACCGGGCCTCGCCCACCTGGTCGGCAAGCTGTCGCCGTCCGTCCTCGCCGACCTCGACGCCCCACCCCCGCCACCCGGGCCGAGCGCCTCCGCGGCCCTGGTCGGCAACGACCCCGACGCCCTGCGCAGCGGCTACGTGACGCGCACCAGCGCCGCCGTCATGGTCGACCTCGCCAACGACCCCCTCCAGCACGCCGCCGGCCGTCTCTTCCGCCACGCGGTCACGGCCGCCGGGGCGCTCGCCCTGCTCGCCGTCCTGCTCACCCTGCTGCGCGCCGCCCCCGACCGGGCCGCCCTGCTCGCCCGGCTGCGCACCATGGGCCTGCGGTCGCGCCAGGGCCTCGCGCTCATCCTCGCCGAGACGTTGCCGCTGACCCTCACGGCCGCGGCCGGCGGCGCCTTCGCCGCGCTGGCCGCCGTCGCCCTGCTCGGGCCGGCCTTCGACCTGTCCACGCTGGTCGGAGCCCCGGCCCCGGTCGGCCTGCGCCCGGCGGCCGGGCAGCTCCTCCTCCCGGCGGCGGCGCTGGCCGCGCTGACCACGCTCGCGGTCCTCGCCGAGGCCCTGACCGGCGGCCGACGCCAGCTTGCGACCCACCTGCGGGTCGGCGACCGGCCCTGACCGGCCGGAGGTCAGGCGCGAGGCCGTAACCGCCCGACCCGCGGACGAACCTCGACCGGGCTGCCCCTTCCCAGCCCGCGCCGTGGTCGCTCCCAGCGGCGCGCGAACCGGTGGTGGGGGCGAGTGGTGCCCCGCAGCGGGGGACCGGCACGCGGACCGGAGAGGTCCGGCCGCACGGGGGAGAGGAGGCCGGGGTCGGGGCGCGCCGGGTGTGCGGGGCCGGTCCCGGCGGTGGGTGGGGCCCTCGGGCATGACATGGTGTCGGTGTAGCCGTCAATCGGCACCACACTTCCAGGAGGTCCTGCATGAGCAGCGACGCAGCATCATCGGAGAACCCCGAGAGCACCGAGAGCACGGAGGCCGTCGAGGCCGCCGCGTCCGGCGCCGGGGACGACGTCAAGGCCCGGTTCCTCGCCGCGCTGGAGCGCAAGCACGGTGCCAAGACCGATGGCACGGCCGGCGGTCCGAGCGGTGACTCGAAGATCCACGGCGCTCACGGCGCGGTCGGGGGCAAGCGCAACTTCCGCCGCAAGAGCGGCGGCTGATCACCCCGCCCCACCCCGTGGGGCCACCGGCCCGGTGCCTGGCCGCCCACGGCGCGGGCCGGGGCCGGGGCCGGGGCGGAGGCGGCGGGGCGGGCGCCCCGTCCCGCCCTGTGCCGTGCCGGCGCGCCGACCGGCCTCCTGCCCCGCTGCCGCGGTGGGCCGCCGCCTCCGGAGGGCGGCGGCCGCCGGCCCCGGGCCTCGCCCCACCGGCCGTGACCGGCGGCGGTTCCGCCGCGGGCCCGGCCGTAATTCGCTTGCCGTGGCCACGGGTCAACGCTGCACTGTGATCCGGACACCACGAGTCGTGGTGCCGGTGATTCGAGGAGGCAGCGGCGGCAATGGAGATTCGTTCCACGACAGATGAGGACTTCGACGTCTTCGTCGAAACGGTCCATGCCGCGTTCGGGCGCTTCCCGGAAACCCCGGTCGAGGGCGGCGGGCTCTGGTGGTCGGCGCTCGAAACGGACCGCTGCCTGCTCGCCCTGACGGCGGACGGGCGGCCCGTCGGCACCGCCGCCGCGTACCCCTTCGAGCTCACCCTGCCCGGCCGGACCCTCGTCCCGGCCGCCGGGGTGACCGCCGTCGGCGTCCTGCCCTCGCACCGGCGCCAGGGCGTGCTCAGCGCGATGATGCGGCATCAGCTCGCCGAGTCGCGGGCTCGCGGGGAGTTCCTCTCCGTGCTGCTGGCCTCGGAGGCCCCGATCTACGGCAGGTTCGGCTACGGACCGGCGACCTACACGGCGCGGCTGACGGTGCCGCGCCACAGGGCCGCCCTCGCCGTTCCCCGGGCGCGCGGAGTCGCCGAGGTACCGGCGACCGGCTCGGTCGAGGTGCTGCGTCGTGCCGAGTGCGGCGAGATTCTGGAGGAGGTCTACGACCGGTACCGCCGCGCCCAGCCCGGCGCACTGTCCCGCCCGCACCGCTGGTGGGCCTTGCGCGCGGGGCAGCCCCCGATCTCGCCGGCGCCGCGCTACGTCGCCGTTCACCGTGACGCCGACGGCGTTCCGGACGGTTACGCCAGCTACTCGATCGGCGAGCCCGAGACCTTGACGGTCGACGAGACCATCGCCGCGGACGACGCCGTCTTCACGGCCCTGGCCCGGTTCGTACTCGGACACGACCTGGTCGCTCGGGTCGTCTTCAAGCACGTCCCGCCCGGGCACCCGCTGCGCTGGCAGTTCGCGGACTTCCGCGCCGGCGAGGTGAGCGGCGACACCGACTGGCTCTGGGTGCGTCTGCTCGACGTCCCGCGTGCCCTGACCGCCCGTGGCTGGTCCATGGACGGCGAACTCGTCCTCGACGTCGCGGACCCGTTCCTCGGCGAGCACGGCCGGTACCTGCTGACCGTCCGGGACGGCAAGGCCGACTGCGTCCCGACGGATCGCGAGCCCGACCTGTCCATGGACGTGAGGGACCTGGGCTCGGTCTATCTCGGTGGCACCGCCCCGAGCACGCTCGTGCGTGCCGGCCACATCCGGGCCCACCGCCCGGGCGCGGCCGCCCTCGCTGACGCCCTCTTCCGCGCCGAGCGCTCCCCGCACTGCCTGCACTGGTTCTGACCGCGCGCCCGCGGCCCGGCACAGGTCTCCTCGGCCGGGTCACGGGCCGGCCGCCCTCCCACGTCCTTTCCGGCCGTGAACCGGCGGAGGTCCGGCGACGGCAGCGGCACCCCGCCGGTTCAAGACCGCATCGCCACAAGGGTCCAGGAGCGTGAGCATCGCGGCCGGCGTCGGAGATCGGCGACAGCGGAAGTCCACCTGCCTGCCAGGCTCAAGAGATTCTCAGACCCGGTGCGCCGGTGCCCTGGGTGGGCCTAGGCTGCCGGGAGGAGGCACACCGGACCTGTCCGGATGCCAGAGCTGGGGGGGAACGGATGAAGAGGATCATCGGAACGCTGCTGTCGATACTGGGCTCCGTCGTCGGGATCGGCAGGCAGCCGAGCGGACAGCCGTACTCGCCGGACGTCGACAACTACCGGCAGGCCGCCGGCTCGGTCCCCGGAGGCTTCTGAGCCTTCGGGCGGCGGACGCCGTACCGGCGAGCGCAAGCGGAGCAGGATTCCCGGTGGGTGCGGTGACCGTGCCGCCGAGACAGCGGGCTCGCCCGGCCGGGCGACCGCCCGGGCGGCTCGGTTCTGTCCGACCGACGACGCCCGGACGACCCTACGAGGGTGCCGGGGCAGGGATCCCTCCAGGGCGGGAGTGCTGACAGGGCCTGCTTCGGCGGCAAGCGGCAGCCGTTCGCCGCAGTGGTCCAGCGCGAGCTGGAGCAGCTCGCGGCCGCCGTGCCGTTGGGGAGGCGGACGGGCGGGCGGTGGACACCCCCGAGTACGCGGGCCACGCCGAGAAGATCGCCGCGCTCTCGCGTGCCCACGACCGCGGCCACACCGCGTACGTCAACCACGACGCCTGTGCGGCCTTCAGTCGAGCCCGGCAGGAGTACGTCCGTGAGCACGTGATCCACCACTTCGGCGGCCAGACCGACGCAGCCGCCTTCGCCGGCGCACTCGATGCCACGCTCTCGGCCCGCTGACGGAGACGAGTACACGGCCGTCACCGGGCCCGGCCCGAAGGGCGCGCGCACCCGGGCCCGGCCTATCCGCCACGGGATGCCGGGCAACGGAAAGAGTCCAAGGGCCTGTCGCACCCCCGCTTGGGCTGTGACGGTTCGAATCCGTCCTCGCCCGCCTCGGACGCCGCCACCCGGGGGTTTTCCCCCGGTTCGGTCCGGTGGCCGGCACCAGCGCGACCCGCCCCCGGTCCGCGCCATGATCATTCCACCGCCCGGCGAACACCGAACCAAGGAGTGATCAGCATGACCGCACACAGTAAGGCGATCGGCCGACGAGGGCTGCTCGCCGCGACGGCAGCGCTCGTGGCCACCACCGTGCTGGCCCCGGCGGCCTCCGCCGCACCCGCCGCCGGCCCCGCGTCCGCATCAGCCGGCTCCTCGGCGACCGACAGCCGGCAGGCGGCCGCGGTACGCGCTCTGGAGCGCGCCGCCTACCGCCTGCGGTCGACGGAACCCGGCGGCACCACCACCGACCTGCGGCCGTTGGGCGCCATGGTCGGCGACGCCAAGGTGGTCGGGCTGGGAGAGGCCACCCACGGCTCGCACGAGTTCTTCGCCATGAAGGAACGCGTCTTCCGCCACCTCGTCGAGGAGAAGGGCTTCACCACCTTCGCCCTGGAGATGAGCTGGACGGCCGGCCTGCGGATCGACGAATACATCCAGGGCGGCCCGGGCGACGCCCGGCAGGTGGCCAAGGAGGAACTCGCCGGATCCCCCTGGGAGCGCGAGGAGTTCGTCAGCCTCATCGCCTGGATGCGGCAGTACAACGACCGGCACCCCGACCGGAAGGTCCACTTCATGGGCAACGACATCGGAGCGCCGAGGCTCGGCAACGCCGTCTTCGACCGGGTCGCCTCCCACGTCCGCGCCACCCACCCCCAGGACCTCCCGCGCCTCGAAGAGCTGTACGCGGGCCTGCGCCCCCTCGACGACGTCTTCGCCTACCTGCGCAGGCCCCTCGCCGAGCGACGCAACAACGCCACCGTCGCCCAGCAGGCGCTCGACCTCGTCATCGCCAACAGGGGCACCGGCGGCGAGGCGTACGAATGGGCCGAGCAGCACGCCCGCAACATCGCCCAGACCTTCGCCTTCGCCGCCCTCGACCTGTCCGACCCGGAGTCGGTGTCCGCCGCGGAGCACCTCCGGGACCGCGTCATGGCCGAGAACACCGTCTGGTGGCAGCGCCGCACTGGCGACAAGGTGCTGCTCTCGGCGCACAACGGCCATGTGGGTTACCTGTCCAGCGACCCCGTCATGTACCCCACGACGCAGGGCGTCTACCTGCGCAACGCCCTCGGCCGGGGCTACGCCGCCATCGGCTTCACCTTCGACCAGGGGTCCTTCCTCACCGCGACCACCCTCGGCGGGGCCTGGAGCAAGGTCACCGTCCCCGCGGCCACCCCCGACATGCAGGAGTACACCCTCGACCTGGTCCACCACCGCGACTTCTACGTCGACCTGCGGACGCTTCCGGCCGCGGCCCGTACCTGGCTGGACACCCCCCGCCCCGTCTACGAAGCCGGCTCCAGCTTCAAGAACGACCCGCTCCCCACCGTCGCCATCACCCAGACCCACGACATCCTCATCCACCTCCACCAGGTCCACGAAGCCACCGCCCTCTGAACCACCCGCCGCGCCGCCCCCGCCGCGCCGCCCCCGCCGCGCCGCCCCCGCCGCGCCGCCCCCGCCGCGCCGCCCTCGGCGGCGCGGCATGCTGCTCGCGCCTCCCGACCGGGCCGGACAGCACGACTACGAGAGCCCGGCCCGGCGCACGGCGGTGCATCGTTGCGCCGTCACGAGACCGACTGTCCGACCCGGGGGATCTCCCCTGGGGAATCCTCCACTCACCGGGTCGTGCCGCCAGATGGGCTCGCGCGATCGAGTGAGCCGGCAGCCTGTCAACCGTGGGTGACGCCGCCCCGTGCACGACGATCGGCGGTGGCCGGGCTCGTGTCCCCACGGGCGGCCGGGAGGCTGTCATGCAAATCCTGCTCGTCGCTTCGGCGTTCAACAGCCTGACGCAGCGCGCGTATTCGGAGCTGGGCGACCGGGGCCACCAGGTGGCCCTCACGCTGTTGCGCGGTGAGGCGTCAGAGCGCGACGCCGAGCTGCGTGCGGCCGTCCGTCGCCACCGGCCGCGGCTGGTCGTGGCACCGATGCTGAGGACCGCACTGCCGCAGGACGTGTGGTCCGGGCTGCCGTGCCTGATCGTCCACCCGGGGCCGGTGGGGGACCGGGGGCCCTCCTCACTGGACTGGGCCGTCGACGAGGAGGCCACCCGGTGGGGGGTGACGGTCCTTCAGGCGAACGCCGTCATGGACGGCGGTGACGTCTGGGCGGCCGGCTCCTGCCCGGTGCCGCCCGTCGGCAAGAGCGACCTCTACCGGAACGAGGTGTCCGACGCCGCCATGACCGCCCTGCTGCTGGCGGTCGACCGCTTCGCCTCGGGCACGTACCTGCCCGTGCGGCAGACGGATGCCGATCCCCGGCCGTACTTCCCCCAGGAACGGCGGAGGATCGACTGGCAGCGCGACTCCACGGCCACCGTGCTGCGCAAGCTGCGCGCCGCCGACTCCTCCCCGGGTGTGCTGGACCGGCTGCTGGGCGAGGAGTGGTTCCTGCACGGCGGCCACCGGGAAACCGAACTGCACGGCACACCGGGGGAGCTGCTGGCCACCCGGGCCGGCGCGGTGTGCCGGGCCACCGCCGACGGAGCCGTGTGGATCCCGCAGCTGCGAGCCCGGCGCCGTCCGGGGCAGGACCGCCCGTTCAAGCTGCCCGCCGCACGCGCGTTGGCCGGCCGGATCCCCGGGCTTCCCGAGGTCCCCGTCGCACCGGACTGCCCCGCCACGACCTGGAGCGACATCCGCTACCGGGAGGAGGGCGCGGCCGGGTTCCTCTCGTTCTCCTTCCCCGGCGGTGCCATGAGCACCGACCAGTGCCGCCGGCTGCTCGACGCCTACCGGCGGGCCTGCTCGCGTCCCACGTCCGTCCTGGTGCTGGGCGGCCAACGGGACTTCTTCTCCAACGGGATCCACCTCAACGTGATCGAGGCCGCCGCCGATCCGGCAGCGGAGTCCTGGGCCAACCTGAACGCGATGGACGACCTGGTGGAGGCGGTCCTGACCACCACCGACCGCCTGGTGGTCTCCGCCCTGGGCGGCAACGCGGCCGCCGGCGGTGTGATGCTCGCGCTCGCGGCCGACGAGGTGTGGTGCAGGGCCGGCACCGTGCTCAATCCGCACTACCGGCTGATGGGGCTCTACGGCTCGGAGTACTGGACCCACCTGCTGCCCGCCCGGGTGGGTGACGCCACGGCCCGGCAGCTCACCGGCCGGGCGCTGCCGCTCAGTGCCGCGTCCGGGCAGCGGATCGGCCTGGTGGACCGGCTGTTCCACTGCCGGCCGCAGGCGTTCGCCGCCGAGGTCCGCGCGGGGGCCCTGCGACTGGCGGGCTCCGGTGCGGTCACCGGGCCGCGGATCGCCGCGAAGAAGGCGGCGCGCGAGGCGCAGGAGGCGATCAAGCCACTGGCCGCCTTCCGCCGGGAGGAGCTCGACCGTATGCACCGGATCTTCTACGACCCCGAAGCGCCGTACCACGCGCTGCGCCGGGCGTTCGTTCGGAAGGAAGCGGCGACCGTCGAGCCGCCCCACGTGGATGACGGAGAGTAGTCGGTTCACCGGATCGGCCGCATCCACCGGCACATCCGCCCCCAAGTGCAGGGAGTCTGGGAGGACACCCGGCTTCGCGACAACCTCCTTGAGGAGGCCCCAATGACCGAGACCACCGAGGCGACCGCCGCCACCGAGGCCCCGTTGATCCACATCCTCTGGATCAACGCCGGCCTGAGCTGTGACGGTGACTCCGTGTCGCTGACCGCCGCGACCCAGCCCAGCATCGAGGAGATCGCCCTCAGCGTGCTCCCCGGGCTGCCCAGGATCGCGGTGCACTGGCCCCTGATCGACTTCGAATGCGGCCCGGTCCAGGGCGCCGACACGTTCATCGAATGGTTCTTCAAGGGCGAGCGCGGCGAGATCGACCCGTTCGTGCTGGTCGTCGAGGGATCCATCCCCAACGAGTCGATCAAGAAGGAAGGCTACTGGTGCGGGTTCGGTGACGACCCCGAGACCGGCCAGCCGATCACCACCAGCGAGTGGCTGGACCGGCTCGCCCCCAAGGCCCTCGCGGTGGTCGCGATCGGCACCTGCGCGACCTACGGCGGCATCCACGCGATGGCCGGCAACCCGACCGGTGCGATGGGCGTGCCCGACTACCTCGGCTGGGACTGGAAGTCCAAGGCGGGCATCCCGATCGTCTGTGTGCCGGGCTGCCCGATCCAGCCGGACAACTTCTCGGAGACGCTGGTCTACCTGCTGCACCAGGCGACCGGCGCGGCCCCGATGATCCCGCTGGACGAGCACCTCCGCCCGGCCTGGCTCTTCGGCGCCACCGTGCACGAGGGCTGCGACCGGGCCGGCTACTACGAGCAAGGCCAGTTCGCCTCCACCTACGACTCGCCCAAGTGCCTGGTGAAGCTCGGCTGCTGGGGCCCGGTCGTCAAGTGCAACGTCCCCAAGCGCGGCTGGATGAACGGCATCGGCGGCTGCCCCAACGTCGGCGGCATCTGCATCGGCTGCACCATGCCCGGGTTCCCGGACAAGTTCATGCCGTTCATGGACGAGCCGCCCGGGGCCAAGGTCTCCAGTACCGCCAGCGGCGTCTACGGCGCGGTCGTGCGCCGGCTGCGGGCGGTCACGGCGGACACCCTGGACAAGGAGCCCAAGTGGCGACGGACCGGCCAGAACCTGACCACCGGTTACCGCAAGCCGTGGTGACACCGCCCGCGCAGCAACAGCATCCCGCAGAACTCCCGGCATGAAGAAGGGCTCGGAAGACACGATGGCACCGACGACGAGAGCGGCCGGAGACGGTAGCGGCCTGGTGGAGATGTCCTGGGATCCGATCACCCGGATCGTGGGCAGTCTCGGCATCCATACGAAGATCGACTTCAGGCAGAAGCGGGTCGCCGAGTGCTACAGCACGTCCTCGGTCTTCCGCGGCTACAGCGTCTTCATGCGCGGCAAGGACCCCCGTGACGCGCACTTCATCACCAGCCGGATCTGCGGGATCTGCGGCGACAACCACGCGACCTGCTCCGTGTACGCGCAGAACATGGCCTACGGAGTGAAGCCGCCGCACCTCGGCGAGTGGATCATCAACCTCGGCGAGTCCGCCGAGTACATGTTCGACCACAACATCTTCCAGGAGAACCTGGTCGGGGTCGACTACTGCGAGAAGATGGTCCGCGAGACCAACCCGGGCGTCCTCGAGCTCGCCGAGCGCACCCCCTCCCCGCACGCCGGCGAGCACGGGTACAAGACGATCGCCGACATCATGCGCTCGCTCAACCCGATCGAGGGTGAGTTCTACCGCGAGGCCCTCCAGGTCAGTCGCTACACCCGGGAGATGTTCTGCCTGATGGAGGGCCGCCACGTGCACCCCTCCACCCTCTACCCGGGCGGCACCGGGACGGTCGCCTCCGTCCAGCTCTTCACCGACTACCTGAGCCGCCTGATGCGGTACGTGGAGTTCATGAAGCGCGTCGTCCCGCTGCACGACGACCTGTTCGACTTCTTCTACCAGGCGCTGCCCGGCTACGAGGAGGTCGGCCGCCGCCGGATCCTGCTCGGCTGCTGGGGCGCGCTCAACGACCCCGAGTACTGCGACTTCACCTACCGCAACATGACCGACTGGGGACGGCGGATGTTCGTCACCCCCGGCATCATCGTGGACGGCAAGCTCGTCACCAACGACCTCACCGAGATCAACCTGGGCATCCGGATCCTGCTCGGCAGCTCGTACTACCAGGACTGGGAGGGCAAGAAGCAGTTCGTCACCCACGACCCGCTCGGCAACCCCGTCGACCCGCGCCACCCGTGGAACCAGCACACCATCCCGGCCCCGCAGAAGCGCAACTTCGAGGACAAGTACAGCTGGGTGATGTCGCCGCGCTGGTTCGACGGCAAGGACTACCTGGCCCTGGACACGGGTGGCGGCCCGATCGCCCGGCTCTGGTCGACCGCGCTCTCCGGCCTGGTGGACATCGGCTACGTCAAGGCGACCGGGCACAGCGTGGTGATCAACCTGCCGAAGACCATGACCAAGCCCGAGACCACCTTCGAGTGGAAGATCCCGCAGTGGAGCAACGCCCTGGAGCGCAACCGCGCCCGCACCTACTTCCAGGCGTACGCGGCCGCCGTCGCACTGCACTTCGCCGAGAAGGGCCTCGCCGAGGTGCGGGCCGGACGCACCCAGACCTGGGAGAAGTTCGAGGTGCCCGAGGAGGGCTTGGGCGTCGGCTTCACCGAGGCCGTGCGCGGCGTCCTCTCGCACCACCTGGTGATCCGCGACGGCAAGATCGCCAACTATCACCCCTACCCGCCCACCCCGTGGAACGCGAGCACCCGCGACACCTACGGGACACCGGGACCGTACGAGGACGCGGTGCAGAACACGCCGATCTTCGAGGAGAACACCCCGGAGAACTTCAAGGGGATCGACATCATGCGCGCCGTGCGCAGCTTCGACCCCTGTCTGCCGTGCGGGGTCCACATGTACACCGGCGAGGGCCGGACCGTGAAGCAGATGCACGTGCCCACCGGCCTGAGCGGACTGGGCGGATGAGCGCGGTGACGGCGGCCGCGGCGGCCCGGACGGTCAACACGGAACAGCTCGGCCGGCGGATCGAGGAGATCCTGGACCAGCTCGCGGCCACCGGCCAGGACGAGGCCGCGGGCGCCGCCGAGGAACTGGTCCGCGCGCTGATGGCCTTCTACGGCGCGGGCCTGGCCCGGATCGTCGACCTGCTGGGCGCCGCCACGGTGGTGAGGACCCTGCTGGCGGACGAGCTGGTGGCCAACCTCCTGGTGCTGCACGAGCTGCACCCGGAGGACCTGTCGGCCAGGATCGGCAGGGTGCTGACCCAGCACCAGGCCGAGATGGTGAGCTTCGACGAGGCCACCGGCGCCCTGCGGGTGCGCTTCACCGGTGGCGGCTGCGGATGCCCGAGCACGTCGGCCACCGCCGACGAGGCACTCACCGACGCGCTGGCCGGCCTCGCCCCGGAGGTGACCTCCGTGGCAGTGGAGGACGCCGTCAAGGAGCCGGCGCTGCTGCAGATCTCCACCCGTGCCCCGGGCGGCGGCTCGTGACGGCGGCCCTCCGCCGGTTCCTCGCACCGCGCGAGCCCGCACCCGAGCGCTGTGAACTGTGCGGGGTGGTGGTGGCCGAGCACGGCCACCGCCACCTGGTGGACGTCGAGCAGCGCTCGCTGAGCTGCGCCTGCATCCCGTGCAGCCTGCTGTTCGAGCACTCCGGAGCCGCCCGCGGGCGGTACCGCGCGGTGCCGGACCGCTACCTGACCGACCCGCAGCTCCGGCTGGACGACGCCGCCTGGGACCTCCTGCAGATTCCGGTCGGGGTCGCGTTCTTCTTCCGCAACAGCGCACTCGACCGGCTGGTCGCGCTCTACCCGAGCCCGGCAGGCGCCACCGAGAGCGAGCTCGACCCCTCGGCCTGGCAGGCCGTGCTGGACGGCACCCGGCTGGCCGCGCTGCTCGAACCGGACGTGGAGGCCCTGCTGCTGCGCCGCTCCCAGGACGGCTACGCGTGCTACCTGGTGCCGATCGACGTCTGCTACCGGCTGGTCGGGCAGATGCGGCTGCACTGGAAGGGGTTCGACGGGGGAGCGCGGGCCCGGGCCGAGCTGGACGCGTTCTTCGCCCACGTCGCCGGGCGAGCCCGGATCCCGCAGGAGGCCGCGCAGCCGTGACCGAGTTCTCCTTCAGCTGCACCGGGGTGCGGGCCGACCGCTACGCCGCCGGCCCCACCCTGGTCTTCAGGCTGCGGATCACCGCCACCCCGGACACCCGGGTACACGCCCTCGCGCTGCGCTGCCAGCTACGGATCGAACCGGCACGGCGCGGCTACCAGCCGGCCGAGGCCGACGGCTTGGCGGACCTGTTCGGCGACCGCTCGCGCTGGGGCAGCACACTCAAGCCGCTGCAGTTCGCCGAGGTCGCGCTGATGGTCCCCGGCTTCACCGGGGAGACCGAGGTGGACCTTCCGGTGCCCTGCAGCTACGACCTGGACATCGCCGCGACCCGGTACTTCCACGCCCTGCGCGAGGGCGAGGTGCCGCTGCTGATGCTCTTCTCCGGTACCGCGTTCACCGGCGCGAGAGGTTTCCACGTGGAACCGGTGCCCTGGGACCGGGAGGCGCACTGCCGACTGCCCGTCACCGTCTGGCGAGAGATGGTCGACCAGCACTTCCCCGGCTGCGGCTGGGTCCGGCTCTCCCGCGACACACTGGACGAGCTGCTCGCCTTCCGGTCGCGCCGTGCGCTGCCGTCCTGGGAGCTGACCGTGCGCCACCTCCTCGATTCCGCCACGGTGCAGAACGGAGCCGTCCAGTGAAGGCCGACGTGCTCACCCCGGCGATCGAAGCGCGGTTCGCGGCGGTGCGGCAGCTGGCCGACGCCGTCCTCTTCGAGGGCTACGTGCTCTACCCCTACCGGGCCTCGGCGGCCAAGAACCGGATGCGCTGGCAGTTCGGCGTCCTGGTGCCTCCCGCGTGGGGCGCCGACCAGGGCGAGCAGTCACGCCAGCGCACCGAGTGCCTGATCGAGCCGCGCCGCGGCGCGACGCTCTACCTGGAGCTGCGTTTCCTGCACGCGCAGCGGCGCGCTGTCCAGCAGGCCCGTCCCGACGGCTCCTACCTGACGGTGCCCGAACTGGAGCTCGCCGACCGGGTGCTGACCGCCTGGGACGAGGGCGTCGAGGAACGCGTCCAGCTGGCCCTGCCGGTCGCCGAACTCGGCGGGCAGCCCACGCCGGTGACCTTCTCCCGCCCCGCCACGAAGGAGACCGAGCTGGTCCGGGACGACACCGGCCGGGTGATCGGCCGGGTCGTCCGCCGCCGGGAGGCCGTGGCCGGCACCCTGCGGATCGCGGCGGCCGAACTCCCCGGCCCCTACACGGTGAGCAAGCTGACGGTGCTGGTGGAGAACTCCAGCGGCTGGACCCCCGGACCGGGCGCGGACCGCGAGGCCGCGCTGCCGCGGTCGCTGGTCTCGGCCCACCTGCTGCTCGCCCTGGACAACGGGTCCTTCCTCTCGCCCACCGACCCGCCCGAGTGGGCCAAGGCCGCCACCGCCGACTGCCGCAGCCTGCACACGTGGCCGGTGCTGGCGGGCGAGCAGGGCAGCGCGGACCTGCTGCTCTCCTCACCGATCATCCTGGAGGACCACGCGGCCGTCGCCCCCGAGAGCCCGGGCACCCTCTACGACGCCCTGGAGATCGACGAGATCCTGGCGCTGCGCACGGCCGCCCTGACCGACCAGGAGAAGCGCGAGGCCCGCGGTACCGACGCCCGGGCGGCCGCCGTGATCGACCTCGCCGACTCGATGCCCCCCGAGGTGCTGGAGCGCCTGCACGGCGCCATCCGCTCACTGCGCGAGGTCACCGCGCCGGACACGCACCACACCGCGGCCGACCCGATCGAGCAGCTGCTCTCGCCCGGCACCCCGTGGTGGGACCCGGCGAGCGACGCCAGCGTCGACCCCGAGCGCGACCGCGTGCTCGTCGACGGTCACCGTGTCGGCGCCGGCAGCCGGGTCGTGCTGCGCCCCGGCCTGCGGCGAACCGACGCCCAGGACCTCTTCCTGCAAGGCCGGAACGCGCTGGTGGAGGCGGTGCTCCACGACGTGGACGGCGGAGTGCACCTGGCGGTCACCGTCGAGGGCGACCCGGGCGCCGACATCCGCCGCGAGCAGGGCCGCTTCCTCTACTTCCAGCCCGACGAGGTCACCCCGCTGGAGGACGCATGACACCCCCGGCACGGACCCTGGTCGCCGGGGTCGGGAACATCTTCCTCGGCGACGACGGCTTCGGCGTCGAGGTGGTCAGGCACCTCACGCCCCGGCAACTCCCGCCCGGGGTCGAGGTGGTGGACGTCGGAGTACGCGGCGTCCACCTCGCCTACCAGCTGCTGGACGGCTACGACACCCTCGTCCTGGTGGATGCCACCGCCCGCGGAGGCCCACCCGGCACGGTCTACCTGATCGAGGCCGGCGAACCGGGCGAAGCAGAACCGGGCGCCGCACCACTGGACGGCCACCGGATGTCCCCGGACGCGGTGCTTGCCCTGCTCGGCACTCTGTGCGCCGGCACCGGATCGACGCCGCCGCGACGCACCGTCGTGGTCGGCTGCGAACCGGCGGACGTCGGCGAGGGCATCGGCCTCAGCGAACCGGTCGCGGCAGCGGTCCCGGAGGCCGTACGGCTGATCCGCCGACTACTGGCCGGGGACGAGGCACGTACACCGCCGCTGACAGCGGCCGACCCGGCCGCGAACTGACGAGAGGAACCACCGCCATGAAGAAGTGCCTCATCGGCACCGTCGCCGCCACCGGACTCGTCTGGCTGGCGATCCAGGTGATGCCGGACATCAAACGCTACCTGCGGATCCGCTGCATGTGACGGCCACCGTGACGGACACCCCGGGCGGCCGCCGGACGGCGACCGCCCGGGCCACGTTCCGAGGGTGAGCCGCGAGCGCCACCGCCGGCCGGCCTTGGCCTGAACGGGCTAAGCGGCGGGCCGGTGGCGGCGCGTCGCCCGCGCGGCCCCTCGGTGGCCGCCCTTTAATGAACCCGGCCGGCTCGCGACAGCTCGGCCGCGCAGGAAGGTCCCCGATGCACGAGATGTCGATCGCCGCGGCCGTCGTCGGCCAGGTCGAAGAGGCCGCCCTGGCGGCCGGAGCCACCACCGTGCGGTCGGTGCTGCTCCAGGTCGGCCAGCTGGCCGGAGTCGTCCCCGACTCGCTCGACTTCTGCTTCGGACTCGCCTGCGAGGGAACGGTGCTGGCCGGCTGCGAGCTGGTCGTCGAGCCCGTCGCCGCCCGCGCCCGGTGCGTGCCCTGCACCGACGAGTGGCTGGTCGGCATGCCGCCGGAGCTGTGCTGCCCCGTCTGCGGCACCACCACCGCGGAGTTGCTGGCCGGGCGCGAGTTGCAGATTGTCAGCGTGCGCTGGGACGACCCGCACGCCGCCGAACCGACTCTCCAGGAGCGCTGAACCATGTGCCGAACGGTCGACCTGCAACAGGCGGTCCTCGCCAAGAACGACCTCGGCGCGCAGCAGTTGCGCGAGGAGCTGGCCGCGCGCGGCACCATCGCCGTCAACCTGCTCTCCAGCCCCGGAAGCGGTAAGACCGCTCTGCTCGAAGCGGAGTTGACCGCCGCCCGGGAGCGCGGCATCCCGGTCGCCGCGCTCACCGCGGACCTCGCCACCGAGAACGACGCGATGCGGCTGGCCCGTTCCGGCGCGCCGGTCAAGCAGGTGCTGACCGACGGGCTCTGCCACCTGGAGGCCCACATGCTGGCCGGCCACCTGGACGGCTGGCTGCCCGCGCAGACCAAGCTGCTCTTCGTGGAGAACGTCGGCAACCTGGTCTGCCCCGCCTCCTACGCGCTGGGCGAGTCCCTGCGCGTCGCGCTGGCCTCGGTCACCGAGGGGGAGGACAAGCCGCTGAAGTACCCGACCGCCTTCGGGCTGGCGAACCTCGTGCTGGTGACCAAGACCGACCTCGCCGAGGCGGTGGGATTCGACGAGGCGGCGTTCCGCGCGAACGTCGGACAGGTCAACCCGGGCGTGGAGATCCTGCTGACCTCGGCCCGGACCGGGAACGGAACGGGCCTGCTGTTGGAGGCCGCGCTGGCGGTCCACGGCGGCAGGCCGGTGCACGTCCCGGTGATGGCGCGGGTCGAGCCGGCGCACACGCACGGGCACGATCACGGGCACGCGCATCCGGCGCTGCACCTGTGACCACGGCCGGCACTTCCGTCGACGCCGCCGAGGCCGCACAGCGCCGAAGGGTTGCCGTCCACGGGGTCGTGCAGGGCGTCGGCTTCCGCCCGTTCGTGCACTCCCTCGCCACCCGGCTCGGCCTGACGGGACAGGTCGGCAACACCGCCGACGGTGTGATCGCCGAGGTCGAGGGCCCGCCCGCGTCGGTCGCACGGTTCTGTGAGCTGGTCGCCACCGACGCACCGCCGCTGGCCGTGGTGGACTCCGTCCAGCACGAGAGCGTCCCGTCGCAGGGTTCGGTGGGATTCACCATCCTCGCCTCGCACGCCGCCGGGCCCGCCCGCACCCTGGTCTCGCCCGACACGGCCACCTGCGCCGACTGCCTCGCCGAGCTGACCGACCCCGGCGACCGGCGCCACCGGCACCCCTTCATCACCTGCACGCACTGCGGGCCGCGCTTCACCATCGTCACCGGCCTGCCCTACGACCGGGACCGGACCACGATGGCCGGTTTCCCGATGTGCGCCGCCTGCACCCGCGAGTACACGGATCCGGCCGACCGGCGCTTCCACGCCCAGCCGATCGCCTGCCACTCCTGCGGCCCCCGCCTTCGCCTGCTCGCGGCCGGGCCGGCGCCCCGGGGCGCGATCCGCGAACTGCCGGGGGAGGACCCGGTGGCAGGGGCCCGGCGCCTGCTCGCCGCCGGGGCGATCCTGGCGGTCAAGGGCCTGGGCGGCTACCACCTGGCCTGTGACGCGTCGGACCAGGCGGCGGTGGCGCGGCTGCGGCGGCGCAAGGCCCGCGGCGACAAGCCCTTCGCGCTGATGGCCGCCGGCCCGGCCGAGGTCGAGGCCCTGGTCGAGCTCGGCGCCGAGGAGCGGTCCCTGCTCACCGGAAGAGCCCGGCCGATCGTGCTGCTGCGCCGTCGCCGCGGTGCGGCGGTGACGCTGCCGGACGCCGTGGCCCCGCGCACTCCCGACCTCGGCGTGATGCTCCCGTACACGCCCCTGCACCACCTGCTGCTCGGCCTGCCCGGCGACCCCCCGGGACCGCGGCTGCTCGTCATGACCAGCGGCAACCTGTCGGGCGAACCGATCGTGACCGACGACGCCGAAGCCCTCGAACGGCTCGCGGGGATGGCGGACGCCTGGCTCACCCACGACCGCCCCATCCACGTGCCCTGCGACGACTCCGTCGTGCGGGTCTGCGACGGCCACCAGCTGACCGTCCGCCGCTCCCGCGGCTACGCCCCGCTCCCGCTGACGCTGCCCTGGCCCGTCCCGGCCGCACTGGCGGTCGGCGGGGACCTCAAGAACACGCTCTGCCTCGGCGAGGGCCGCCGGGCCTGGCTCTCCGCCCACATCGGCGACATGGACGACGTGGCGACCCAGCAGGCGTTCCAACGCGCCGAACAGCAGCTGGAGTCGATCACCGGGGTACGGCCCGGGCGACTGGCGGCGGACCGGCACCCGGCCTACCGGTCCGCCCGGTGGGCCGAACGCCACCGTGCCGGCCGCCCGCTCGTCCGCGTCCAGCACCACCACGCGCATGTCGCCGCGGCCATGGCCGAACACGGACTCACAAGCGCCGAGCGGGTGATCGGAGTCGCCTTCGACGGCACCGGCTACGGCGACGACGGCGCGGTCTGGGGAGGTGAGTTCCTGCTGGCCGGCTACGACGGATTCGAGCGGTTCGCCCACCTGGCGTACGTCCGGCTGCCCGGCGGTGACACGGCCGTCCGGCGCCCGTACCGGATGGCGCTGGCCCACCTGTGGGCGGCCGGCCTGCCCTGGGACGAGGACCTGCCCGCCGTGCGCGCCTGCCCGCCCGAGGAACTGCGCCTGCTGGCCCGTCAGCTGGAGCGCGGGGTCAACTGCGTCGACACCTCCAGCATGGGACGGCTCTTCGACGCCGTCTCCTCGTTGGCCGGCGTCTGCCAAATCGTCGGCTACGAGGCCCAGGCCGCCGTCGAACTGGAGGGGGCGGCCGTCGGCGTGGCGGGAGCGAGCGGCTATGCCTTCGCCCTGCACCCTGCCGGTCCGGACACTGTCGGGCCACTCGTCGCCGACCCCGCCCCGGTGCTGGCCGCCGTGGTCGCCGATCTGCGGGCGGGCACCGGGCGGGGCGTCGTCGCCGCCCGGTTCCACACCGCCGTGGCCGGCCTGGTCCGGGACGTCTGCGGGGCGGCCCGCGAGCGCTCCGGCCTCACGGCGGTGGCCCTCACCGGCGGGGTGTTCGCCAACACGCTGCTCTCCTCGCGCTGCGCCACCCTGCTGCGCGAGGACGGCTTCACGGTGCTGCGCCATACACGCGTCCCGCCCAACGACGGGGGACTCGCGCTCGGCCAGCTGATGGTCGCGGCCCGGGCAGCCGACGGCTGACCGGCCACCCAACGCCCCAGAACGAGGAGAGCCCATGTGCCTGGCGGTGCCCGGCAGAGTGCTGGAGATCGAGGAGAAGGACGGTACCCGGATGGCCACCGTCGACTTCGGCGGCGTGGTCAAGGAGGTGTGCCTGGAGTACGTGCCGGATCTGCGGGTCGGTGAGTACGCGATCGTCCACGTCGGATTCGCGCTGCAGCGGCTCGACGAGGAGTCGGCGCGCCGCACGCTGGAGCTCTTCGCCGACCTCGGCATGCTCCAGGAAGAGTTCGGGGACCCGTGGGAGGCGGCCGCGGCGATGGCCGAGCTCACCGGGGCCGAGGCGGAGGACCGGGCCGGGGAGGCCGAGCTGTGAAGTACATCGAGGAGTTCCAGGATCCCGAGCTGGCCCGCCGGCTGCTCGACGACATCCACGCGACGGTGACCCGGCCGTGGGCGCTGATGGAGGTGTGCGGCGGCCAGACGCATACCATCATCCGGCACGGGATCGACCAACTGCTGCCGGACCAGGTGGAGTTGATCCACGGACCGGGGTGCCCGGTCTGCGTCACCCCGCTGGAGGTGATCGACAAGGCGCTGGAGATCGCCGCCCGGCCGGAGGTGATCTTCTGCTCCTTCGGCGACATGCTCCGCGTCCCCGGCACCGGCCGTGACCTGTTCCGGGTTCGCGCCGAGGGCGGCGACGTGCGGGTGGTCTACAGCCCGTTGGACGCGCTGCGGATCGCCCAGCAGAACCCCGGGCGCGAGGTGGTCTTCTTCGGCATCGGGTTCGAGACCACCGCGCCGCCGAACGCCATGACCGTCCATCAGGCCCGCAGGCTCGGCATCCGCAACTTCAGCCTGCTGGTCTCGCACGTACGGGTACCCCCCGCGATCGAGGCCATCATGCAGTCCCCGGACTGCCGGGTGCAGGGCTTCCTGGCGGCCGGTCACGTGTGCAGCGTGATGGGCGTCGAGGAGTACCCCGCACTCGCCGAGCGGTACCGAGTCCCGCTGGTGGTCACCGGGTTCGAGCCGCTGGACATCCTGGAGGGCGTCCGGCGCGCGGTGCGCCAGCTGGAGGCCGGCACCCACACGGTCGAGAACGCCTACCCCCGGGCCGTGCGGCCGGAGGGGAACCCGGTCGCCCGGGCGATGCTGGCGGACGTCTTCGAGGTCACCGACCGGGCCTGGCGCGGGATCGGCACGATTCCCGACAGCGGTTGGCGACTCTCCTCGCGCTACCAGGAGTTCGACGCCGAACAGCGCTTCTCGGTGTCCGGGATCCAGACCCGCGAGCCCGCCGCCTGCCGAGCCGGCGAAGTCCTGCAGGGGCAGCTGAAGCCGCACGAGTGCGAGGCCTTCGGCACCACCTGCACCCCGCGCAACCCGCTGGGCGCCACCATGGTCTCCAGCGAGGGCGCCTGCGCGGCCTACTACCTCTACCGCCGGCTGGAACTCAAGCCCGCGGCCCCCGCGCACCTGGAGGCGAGCCCCGTTGCCTGAGCCCACCGACACCCTGCCCGCGCCGCGGCCCGACCTCACCGCCTGGACCTGCCCGGCCCCGCTGCGCGACCAGCCCCGGGTGGTCATGGGCCACGGCGGCGGTGGCGCGATGTCCGCCGAGCTGGTCAGCCACGTCTTCGCACCCGCCTTCGGCGGCGAGCTGCTCGCCCACCTCGGCGACAGCGCGGTGCTGACGCTCGGCGGAGCACGGCTGGCCTTCTCCACCGACTCCTACGTGGTGCGTCCGCTCTTCTTCCCCGGCGGCAGCATCGGCGACCTGGCGGTCAACGGGACCGTCAACGACCTGGCGATGAGCGGCGCCCGGGCCGCCTACCTGTCCTGCGGGTTCATCCTGGAGGAGGGCCTGGAGATGCCGGTCCTCGCCCGCGTGGCCGAGGCACTCGGTGCGGCCGCTCGGGCGGCCGGCGTGGAGGTGGCGACCGGCGACACCAAGGTGGTGGAGGCGGGACACGGGGACGGGGTCTTCATCAACACCGCGGGCATCGGTCTCGTCCCGGCCGGCGTCGACCTGCGTCCGCAGCGGGTCATCCCCGGCGACGTGGTGATCGTCAGCGGTGCGATCGGCATGCACGGCGTGGCGATCCTGAGCGTGCGCGAGGGCCTGGAGTTCGGTGTGCAGATCGAGAGCGACTGCGCGCCGCTGGGGGGCCTGGTCGAGGCGATGCTCGCCGTCACCGCGGACCTGCACGTGTTGCGCGACCCCACCCGCGGCGGGCTCGCGGCCTCCCTCAACGAGATCGCGGCGGCCGCCCGCGTCGGCGTGGTGATCCAGGAGCGGAGCGTCCCGGTGCCGCCGCCGGTGGCCGGCGCCTGCGCGATGCTGGGCCTCGATCCGCTCTACGTGGCCAACGAGGGCAAGCTGGTCGCCTTCGTGCCTCGGGAGCATGCGGAGGCCGTGCTGGCGGCGATGCGCGCCCACCCGCTCGGCGCCGACGCGACGGTGATCGGCGAGGCGGTCGAGGAGCACCCCGGCATGGTGGTGGCCCGCACCGGCCTCGGCGGCACCCGGGTGGTGGACCTGCCGGTGGGGGAGCAGCTGCCCCGGATCTGCTGACCGCCGAACTGCCGGGTCAGATGCGCCCGAACCGGACGGTGTCGTCGGCGAACGCCAGCGCCATCTCGGTCGTCACCGTCGGCCGGGTGCGCTGGATCGTCCGCAGGTAGTCGTCCGTGTTCGGGCGCGACCGCTCGCCGGTGTCGAGGGTGCGTTCGAAGACCGCCTGGGCAACGGTGCGGGCCGCCTGGGCGATGTCCGCGGGGGTGAACCCCTCACTGGCGTCGGAGAGGGCGGCGACGTCCGCCTCGGCACCGGCGCGGGCCAGGTAGCTGGACCACAGGGCACGGCGCGCCTCGTTGTCGGGCGGTCCGACCGGCAGGACGTAGTCGAAGCGGCCGTGACGCAGGAAGGCGGGATCGAGGGCGGCCACGCTGTTGGTCGCGCAGATCAGCAGCCGGTTGTCGCGGTCGCGAAACCGGACGATCGACTTGAGGAGTTCGTTCACCACGGCGGTGGCCGCCGGATCCGCCTGGCTGCGGATGCCGGCCACCTCCTCGACCTCGTCGATGAAGACCAGGACGTGGTCGAGCCGGACCACCTCGTCGAACCACTGGTGCAGACCGGTGGCCATCGTGCCGGTCAGGGCGAGGCGGGACGGGAACAGCTCGACGAACGGCCACGCGAGGCGGCCGGCCACGGCCTTCGCGAAGGTGCTCTTGCCCGTACCCGGCGGCCCGAACAGGACGACGGCCTGCGGAGGTTCCACGCCGTGCTGGCCGGCCAGCACCGGGTTGGCCAGCGGAAGCACCAGGCGCCGCTCGATCAGCCTCTTCTCGGAGGTCATTCCGGCGAGGGTGTTCCACAGGCCGGCGGCCGGGACCTCCGCGCCCAGCGAGGAGAGCAGCACCACGTCCTGGGCGGTGACCGCCTCGGACTTCTGGAAGTAGGTCATCCCGGGGCGCGGACGGAAGCCGGCGTTGTGCAGGGCCCTCGTGCCGGTGTCGTGCTCGGCGAGCACGGCCGCCAACGTGCGAGCACCGGCGGCCAGCAGCCGGTGCTCCAGGGCTCCCAGCAGAGCACTGCCCAGACCCATGTTCCGCCACGACGGGTGCTGGCTGATCCGCAGCACCCAGGCCCGGTCGCCCTCGACCCGGCCCACCGCGGCCCCGACGATCTGGTCGTCCGCCACCGCCACGACCGCGGGATGCAGGTCATGCAGTGCGGCGACGACGTCGGACAGCCGGAACACGGGCGAGCCCTCACCGCCCTCGCCGAGGTTCTCGAGCCGGACCACCGCCTCCAGGTCGTCCGGAGCGAAGTCCCGCAGATGCCAGCCGGCCATGGTCCGCTCCGATCGCTCTGCGCGCTCCTCCCATCCTGGGCCGGGTCGTCCGTCGCCGCGCGTTCTGCGTGCCGGGACTGTCCCGCGGGGCCGGGGACGTGATCCCTTGTCCCGGTACCCGTTCGGTGCCCGCCTCCGGGACGCCGGGGGAGCCGCTCGCCGTGGCGGGCATCGGCGCGCACGCCGTCGTCCGGGGCGGCCGGAGGAACGACAGCGGGCGCGGGGCACGACAGCGGGGACACCCGGGCGGAGCGGTCACCGCGCCCGGACCATCCCGGTGTGGCCCGGCGCGTACCCCGGTGCCTTCAACTCGTGAACACGGCCGGCCGCCGTCCTCCCCGCCGGGGCCGCACTCCCCGGCCCGGGCCTTGCCCTCAGCCGGCGGGGACCGTCTCGCGCAGGAAACCGGTCAGCAGGTCCGTCACCTCGGCAGGCCGCTCCAGACTGGGGAGATGACCGGCCCAGGGCAGTTCGAGGTGCCGGGCGGAGGCGAGCAGACCCGGTAGCCGGGCCGCGATCTGCCGGAAGTCCGCGAGGTCGTGGCCGCCGGAGAGAGCGAGCGAGGGGGCCTTGACCGCCGACAGGTCGATGTCCACCTTCCTCCGCCCGGCCCCGTCGGGGGCGGCCAGTTGCACCTCGAAGGCATTCCGTTGCATCCCGCGCACCTTCTCCCGGACCGCCTCGTCGGCGTCCGGCCCCAGCCAGGTCTCCACGTTCAGTTCCACGGCCCCCGCGATGTCGCCCGCCTCGATCAGCGCGTCCTCCTTGTCGCCGAACGCGCGCAGTTCATCGCTGGGTTCGTGCCCCGGCAGGCCGGAACAGAGCAGCGCCATCGCGGACACGCGGTCCGGACGGCGTGCGGCGATCTCCAGGGCGACACCTCCGCCGTACGAGGAGGCGACCAGCGCCGCCTGCTCGATTCCGAGGGCATCCAGTACGTCCAGCACGTCCTCGGCATCGTTGTGGGGGTGGTCCGGCAGGGGCGTCCGGCCGAAGCCGCGGAAGTCGCAGCGCACCACCCGGTATCCGGCGTCGACAAGGGCCGACCACTGCGGGTCCCACATCCTGCGGTCGCACACCGCCGAGTGCAGCAGTACCAGCGCGGGACCGTCTCCGGTTGCATCGTGAGCGAGAGTCATGCGGCCGAGCCTAGGCGGTGGGCGAGAGCGCTCACGCATTTCTGCGGTTGGTGGACGACCGGCCGGGGTGAGCGTTCACCCGGCGGGTCGAAAACCGATTCGATCACGGATCGGCAGGTGTGTCAGGATGCCCCGACCTGTTCGTCCCGTTCGGGGGGCTCTTCTTGACCATGCGTCGTACCACTGTGCTCGCCTCCGCCGTCGCGGTCGTCTCACTCGCCGGCCTGGTGGGCTGTGACGACGACACCGCTCCTACGGCGTCCGCCACCACGACCGCCGCCACCGCATCCGCGTCTCCCGAGGCCTCTCCGAGCGCCTCCGCTGCGCCGACGGCCGGGAGCACGGCCAACACCCCCGCGTCGGCCCCGGCCACCACCGTGCCGGCGGCCGTGCCCGCGGCCACCGGGGCGGGTGGGGTGATCGACCCGGAGCAGGCGCTCGCGCTGGCCGGGAAGACGCCGTACGCGGCCACTCAGGAGTTCCGCTCCGAGGGCGGCCCGCTGACCGCGGTCACCAAGGCCCGGGTCAACCTCAACGGCGCTGTCCGCAGCGGCCGCCTCACCGAGACGATGAGCGCGGGCGGGGAGGACCTGCTCGGAGACGGCGGCTCCGGCCCCACCGTCGTGGTCACCGAGGACGGGACCACCTACATCAGGAGTGGCGGCGGCTGGCGGACGTCCCCGCTGGGGGACCGGATCGCCGACTACCACGGCTACGCCAAGGCGTTGCTCGCCCTCGGCCCGGCCGCGCGCAAGGGGATGGAGGACTGCGCAGGC
Source organism: Kitasatospora sp. NPDC022785 (assembly GCF_055561295.1). Classification (NCBI taxonomy): domain Bacteria; kingdom Bacillati; phylum Actinomycetota; class Actinomycetes; order Kitasatosporales; family Streptomycetaceae; genus Kitasatospora; species Kitasatospora sp. NPDC022785. The sequence goes on along the minus strand of NZ_JBVHHB010000006.1, from coordinate 98,973 downwards.
ACCCCGTGCTTCCACCTCTCCGGCACGGTCGATCTGGAGCAGATGCGGACGCTGGAAGCCGAGCAGTACAAGATCCTCAAGGGCAAGAACGTGATGTCCTTCCAACTCGACCAGTGGATCGACGGGCAGGGCCGTACCGTCCGCTACGACCGGCGCACCGACCTGAAGGGCGTCCCCCTTCGCACCCACGGCACCTTCAAGGACTTCGGCCCGGTGGAGAAGGTCGCCCCGCCGGCCTAGGCACGGCCCGATCGGGGGGAGAGTCGGGCTCGCCGGCTGGCGCCGCGGGAGTGGGCGCGCCCGGAGCGGCGTACGCCCCGGTGCCGGAGGGTGCCGGCACCGGGGCGAACGACGGAGCGGTGGCCGGATCAGCAGGAGGCGGCCGGGCGGTCGCGGACCACCAGGTCGTGGTCGTCGCTGTTGCCCATCACCCAGTGGCCCCGGCCCGCGGCCGGCCCGACCGGGGTGGTGGCGTCGCGAAGCAGCGGCGCCGCGCAGGGCGGCGATGTGACGATCAGTCACCCGATGCTCGATCGTGGACGCCCGGCCCGTCCAGGCCCTCGGGCGAAAGTGCCGGGGGAGCCGGAACCCCTGCACATCGGCACACCCGCCCCGTGTCCGAACGGGCACGAACTGCCTCCGGCCGCAGAAATCGCCCCCACCGGTGAACCGCCCCCGGCCCCGTCCCGTGCGAGTCCGCCTGCCGGCGCGCGCCGTTGCATGCCCGCCGCGGTGCACGACCCGCGGGAGATCGTCCACGGGTGGGCCGGCCGTCGCTGCGCCGAGCGGGGACCTCCTGATCCGTGGCCGGGCCGCCGGCTCGGTGGGGTGCCGCGTCCGCTCGTCCCACGGCCCGGCGGGCGGGCCGCGTCCGATTCGTCCGGTCGGCGGCTTCCGCCCCGCCCGAACCGGCTGCGATGGTGGTCAACGGTCCGGAAGACACGGGCGGCTCAGCCGACCGGCGCCGAGACCGATCCGGAGAACCGAGCGCGTTGGAGGATGACGGATGCCCCTCAAGAACTACGGTGTGCTGGCCGCCCGAGCCGTCGACCGGCACCGTGAGGGAGGCACCGACGCACCCCACTACGAGATCCACCTCCAGGACAACGCTGGTAAGCACTACCGGGCCGCCGTCAACGTCCGGTCGAAGGAGTCGCCGCACGAGTTGATGTACGTGGTGGTGGACGACTTCCGTCATCCCCTCACGCAGCAGCTCCCGGTGGCGGGCAGCGGATGGAACGAGCTGCCCCGGCAGGCGGGCGGCGCAGCTCTCGACTTCACCCGTGCCAACCTCTTCGATCCCACCTCCATGCGGGTGCTCCCGCCGGACCTGCCCGGCGTCGACAACGACCTCTCCGACGTCTTCGACCACTACGTCGAGAGGGCCCTCGCGGACCAGGCCGTCGCCCTCTACGTCTTCGGCGAGCGCTTCGGCCCCAAGCCCCAGGAGAAGGACGACGACTTCGGGTTCCAGCCCGCCGACGGCGTGCACGAGGTTCACATGAACCAGGGCAACAGCGAGGATTTCCGCCCGCAGGACGGGGTCTGGCAGGACGGCGGTCTGCTCTTCCACCTGCCCGCCGAGGACCGGTGGGTCGCGGTGTTCCTCGCCTTCCAGTCCCAGAAGTGGCACACCGACGGCACCACCGGCCACACGATCCCCGACGCACCGGAGCAGCCCACCGACCACGACGAGCCGTTGCGGATCGTCGCCGCCCTGGTCAATCCGGTCGGACCGGCACCGGAGGCCGAGACCGTGACGCTGCTCAACGCCTCCGCGGCCGAAGTGGACCTCACGGGCTGGCGACTGGTCGACCAGCAGAGCCACCCGCTCCCGCTGCCCTCCCGGCAGCTGCAGCCGGGCACCACGATCACCGTCGCCGGCGGCAACGGCTTCCAGCTCGGCAACCACGGCGGGACGATCACCCTCTGTGACCCCGCCGGCCTCAAGGTCCACGGCGTCGCCTACACCGCAGCCCAGGCCGCACCCGAGGGCCGGACGATCGCCTTCTGACCGGCGACGCCACCGGTCAACCGGCGGGTGCCGCCGAGGAGGTGAACGGCCTCCTGCCCGGTGTGGGGCAGCCGGATCGCACCGGGCCGCCGTGCTACTGCTTGCCCATCGCCGCTGACGTACGCGGCTGCCCGGACAGGATCGGAGAACAGCGGAGATGTCATCGAACGTCGGCCTGTTGGCCCGCATCGAGGCACGGCCGGAGCATGCGGACGAGGTCGAGGCGCTGCTGCGCGGGGCCCTCGACGCAGCTCGCGCCGAGGAACGGACCGTGACCTGGTTCGCCTTCAGGGAGAGCCCCACCGTGTTCGGGATCTTCGACACCTTCGCCGACGAGGCCGGCCGGACCGCGCACCTGGAGGGCCCGATCGCCGCCGCGCTCATGGAGGTCGCCCCGAGACTGCTGGCGGCCGGGCCGAGCATCCGCTCCATCGACATCCTCGCGGCCAAGCACGCCTGAGCCGCCGGCCCCGAAGCCGTGCTGCCGGCTGCCCGCCCGGACGCCGGGCCGGCAGCCGGCCCGCGCGTAGGGTGCCGTGCCGGCCGGGGGGTGTCCTGGCGGTCGGACCGCAGCACGGCGAAGCCGCCGGTGATGACGTTGCGGGAGCCCCACCTCCTGTCCGGCCGACCTTGCCGGCGCGCGATCGACCGGACGGGACCGGGCACGGGCACCGTGCGGGCCTCACGTCCGCCCGGCCTCACGTCACGGTGGTGTCCCCGAAGGAGACGAGCAGCCGGCGCAGCATGTCGGCGAGCTCCTCGCATTCCGCGCGGTCGAAGAGCTCCAGCATCTCTGCCTCGTTGGCGAGGTGGTCCGCCATGTACTCGCGGGTCACCGCGATCCCCTTCTCGGTGAGCCTGATCCTCACCGAGCGCCGGTCCTCGGTGTCCCGCACCCGCTCGACCAGGCCCTTCTTCTCCATGCGGTCGATCCGGTTGGTGATGGCGCCCGACGTCACCATGGCGGCCTTGCGGAAGGCTCCCGCCGTCAGTTCGTAGGGCGGGCCCGATCGCTGCAGGGTGGTGAGGACGTCGAACTCGCCCAGTTCCAGGCCCCGTTCGGCAGCGAAGGTCTTGAACTCCTTGTCCAGTGCCGTGCCGAGGCGCTGGAGGCGGCCGAGTACCTGAACCGGCCACAGGTGGTCGGTCAGGTCGGGGCGCTCCGTCACCCACTGCTCGACGATCTCGTCCACCGCATCGCTGTCGCCGCCGCTCATCGTTCTCCCTCGGGCCGTTGCCGTGTCTCCGTGTCCCCCTCGAGGATATCTCAACCTTAAGAGACTTGACGTTCAGAGACCGAGAGTGATTTTATCTCAACGTTGAAACTCTCAGTCTTGAACGAATGGAGCGCACGACATGTCCGCACACCCCCTTGCCCTCACCGCGGCCGCCCAGGACCTGCTGTTCCGTGAGGCCCGCACCGCCAACGCGTTCTCCGCCGAGCCGGTGAGCGAGGAACAGATCCAGGCCGTCTACGACCTCGTCAAGTACGGTCCCACCGCCTTCAACCAGTCCCCGCTGCGCATCACCCTGGTCCGCTCCGCGGAGGCCCGCGAGCGCCTGGTGAAGCACCTGGCCGAGGCCAACCGGGCCAAGACCGCCTCCGCTCCGCTGACCGCGATCCTCTCCGCGGACAACGAGTTCCACGAGGAGCTGCCCCAGCTGTTCCCGCACTACCCGCAGGCCCGCGACGACCACTTCGCCGAGCGTCCGGTCCGCGAGGAGTCCGCCCTGCTGAACGCCACGCTGCAGGCCGCGTACTTCATCGTCGGCGTCCGCGCCGCCGGCCTGGCCGCCGGTCCGATGACCGGCATGGACTTCACCGGCGTCCGGAAGGAGTTCCTCGACGACGACCACACCCCGCTGATGGTCGTCAACATCGGCAGGCCGGGCGAGAACGCCTGGTACCCGCGTTCCCCGCGTCTGGCCTACGACCAGGTCGTCACCACCGTCTGACGCGGCCGTCGGCAGCCGCGCCCGCCTCGTCCCGGGTCAGCACCGGGGTCCTCACACGTCCGCCAAGGGAGTCGCCATGTCCGTCGCCGTTCCGACCATCGCCGCCACAGCCCGCACCGCGCCACCCCGCACCGACGGGGCGCGGTCCGGCCGGCCGCCGGCCGCCCTCTGGCTGGCCCTCCTCGCCACGCCCATCGCCATGGGCGCCAACGCGCCCGTCCTGATCCTCCCCGACATGGCCCGCTCGCTCGGGGTCTCCACCACGACCGCGACCTGGCTGGTCACCGTCTTCGCCTGGGCGATGACCATCGGAACGCCGCTGTTCGCCGCACTGATCAGGCAGCGGGGGCTCCGGCCGACCCTCGTCGTGAGCGGGGTCGCCGTACTCGCCGGCACCGCCATCCTCACCACCTCTCCCTGGCTCGCCCTCACGCTGGTCGGGCGGGCCGTCCAGGCGGGCGGCGGGGCGGGGCTCGTGGCCGTGGCGATGAACCTGGCCGGTTCGGCGCGGCGGATGGGGGCCATCACCGCGGGGTTCGGGATACTCGGCGCCTCGGCGCCCCTGCTCGGCTCGGTGATCGCAGACGCGGTCTCCTGGCGGCCGGCGCTCGCACTGTCCACCCTCGCGCTCGTCGCGATACCCGCCGTCTGGCGTCACGCAAACCCCGCCCGGCCCGCAGCCGCCCCCTTCGACGCCACGGGGGCCACGCTCGTGGTGGCACTGGCGTCGGCACTCGTCCTCCTGCCCACCGCACCGCTCGCCGCCGCCGGCGCCGGCCTCGCCGCCGTCGTCTCCCTCGCGGTCCACGTGCGACGCCGCCCTGACGGCTTCGTTCCGGTCGTCCTGCTGCGCTCACGCGCCTTCATCGGATCCGCACTCCTCGCGGCCGCCTTCTCGACCTCGTACTTCACCCTCCTGTTCAGCCTGCCGCGGCTGATCCAGCAGCGGACGTCGTGGAGCACGGAGCTCATCGGCACCGGACAACTCGTCGCACTGCTCATCGGCTCGGGCCTGTCCTGGCTCCTCGCCGCGGCCTCGGTGCGCCTCGGCCACCGCGCGGTCCTCGCCCTCCTGATCACCCTCTCCGTCCTCGCCCCGGTGACCGCGGCCCTCGCCACCCGGCCGCTGCTCCTCCTGTGCGCAGCCTCGGCAGCCGTGTTCGTCTCCGCCGGCAGCAACGCCGTGCTGTCCCTGCACGCCGCCAAGAGCGCGCCCCAGCAGCACCGCCCCACCGCCATCGGCCTGTTCGTCCTCTGCTACCAGCTCGGTGGCGCCCTCGGGCCGGCGCTGGCAGCCCTGCTCGTCCTGAAGTAGCACCGCCCGGGCCGGCCTGAAGGGGCCCCTCTCGCGGCGGGAGCGGCCGGGGATGTGCAGCGGCCGGTGAAGGTGCACTGAACGCCGCTCAGGCCGCCGGGTGGTAGTGCGGCAGCGGGTGGGTGTTCCCGGCCCGGACCTGGCGCTCCACCCCGCCGACCGCCCGCGACAGCGGCAGACGGGCCAGGGTGTCGCGGACGCACCGGCCACCGGCGGTCCTGGGCACGATGAGGCGGACGCTGGGACCGATCCGCTGCCTGCGGTAACGGCGGGTGGCGCCCCTGCGTGCTGCCGCTCCCCGCGCCCACGGTGTGTCGGTGCCGGCCGACCGTCGAGGAATCCGGTCGGCCGGCACCGAGCGGATGATCAGCCGGGCAGTCGCCAGGACTGATTGGCCCCGCCGTCACAGTCCCAGATGTCCAGCCGGGTGCCGTTCGTGGTGTCGAGGGCCGGGTCGTCCAGGCAGCGACCGGACTGGAGACTCCTGAGGCTGCCGTCCGGCTGCGGCGACCACTGCTGGTTGGCGCCGCCGTTGCAGTCCCAGAGCTCGACGGGTGAGCCGTTGGCCGTGGCCTGGCCGGTGACGTCCAGGCACTTGCCGTTGTGCGTGAGCTTGCCGCTGTCCAGGGTCCAGACCTGGGCCGAGCCGCTGGTGCAGTCCCACAGCTGCACCCGGGCGCCGTTCAGGCCGGAGTCCTGGTCGACGTCCACGCACTTGCCGGCCGCGAGCCCGGAGGTGATCGGGCCGACGGGCAGCGGGGTGGCGGCGCCCGGGGTGAGGGCGAAGTCGTCGAACTGTTGGGTCCGGTAGCCGCCGCTGCCCAGCCCGAGGCCGGCCATCCCACTGGTGAACGAGGTGTCGGTGGCCCGGCCGACCTCCTGGCCGCCGACGCTCGCGATCAGGGTCGAGCCCTGCAGGGTGAGGGCGAGGCCGGTCCACTTGCTCAGACCGGGTGCCGCGATCGTCCCGGTGGCGAGGGTGGTGAAGCTCCAGCTGGTGTCGCTCTTGAGGATGGACCACGTGCCGGCATCGGAGAGCCGCAGGTGGTAGGCGTTGAGGCCGTTGTTGTTGTGCCCCTGTCGGCCGATCCGGCCCAGCAGTTCGACACTGCCGGGCTGCTCGAACAGGACGTCCGAGGCGACGGTGTAGTTCTGCCAGGCGCCCTCACCCATGATCGTGTACGGGGCGTTGAACGGTTCGTCGGTCCAGCGCATCGGCACGGTGGGGGCCATCTGCCGCAGGCAGGTCCCGGTCCGGCCGCCGCCGCAGGCCACGGTCTTGAAGGCGCCGTTCATGTCGGCGAAGTACCTCGGCGAGGTGGTGGCGGCGGGCGCCTCGAAGCTGTCGGCGTACGGCAGTTGGAGGGCGCTGCCGGGTGGGGGTGTGGCGGTGCCCTTGCCCTGCCCGGTCGTTGTGGTCACGGTGTAGACGTAGCCGGGCTGGAGGGTCAGGGAGTAGCGGCCGCCGCCCGTCACGACGGGGTCCGGCTGGCGGACGAACCAGTCGCTGCTGTTGTCCGACCGCACGTTGGTCGCCCACACGTGCACCCGTCCGGTGGGCAGGCCGCCGGTGACGGTGAAGTTCACGGCCTGCGCGGCGGTGGCGTCCATGGTCTCGATGACGGTGGAGTACGCGGAGTTGTCGGCGGCCTTCAGCGTCGCGTAGCTGCCGTTGGTGCGCTTGTTGCCGAGGTAGCTGCTCGCGCCGTCGACGTAGCGCCAGCCGGGCTGGGTGAACTGGGTGGTGTGGGCGGTGACCCAGGCCGTCTTGCCCACGGTGTAGTTGCCGGACCACGGCTGGTTGGCGAGTGCCATGCCGTCGGTGGCGAAGTCCAGGTTGCCGTACAGCCCGGCGACGACCGGCCAGTTGACGAAGGCGGTGAACCGGGAGTCGATGTATCCGCGGTTGATGCCGCGGGCCACCGAGCTCGCTCCGGCCTGGTAGTCCTCGGAGCCGTTCTCGCTCGCCCAGATCGGCTTGCCGAGTCCCTGGGCCTTGTCGATCGAGGCGGAGTCCGCGGCGGGCTTGCAGTTGCTGAAGTCGCTGTTGTAGCCGCAGGGGTAGTGCACCCCGATGACGTCGACGGCGTTGCGGAAGGCGGCGTCGTCGGTCATCTGGTCGACCACCCGGTAGCCGAACTGGTCGGGGGCGACGACCTTCACCGAGCCGAAGCCGCCCGCGACGAGCTTGTTCTTCAGGCCCACGAACCACTGCGGGTCGGCGTCGTGCTCGTTCCAGCCGCCGAGGTAGTCGATGGTGAGGTTGTGCTGCCGGGCACAACCGAGCCACGAGAGCAGGTAGTCGTGCATCTTCGGGGTGTAGACGGTGTTGCTGGTGGTGCTGTTGTCGTTGACCCAGCCGGGGGCACCCCAGGAGAGCGCGGCCAGCTTGATGCCGGGGTTGCGGGCCTTGGCCTGCTCCATCATCCACCACTCGTAGCCCTGGTTGCAGTCCAGGGTGTCGGCGGTGTGCATGTGGCTGGCCTCGGCGCCGTCGGTGGAGTTGGTGTCACCGCCGATCTCCACCTTGAGGATCTGGAGCGCGGCGCCGTAGCCCGGCTTGAACAGGTAGTCCAGCACCTGGCTGCGCTGCGGTTCCGGATAGTCCGCCAGCAGCCGGGAGTTGCCGCCGCCGCCGGAAATGGCGCCGACGCCGTCGAACACCCGGCCCGGCTGGTTGCCGGCGACGGTGATCGTGGTCGCGGCGGTCGCCTGCGCGGGGGAACCCTGTGCGGCGGTGGCCTGCGTGGGGGTGGCCTGCGCGGGGGTGGTTGCCGCCACGCCGGTGAGCGCGCCCACCGTCAGGGCGAGGGCGGAGAGCAGGGTGGTGCGTGGTCGTGATCGCCAGGTCATACCAGCTCCTTGTGGGGGATCCGTACGGCTCGGACGGTGTGTCCGAGAGTGGTGGGGCGGCCCGTGCGGCGGGCCGGGGTGTGTCGTGCCACGTGGCTCGCGCCCCGCGGGCGGCGGGGTCAGGCCGACAGGCCGACGGCGGGTTCGTCGCTGCGGGCGCGGAGAGTGGGACTGGGAATGGGAATGGGACTGGGTGGGGTGACCGGTCTCGCGGCCGGACAGCACAACGAGACCGGTCGTGAATCGGGACGGCCGTGTGGCGGACTACTGCGTCGTGGCCCACTGCTGGCTGGTCCGGCCGGTGGCGCAGGTCCACTGGACGACCGGCGCGCCGTCGGCGCCGGAGGCGCCGGTCACGTCCAGGCACTTGCCGCTGTTGACGGAGATCAGTTGGACGGCGCCGGTGCCCGCCACTGGGACGAGCGTCCACTGCTGGTTGGCCTTGCCCGGACCGCAGGCCCACTGGACCACGGGCGCGCCGTCGGCGCCGGAGGCGCCGGTCACGTCCAGGCACTTGCCGCTGTTGACGCTGGTGACCGGGGTGACCGCCGGACCGGCGAGCGGGGTGACGGCGAGGTTGGCGAAGTCGGCGTGCTGGAAGCCGCCGACGGCAAGACCGCTCTGGCCGACGACGTGGCTCGCGTCGGTCACGACGGCCACCTCGACGTTGTCGACGGACGCGGTGATCGACGGGCCCTGCATCGCGAGCGCGAGGTTGTGCCAGGTCCCGGCGCCAGCGCCGGGGTAACTGCCGCTCGCCAGCGGCGTGTCCGTGCCGGAGCGGTTCTCGGTGGACAGCCGCCACGTCCCGGCGTCGTCGATCTTCAGGTGGTAGGCGGACCGGTCGTGGTCCACGTGGTCGATCCGGCCGAGGAGTTCGGCGGAGCTGCCGCCCTGTTCGAGCAGGACGTCCGTGCTGACGCGGTAGTTGCTCCAGGCCGGATCTCCCAGCAGGGTGGCGGGGGTGTAGTTCATGTCCGAGTGCCACGGGTGCGGCGCCTGGGTGAGGACCTGGCGCAGGCACATCGGGGTGCCGGCCCCGGCCGGGCAGGGTGCGGTCTCGAACGCGCCCGCCCAGTCGTGGAAGTAGCGGCCTGCCACCCCGGCCTGCTGGGTGCTCAGGTCGGCCCGGTAGGGCAGCGGGAACGACTTCGCCGCCGGCGCGACGGCGTCACCCTTGCCCTGACCGGTGGTGGTGGTCACGGTGTAGACGTAGCCGGGCTGGAGGGTGAGAGAGAAGGCTCCGCGCCGCGGGGTGACGTCCTGGGTGTGGACGAACCACTGGGAGGAGTCGGTGCTGTTCATGTTGGTGGCCCAGACGTGCACCGCGCCGCTGGACAGGCCGCCGGCGACCGTGAAGTCGACCGTCCTCGCGGCGGAGGCGTCGGTGGTCTCGATGACGGTGCTGTAGTCCTGGCCGGACCTGAGGGTGACGTAACTGCCGCTGTGGGGATCGCCGTTGACACCGACACCGGACAGGTAGCCGACCGAGGTGTCCAGGTACCGCCAGCCCGGACGGGCGAACTGCGTGGTGTGGGCCATCGCCCAGATGTTGCGGCTCACCGCGTAGTTGCCCGACCAGGGCTGGTCGGCCGCCATCAGGCCGGCCCCGGCGAACGGCAGGTTCGAGGGCCAGGAGCTGACCAGCGCCCACTTGATGTCCGAGGTCACCTTGGCGTCGATGTACTCACGGTTGAGGTTGCGGGCTAGCGCCGCCGGCTGGGAGCCGTAGCTGTCGACGTCGTCCTCGGCGACCCACAGCGGCTTGCCGAGCCCCTTCGCGGTGGTGCTGCCGGGGCAGGCGGTGTAGGCCGGGGTCGAGTGCCAGCAGACACCGTGCAGGCCGACGGCGGCGACGGCCTTGTTGAAGGCGGGGTCGGCGGCCAGGTCGTCCGCCACCGACCAGTTCTCGTCGTCGTTGTCGGACGCCACCAGCAGGGTGTCGCCGTGACCGCTGCTGTCGAGGGCGGCGCGGAGGGTCTGGTACCAGGCCTTGTTGTAGCCGTTCTCGTTCCAGCCGCCCAGGTAGCCGATCTTCAGGCCGTGGCTGTCGGCGCATCCCAGCCAGGACTGGATGTAGGTGATGTTGTCCTGGGACCACACGCCGCCGTTCAGCCAGCCCGACGCAGCCCACTCCAGGCCGTAGAACGTGATATCCGGATTCCGCGCCTTGGCCTGCTCCATCAGCCACCACTCGTAACCGCGGTCGCAGTTGACCTCGGTGGGGGTGCGCATGTGGCTGGGCTCGGGGCCGTCGGAGGAGTTCCCGTCGCCCCCGATCTCCACCTTCAGCATCTGTAACGCGGCGCCGTAGCCGGGCTTGAACAGGTAGTCCAGCACCTGGCTGCGCTGCGGCTCCGGGTAGTCGACCAGCAGCCGCGAGGTGGCGCCGCCGCCGCTGATGGCCCCAAGTCCGTCGAAAGACCGGCCACTTGACGAGCCGTCGATGGTGATCCGCTGTTGCTGATGTTGCTGCTGCGCGGCCTGGGCTTCGGATGCCAGGGTGGGCGTCCAGGTGGCGGCGATTCCCAGGGCCAGCGCCGCCAGCGCAGTGGCCCCGCCTCTGAGGGCGCGGGGAAGTGTTCGCACGGAATGCTCCAGTTCCATGGGTGGGGGTCCTGTCGCGGAGGGATCGCAACGGGATGGAACGCATGGGCCTTTGATGTCCCGGTCGGGTGGGCCGGGTTGAGCGCCCGCCGGAGCCCGATGCCGGGCCGGCGGCGGTGTGAGCGCTCAATTTCGCCCAATATGAAGCGCGATTGCACAGAAGTCAACATGACCGAACAGGTATGTGCGCGTTTTCGTCTGCCGAGGGGATGCCGGGAGGCGACGCTCCCTTCGCATGCTCGACCGGCCTGGACCGACCGCACGAAGGTCGAGGGTGCGCCGACGGCTCCACCACGCAGCGGGCGGGCAGGCTGCAGCTCGGGCCGGCGGGTAGCGGTCGGCGATGCCGCATGCAGAGTGTGCGGCGGGGCCGAACCGCCGGCGACGAGTTCGCCCTGGCAGAATCCGGCATGGCGGAAAGACGACAGCCTCGCTCGCCGGATCCGGTCGGCCTCGTGAGACGATCGAGAGGTGTATTCGCTTCATGGCATAGGTATGAGCCAGACGGCCGAGAACGCCTACCTCCTCCTCGTCGAGCGCGGCCCGCTGGCCCCGGCCGAACTGGCCGGCGCCCTGCGGGTGACCTCGCACGCCATGGCCGCGGCGATCGGCGAACTGACCGGCCTCGGCCTGGTGGAACCGGAGGGCACACGGCTGGTCGCCCGCCCCCCGCGCGCCGCGCTGGACGTCGTGGTGGACAGGCGCAGCAAGGAACTCGCCGCCCTGCACGACGGCGTCGAGGAACTGTCCCGCTTCTGGCGCGACCACCACCACGCCGACGGAGCCGACTACATCGAGGTCGCCCGGACGGAGGCGGCCCGCAGTGCACTCGTCCGGCGGCTCTACGACGAGGCCACCGACCGGGTGCGCGGCCTGACCATCGGGTTCACCGGCCGATCCGCACAACCCAACATGCTGGCCCCCGGCTGCCGGGAGGCGCTGACCCGCGGTGTGACGTGCACGGTCGTCTACGGGTCCCGGGTACTGCGGGACGGGGCCGCCCGACAGGCCGTCCAGACCTCCATCGACCTCGGGGAACGAGCCCGCGTCTTTCCCGAGGTGCCGCTGAACATGGGCATCTGCGACGACCGGTTCGCGCTCGTCTGCCCCCCGTCCAGCGACTGGGACCGCCGGCACCACATCGTCGTGCAGCGATCGGACCTCCTCGACTCGCTGATCGGGGTGTTCGAGTCGTTCTGGCAGATCGCCGTCCCGCTGCCGGCCGCCGTCGAGACCGGGGACGACAGCGGGACGGCTCCCGGAGTCGAGAGCCGGCAACTGCTCACCTACCTCAGCGGCGGTCTGACCGACGAGTCGATCGCCCGCGAGATCGGCGTCAGTGAACGGACGGTGGCCCGCCGCATCACCCGCCTCCAGGAGGTCCTCGGCGCGCGGACGCGCTTCCAGCTCGGCGTCCAGGCCAGCCGTCGCGGCTGGCTCTGAGGGCGGAGCCCCGCCCCCGCCGGGGCGTCACCGCAGTGGCCGGGGCCGGGGAGCCGGCGGTCCGGACAGTGCGTCCTTGCCGGACGGTGACTCTCGGCGGCTCCGGGCCGCCGCCCACGGCTGGTCGGTCAGGCGCCGATCCGGTGGGCGGCCCAGAACGGGGTCAGGTCCTCGGCGGTGGCGGCCTGGGCGGCGGACGTGAAGGCGGGAGTGCTGCTCACGCCGTACCGGTGCTCGCACACGTAGTCGCGGAGCAGACGGGTCATCACGTCGGCTCCGATCAGCCGCCGTAGGTCGTGCAGCGCGCACGCGCCGTAGTCGTACACGACGACCCCGTACCGGGCCGGGTGTTCGTCCCAGTACGCCATGCCGTTGGTGATCCGTTCCTGCGGCGACGACCACACGACGGTGCTCCAGCAGTCCGCCCCGTCCCGGCCGCCGGCCAGGTCGGTGGCGTACTCGGCGAACGATTCGTCCAGCCAGGGCTGGTGGTACTGGTCGTCCCCGACGATGCCGTACCACCACTGGTGGGCGATCTCGTGGACGAGGGCGGTCGTGTTCACCCGGTCCAGGACGAACCCGGGGTACTCCATGCCGCTGAACCAGAGGGCGTTGTCCAGGACGGCGTCCAGCTCCGGGTACGGGTACGCGCCGAATGCGCGGCCGTGCGCGTCCAGGGCGGACTCGGCGGTGGCCAGCATCGCCCGCGCGTCCGCCGCGCCGACGCCGGCCGCTGTGTGGACGTTGACCCTGACCCCGTCGGCGGAGACTCCGGAGACGGTGTCGAAGGGGCCCGCGGCCCAGGCGAAGTCACGCACCTGCCGGGCGGTCGCCGTGGTGACGGTCCGTCCGGAGGCGCCAGGGGTGTCGGACGAACTCCCGGTGGCGGGTACCCCCAGGGCAGCCGGATGGTCCAGCACGACGGTGAAGTCGGCGGCCAGCGTGTAGAAGGACTCCCCGGTGTCGGTGAACGGGTCGAGGTGCCAGCCGGTGGCGTCCCGCACCGCGAGCACCGGCAGGGCGTTGCCGAAGTAGCTGTACGCCCCGTGCCGCCCGAACCGGTCGGCGTCGTCCGTGCGTTCGGGGGCCCGGATGGTGAGGTCGAAGCCGACCGTGTGGCGCCCGCCGTGACCGAGCGGCGCCGGCAGGGCGATCCGCAGCGCGGTGCACCCGACCGAGAGCTCGTGCGCGGTGGCCCCGACCAGGTGTGTCACGGTGACGGACGGTGCCGTGCAGCCTCCGTGGGCATTGCCCCACAACCTCAGGAAGACCTCGTGGAGCGGCTCCGCCGAGACGTTGCCGAAGGTCACCCGCTCGTGCCCGGACCAGCCGCCTCCCGAGGAGTCGCCCGTCAGCTCGGTCACGTAGGCGGCCGCGGCCGGCGTCCGGACCGGCTCGGCGCGCCGCCCGTTGCCGGGTCGTGAGCCGCCCGACGTGGTGGCGATCAGCGCGAGGCACGCGAGGATGGCTGCCAGGAGCCGGGCGGACTTGTTCATCGGTTCCCCTCCTCGGGAGTCGGCGGCAGGCCCGGGGGCGGGAGGCTTCCGCTCCGGCTCCGGCGCCTGCTCCTGCTCCTGCTTCGGCTTCCGTTCCGATTTCGGCTTCCGCGCGGGCTCCGGCTTCGGCTCAGGCTCCGGCGTCGGCTCCGGCCGAGGCCGGAGCCCGGGCGCTCGCCGGTCACCGACCGCCGTTGCCCTCCCGCTGCCGCAGCACCGCCAGGTCCACTGCCCGGTCGACGGCCGGCAGGCAGGCGGCGATGTCGGTGTGGACCACGTACTCCACCGAGGCCACCGTGTGCAGGCCCTGGACCAGGAAGGTGTACTCCCGGCCGCGTTCCAGCAGCAGGACGATCGGCTTGTCGAACGCGCTGGCCCAGCCGATCTCGATGTGGGTGCCTGGGGAGGCCGGGTGGCCCGGGAGGGCGACGAAGACATCGGCCTTGCGGATCTCGTCCTGGTCGAGCTTGGTGCACTGATCCGGCCGCATCAGGTCCGCACCCCACGCCTCGCGGCGGTGGGCGTTGTGCACGGAGAGCCCCTGCGCCTCGAAGTGCTTGATCAGGACGTCGAACGGGGCCCGGGCGTCGGCCGGCATCTCTCCGGTCTCCGGGTCCAGGAGCTGGATGAACGGGCCGGCGAGGAAGATCGAACGGATGCCCAGGTCGGGGCGGGAGTCATGGGGCAGCGTGATGGCCATGGGGATACCTCCGGAGCAGCGCCGGTGACCGGGTGTCGGGTGAGGGCCGACCGGCGGGCGGGCGTGGGCTGAAGGCGGCGTGCCGGGGTCAGTCCTTGAGGAAGCACTGGATGAAGGCGTCGCCGGTGGTGCCGCCGTGGGTGTACTCGGTGGTGTCGTACGCGACGAAGGGGTGCCGCTCGACCCGGATCCGACGGAAGTGCGGGAAGTACTGCCAGCGCAGCTCCGGCTTGGTGCTGAAGAACGGGATGAACACGCCGCCGGGACGCAGCACCCGGACGACCTCCGGCATGGTCCTGGCCCACAGCTCGGCGTCCGTCCAGACCTCCATGTCGAGGGCCGGGTCGAAGAACATTCCGTCGATGCTCTCGGACGGCAGCTCGAAGATCCGCTGGAAGAAGTCGCCGCGTTCGACGGTGAGGTTGTCGGGCAGCGCGGGGTGCCGGGCCCGGAAGAGGTCCTCGACCTCGTCGAAGAGTTCCAGCACGGTGTGCCGTCGGGTCGCCGGGTTGCCGGCGATCCGCAGCGCGGACAGGCCGAGGCCCAGCCCCACCTCGTAGAAGTCCTGGCCGTACTCGCAGAGCGTGTCGGCGCTGGCCCACATCAAGTCCCGCTCCCAGGCCTGCATGGCCTGCTCGCCGCCGATGCTGAGGGTCACCTCGCCGTTCTGCTCGATCAGTTCGATCGCGGGCTTGGTCTGGCTCTCCATGGTTCTCCCTAGGGGGTTGCGGGTGGGTCAGGCGCTCACGGGGACGACCCCGAAGTGGCGCCGGGCCGTCGAGACGGCGAGGTCCTGCACGGCGAACACCGTGAAGTAGTAGGCCTGCGGGGCGGTGTCGGCGGCGAACCGCACGCGGAACGCGACCTCCTCGGCGTGCCCGCCGGTGAGCCGGAGCCTCGTGGTGACCGGCTCCACCGTGGCGTCCTCGCGCAGGTAGCCCGGGACGAAGAGGCCCAGCCGGACCGGGCCGGTCCGGGGCGCGGTGACCAGCGCCCGGACCTCCAGCACCCCGCCCTGCTCGACCTCGTCCGCGGCGTGGGCGAGCAGCGTGGGGGCGTCCGGGAGCTGGAAGGTGACGTCGCCGCAGCGCATGCAGACGACGCACGTGGTGTCCAGGACGTGCGGGAGCAGGCCCCGCCGGGTGAACTCCTGCGCGGGGCGCCCGCAGTGGCAGGTGACCTCGCGGACCTGCGGGTCCAGGCTGCTGCGGTCGCCGAAGTGTGCCGGGTAGTTCATCAGCTCGTGCTCGGGGTTGGCCGCGACCTGCTCGGTGATCACGTGGTCGAGGGACTGCAGGTCCGCCGTGAGCGATACGCGGATCTGCTCCGGCGACTGGTCGGCGAGGTGGGTCGGCCTGGCCACCCAGAGGTCGACCTTCCGGGCCAGCTTGGTCAGCCGCGGACGCAGCGGGTGGTTGTGCGGCAGCAGCTCCGAGGCGAGGTAGGCGGCGAGCCGGGCGCCCACGGTGAGCAGCAGCGGGTCGGGGCGGTGGTCCGCCGGGGCCGGGGGCGGCGGGGTGTCCTCCGGTGCTCCTGGCAGGCCGAAGCGCATGAACGCCGGGTAGGGGTGGGAGCCGGCCAGGCTGGCGTTGAGGGTGTCGACGGAGTCCGCGCCGACCAGGGCGCCGTGCATCCAGGCGACGTTCTCCGGGCGGTCGGTGTCGTGCACCGACACGGCCGAGACCACCGTGCGGGCCGGCCCGTCGAGCGCGTTCAGCAGCAGCTGGTACTTCGGGTCGTACAGGGCGAGGTCCGCGAGCGGGCCGCTGTTGCACGCGCTGAGCACCAGCTCGACGGCCTCCACCCGGTTGAGCGGGACGAGCTTGTCCTCCGGCTTGTAGCAGGGCAGCCCGTAGGCGCAGCGCGGGCCGAGCAGCCCGGGCACGGCCGCGGCCGAGCCGTTGAGGCCGCAGATGGTGAACTCGCCGAGGTTGACGCTGTCGTCCTTGCCGTGCCCCTGGAAGGCCACCCGCCGCCAGCGGGTGCCGAGGATCTGGGCCTGGATGTCCTCGCGGTCGAAGTCACGGTCGTCGAAGACCTGGACACCCGGCAGCCGGGGCGGCCGGTCGGTGTCGGTGAACAGGCCCAGCGCGTCGACGTCGAGCGCCGGTTCCGCGTACTGCTTGGCCACGTTCCAGCCGACCGAGGCGTCGTCCCGGCCGCTCAGCAGCGTCAGCCCGTGCGGTCGGCCGCGGTAGGTGGCCAGCAGCAGGGCCCGGACGGGGTCGAGGGTGAGGCGGTCGTAGCGGCCGACGAGCAGCAGCGAACCGCTGTGCCGCTCCTGGAACGCCGCGACGTCCGCCAGTTCCTCCTCGGCCACCCAGGTCCGGGCGAGCGGGCGGGCGAGGTCCGCGAGCCCCTCGGGCAGCTGTGCCGCGCCGAGGACGATCCCGACATCCAGCGGGTGCGGCTGCCGCAGGCCGCCGTACAGCCGGCCGGCGAGCTCGACGCTCTGCGCCAGATCGGCGCGGTCCTCGGTCGGGACCGGCACCGGCAGCAGCTGGGGGGATGCCAGGAACTCCCGGACGGCCTGCGGTAACTGGTCCCGGGTGACCGGACGGAACAGGGGGGTGGGTTCGGACGGCAGGTCGGGCCGCCGGTCGGTGAGGGCAGCGTTCATGGTGGACACCTCGTGTGGTCCGCGCCGGGAGGGCGGGGGAAGGGGAGCGGCTCGGCGCGCGAGCCGATGACGGTCAGCTTGGCGGCCGGGGGCGACCGAGCCGATGAGGGTCAGCCTGGCGCCGGGGCGACCGGGCCGATGGCGGTCAGCCTGGCGCCGGGGCGACCGAGCCGATGAGGGTCAGCCTGGCGCCGGGGCGACCGGGCCGATGGCGGTCAGCCTGGCGCCGGGGCGACCGGGCCGATGGCGGTCAGCCTGGCGCCGGGGGCGACCGGTCTGATGAGGCGGGGCGTCGACGAGCCGGCCGGCGGGTCCCGGGTGGTGGGTCCGGCCGTCATGCCGCACACTCCACCACCGGCACCGCGCGCCGGGTCAGCAGCCCCCGGCAGGCGAAGGCCAGTGCGGCGGCGGCCAAGGCGGTGCCGGTCGCCGCGGCGAACACCGCACGCGGCCCGAGCGGGTCCATCAGCAGCCCGCCGGCCTGCTGGCCCAGCGCGTCGCCCAGGACGGTGGCCAGCGAGGCCCAGGTGAAGGCCTCGGCCAGCGAGCGGCCGTCGGCGATGCCGCTCACCAGGGTCATCTCGCTGGCTGAGACGAGGGCGATGGGTGCGCTGCCCACCGCGAGGGCCACCGCGAGGCCCACCGGGGAACCGGCGAGCAGCGTCAGGCCCGTCCCGAGGGCGTACGCCAGGAGCAGCCGGGGGAAGCGCACCTGGGGGGCCACCCGGGACTGCGAGCGGCCGAGCCAGAGGGCGCCCAGGGCGCTGCCGACTCCCCAGCAGGCGTAGACCACGCCCGCGCCGCCGGGGGCTCCGTGCCGGTCGACGAAGGCCGGGATGGCCAGCGTCAGCAGGCCGATGGGCACCGCGGAGAGGGCCATGATGCCGGTCAGGGCCAGCAGGGCGGGCTCCCGCAGCGGTCCGAGCGGGTGGCGCGGCTCCTTCGGAGCGGCCACCGCGGTGTCCTCGGTGCCGGCCGGGAGCCGGGTGTACGCAAGCCCGAGCGTGCCCACGCCGCCCAGCACCGCGACCGTCGTCAGCGCCAGGCCCGCCGAGCCGACCAGCATCAGCGCCGCCAGGATCAGCGGGGCGCCGATCACCAGGACCTCGGTGAGCAGCGCCTCCCAGAGGTAGGCGGTCTCGCGTTCCTCCTCCTGGAGCGGCAGCCGCGCCCAGAGCGCCCGCATACAGGCGTTCGCGGGCGGCAGCACCGCCCCGGCGAGGACCGCCGCCGCGGGCTGTGCCCAGCCGCCGGGGTGGGTGAACCACACCAGGACGGTGAGCGCCACCGGGTAGGCGACGGCGGTCGCCGTCAGCACCGCCGCCCGGCCGCGACGGTCGAGGTGGCGGGCGATCAGCGGGCTGCCGAGGGCCATCCCCAGCGTGTACAGCGCGGCGACCAGACCGGCCTGGGCGTAACTGCCGCCCTGCTCACGGACGGTCAGGACGAGTGCCAGCGACATCAGATAGACCGGCAGCCTGGAGACGACGCTCCACCAGGCCGCCCCGGCCACCCGGGGGCGTGTGAGCAGATCGAGGAAGCGACGGGGCAGGCCGCTGGTCACGTGGTCGTTCTCCGTTCCGTGGCCGCACAAGGCGGCGGAGTGGGGTGCCGGGCCGCTGCGCGGACGGGCGGCACGGCGGGATCAGGTGGGGACGACACCGGCCTCCCTACCCGGCACCACCTCGATCGCGAAGCGGTCGAGCACCTCGCGCATGCGGACTTCCACCTCCTCGACCGACCCTCCCACGACGTGGGCGTACCCCGAGGCGTTGTGCGAGGCCCGGCGGGCCGCCACCCGGTCACCGGCACGGACCTTGAGGACGGCGTCGACGACGCCGGGCATCCCCAGCAGCTCCTCCCGGGGGGTGATCCGCCGGATCGTCCCGGAGCCGGGCAGCGGCAGCAGCAGGTCGCCCGCACAGCGGCGCTCGCGGTAGTCCAGCTCGGGCCGGCGGCCGAGGTAGACCGCCAGGGTGGCGCCGAACACGTCGAAGCCGTACGCGTGGCCGTGGTTGGCGGGGATCTCGCAGCCCGCGAGCCGTACGCCGATCTCGCCCGCGTACACCTCGCCGTCGATCAGGAAGAACTCCATGTGGGCGTACCCGTGGTCGATGCCCATCCCGGTGGCGATGCGTTGGACCAGCGCCCGCACGTCGACCGGCGGCCCTTCACCGGTGCCGACGCTGATGTTGGCGTTCATCGCGCCGTCGACGATGTCCAGCGGTCGGCAGGGCATCGCGCTCGGCCACGCGTCCAGCACCTCGCCGCCGAGGATGATCGCGCACACCTCCCACTCGGTACCGCCGAGGTGCTCCTCCACCATCCACTGCCGTGCGGTGAGGTCGATCCCGGCGAGGTCACCGGGCCCGGCGAGACGGTAGGTGTCCACGCAGGCGAACGAGTCCACCGGTTTGAGCACCACCGGCCAACCGTGCCGCCCGGCGAACCGCTCGACCTCGGCGCTCGACCACACCCGGGTGAACTCCGCCGTCCGCAGGCCGAGTTCCCGGAACCGGGCCTTCATGGCGGCCTTGTCCCGGACGAGGGTCACCTGCTGCTCGGTCAGGTGCGGCAGGCCGGCGAGCGCCGCGAACCGCTGGGCCACGGCCTGGCGGGGCTCCGACGGGTTGCAGAACCGGGTCGGCGGCACCGGCAGCCCGGCCGCCCACTCCCGGTACCGCTTCGCCTCCTCCTCCGCCGGCACGCCCTCACGCACCCAGAAGGCGGGCAGGTGCGCGGTCTCCAGGAGATAGTCCTCCGACAGGTCCAGGCGTGTCTCGGCGAACCGCAGCAGGACCAGCCGGTCGGCCAGCTCCCGGGCCGCGTAGCGGGTGAAGGACGAGGGTCGGTCGTCCACCATCAACAGCACCTCGGCGTCGGTCACACCGCCTCCAGCACCTGGCGGACGGTCTTGGCCGCGAGGGCCTGCTCCTCCTCGGGCAGCTCGGGGGAGAGCGGCACGCACAGGGTGCGGTCCAGCAGGTCCCTGGTCCGGGCGAAGCCGTCGCGGCTGAGCGCGAGCGGGCCCTCGGGGGCGTGGTTCCAGGGGAAGCCGTCGCGGTAGAGCGAACGGCGGCCGGCGAGCACCGGATGGTCGGGCAGCAGGTACTTCCCGAGCGTCCAGTTGGCGATGCCGGCGGCGGTGAGCGCGGTCACCGCGGCGTCCCGCAGCTCCTTGCTCTCGCACCGGAAACGCAGGCTGACCTTGACGTCCCCGTCGGCCCGGGGCCGGACCTCCAGGCCGGGCCGGTCGGGCAGTTCGGCCATGGCGATGGCGTACATCCGCTCCAGGCCCGCGAGCAGCTCGTCGAGGTGCCGGAACTGCTGGCACTGGACGGCCGCGACCTGCTCGCTGGTCACGAAGTTCTCCCCGAAGTGGGCGTCCTGGTCCCACGTCGGGTAGTGGCCGGGCACCCGCGCCGAGCCGTGGTCGTGGTAGCGGCGCATGGTCGCCCAGGCGTCGTCGGCATTGGTGAGGACCAGCCCGCCCTCGCCCGAGGTGAGGACCTTGTTGTGGTGGAAGCTGAACGTCCCGGCGTAGCCGGCCGTCCCGGCGTACCGGCCGTCGGCCAAGCGCGCGCCGAGGGACTGGGCGCAGTCCTCGATCAGGTACGGGACATCCGCCGGCAGCGGTGCCACGGTGCCCTCCATGTGGGCGGTGATCACCCGCCGGGCGTCGGGCGGCAGCAGCGTCGGGTCCATGGAGAGCGAGTCGTCGGCGTCGACCAGCACGGGGATCAGGCCGCACGACAGCACCGCGCCGGCCACCGCGACGAACGTGACCGCCGGGATGTGCACCAGGTCGCCGATGGCGGGGCCGGTGGAGATCAGGGCCAGCCTCAGTGCCTCCGTGCAGTTGTGGACGGCCAGGGCGTGGCCTGCACCCAGCCGTTCGGCGGCCGTCCGCTCCAGCCGGGAGGCCATGCTCTCGGTCTCGGTCTGGTAGCGGAACAGGACCTGGTGCTCGATCACCTTCTGCAGTTCCGACATGTCGGACCAGTCGAGGTAGTTCGCTCCGTAGGGCAGGAAACGCTGCCCGAGCCGCTTGTCGAGTGAGCTCATGCCGTGTCGGACTCCGTGATCGGCTGCGCCGAACCGTCGACGACCATTTCCTGGCCTCGGTGGTTGCGGAGCAGCAGGCCTTCGGGGATCTGGGTGTAGGAGGGCGGCGCGATGGGGATCTTGCCGATCTTCGTGGTCAGGACGTACTGGGGGACGCCGAACCCGGTGATGTGGCCCTGGAGGCCGGCCATGATCTCCCAGCCCTTCTCCACGGACGTCATGAAGTGCGAGACCCCGGTGACGTTGTCGCAGTGGTAGAGGTAGTACGGCCGGACCCGGATCCGCAGCAGCTCGGTCATCAGGGTGCGCATGGTGGCGACGTCGTCGTTGATCCCGCGCAGCAGCACCGTCTGGTTCCCGACCGGGATCCCGTGCCGCAGCAGGCGGTCCACCGCCGCCGCGGCCTCCGGGGTGATCTCCTTCGGGTGGTTGAAGTGGGTGTTCAGCCAGACCGGGTGGTAGCGGGAGAGCATCGAGCAGAGGCCTTCGGTGATCCGCTGCGGCAGCAGCACCGGGAACCTGCTGCCGATCCGGATGATCTCCACACTGGGGATCGCCCGGAGGCCGGCGATGATCTCCTCCAGCTTGCCGTCCTGGTAGGACAGCGGGTCGCCGCCGGTCAGCAGGACGTCCCGGATCTCCGGGTGGTCGGCGATGTAGCGCAGGTCCTCGTCGTAGGAGCCGCCCTCGTCGTCGCGGAAGTAGGTGCCGTCGACGTCGGTGGTGTGGAACTTGCGCGTGCAGTGGCGGCAGTAGACCGGGCAGGCCTCGGTGATCAGCATGATCACCCGGTCCGGGTACTTGTGCACCACCCGGTTGGTCTTGCGGTAGTAGGTGTCCCCGACCGGGTCGACCTCGGCGCCGGGGAACTCCATCAGCTCGCCGAGCGCCGGCACCGCCTGCTGCCGGACCGGGCAGTCGGGGTCGTCAGGGTCCATCAGCGAGGCGTAGTACGGGGTGACGCTCCAGCGGTACTTGCCCGCCACCCCGGCGATGGCCGTCTCCTCGTCGGTGCTGAGGTTGATCCACTGCCGGGCCTTGTCGACGGTGGTGATGCGTCGGCGCATGTGCCAGCGCCAGTCGTCCCAGTCGGACTCCGGGACCCTGGGGCGGATCAGTTCGGGGCGGGCGGCAGCCGTGGACTCGCGGAGTGTGTCGGACATGGCGGCTCCAGTACGACGCGGACGACGTGGACGGGGTGGCCGCGACCGGTGCGGTCGGACCAGCAGGCTGACGGTCGGTGGGCGGGGCGACGGTTGGTGGCGGTGTCGGGGCGGCTGAACGGGCGAGCCCACGCAGGGGCCGCGGCGGTTGGGGGACGGCGGGCTCAGGGCGGGCTCAGGGCGGGCTCACATCGGGGCGAGCGCGAGCTGACGGAGGGTGCGGGCGACCCGCTGCGCGCCGCGCAGGTCGTCCAGGGCCGGGTCGAGCAGGTGCCAGGGCCCGGCTGCGGCGTCGACGGGCAATGCCCACACACCCGGGTCGGCCGGATCCACCGCCGAGGGCAGCGGCAGCACCTCGGCGAGCCGGTCGGCCAAGTCCCGCTGGGCGGCTCCGAGTGGCGGCAGCAGGACCAGTGGTGCCCGCCGCGCCTGGGCGAGTGTGAGTGCCCCGAGGACCGGTGAGGCCAGGAACACGGCGGAATCGGCGTGGAGTGCGTCCACGTCGGCCTCGACGGCCCGGTGCACCCGGACATCCGGATGCTCCGCGAGGCTGCCGAGGGCGGACCGCAGGAGGTCGAGCCCGGTGTCGGTGACCACGGTGCAGTTTCCGGTGCGGTGCAGTGCCGCCTCGGCCCACCCCCGTAGTGCCCCGGCCGCGAAGGCCGCGGCGTCCGCCTCGGGTACGCCCCACAGGGAGAGCAGCAGGAGGGTGCCCGAGCGGGTCCGGCTCCGACCGGTGCGCTGCGGCGCGAGCACCCCGGTCGGCCGTGTACCGCGGGGGAGGGGCCCGGACGGCGGCAGCCACCCGGGCCGGTGGAGCCGTCCGACGGCACGCCCCGGCGGAGCCTCCGCTGCGGGCGGGCCGGGGTGGCCCGAGCCGAGGTGCACCACCGGCACGCCCAGGCCCAGCAGCCGTTCGGCGACCACCACGTCGTCGCAGACCAGCGCCGCGACCGGTGGCGGGTCGAGCTCGGACGGGTCGGTCCGGCGGAGGTCGCCGAGGTGGGCGGCCACCCGGCGCAGGGCGAGGACCGAGTCCAGCTGGTCCTCGCGGGCACTCAGCAGTACCCGCGGGGCGTGCGCGGCGCGACCGCCCGGCGTTGCCGGGGACTCCCGGGCGGAGGTCAGTAGTGCCATGCGCCCACCGACCCGAGTCGCGCCACATCGTCGCTGTATCCGGCGGCAGTGGTGGAGCACCCGCTGCACACCTCGGGCCCGTGATCACGGAAGTAGTCGGCGTGCGCCCGGAAGACCGGGGTGTCCAGCCTGATCACCCCCTGCTCCCGCAGCGGGGCACCCCCGGGCCCGTCGTCGCCCTCCCGGTGGGGGATGCAACTGCACGCGAACATCCGCCCGTACTTGCCGTCGACGTAGATGACGTCGTCGGCGACGTGGCACAGCGGTTCGGCGGCGCGCGGGGTGACGGACCGGGTGAAGTACCGCTCCTGCTCCTGCGGGGTGTCGCCGTAGAAGCGCTTGCCCATCGGGACCAGCACGGTGGCCGGGTCGGCGTCGTAGATCGGATCGCAGACGCTGCGGACGTGATCGGCGTCGGGG
Organism: Kitasatospora sp. NPDC022785; assembly: GCF_055561295.1. NCBI lineage: Bacteria > Bacillati > Actinomycetota > Actinomycetes > Kitasatosporales > Streptomycetaceae > Kitasatospora > Kitasatospora sp. NPDC022785. Next base: position 75,184 of record NZ_JBVHHB010000006.1, on the reverse strand, counting down.
TAGGTGATGGTGCGGTCGAGCTTGAGCGCGGACAGCTCCCACTGCTGTACGCCCGCCTCGGTCAGCACCTCCTGCAGCCGTGGCATCTCGGTGTAGTTGTGCGGTCCGACCACGGTGTTGACCCTGGGCAGGATGCCGAGCGCGGCGGCGTCGCGCAGGCCCTGCAGCCCGCTGTCGAACATGCCGGGGGAGCGCCGGTAGACGTCGTGGGTGGCGCCGGAGGCGCCGTCCAGGCTGACGATCACCTGGGCCAGGCCGGCCGCGGCCAGTGGGGCGGCCATCCTGGGCAGCAGCGAGCCGTTGGTGATCAGGGACATCTTCATCCCCGAGGCCGTCCCGGCGCGCACCAGCTCGACCACGTCCGGGTGCATCAGCGGCTCGCCGCCGGTGAACCGGACATAGCCCACGCCGGCGTCCCCGGCCTTCGGCAGCAGGTCGTCGAAGTCCTCCCGGGAGAAGCGGAACGTGTCGCGGGAGAGGGCGAAGTCGCACATGAAGCAGTCGGCGTTGCAGGCTTCCAGGATCCTGATGAAGAGGTAACGATCACGGGCACGCACGGGGTGGAGACCTTCCAGGCGACTCACGGGACGAGTGGACGGGGTGGGGTGGCGGGAGTGCGCGGGTCAGGAGCGCGGATCCGCCGCGCCCAGGACACCGAGCAGGGCGTCGGCCACCTGGGCCGCGCCGCCGGTGCCGATCGTGGTGGCGAGCGCGCCCCAGTCGTCGACCCCGGCGGCCCGGCGCAGTGCCTCCAGGACGCCGTCGCGCAGGGCGTGGCCGACGGCTGGGCGGTCCTCGTCCTGCGCCGCCGACGCGATCGCGCCGTAGATCAGGTCGAGGGCGCTGTCCTCGCCCTCCGAGCGGAGCGCCAGTGCCTCGTCCTCGGCGAGCACGGCTTTGGGCCAGGGCACGCGCAGCCCGGCCCCGAGCGCCTGGCTGTGGTACCGGCCGTTGAAGATCTGGCTGAGGTTCTGCGGTGGTAGGCAGACGGTGGGGACGCGCATCCCGCCCGCCTCCAGCAGGGTGGTCAGACCCGGCGAGGTGAGCAGGACGTCGCAGTCGTCCAGCCGGTCCAGGAACGCGCCGTGCGTGAGCGGTCCGGTGGTCGTCCGAGGCGGGGCGATCGCCGCGTCGACGAGCCGGCCCGCCAGGTCGGCGGGCAGGTTTCCGGCGATGTGCACCTCCTCGACCCCGTAGGCGGCGAGGGCCTCGAGTGCGGCCGGTACGACCAGACGCGGGTAGTGCCCGGGATCGTCGAGCCTCGGTGCCCGCAGACCGCCCAGGCTGATCAGTGCCTTGCGGTACGGGCGGCCGGTGCCCCGTCCGGCGCCGCGCTGCGGCTCCGCGGCGCGGGGCCGGGCGATCACCGCCTCGACCCAGCGCAGCCCCCGGGCGTCGGCCAGGACGTCCAGGCACTCGGGCGGCAGCTCGACGCTCTTCTGGGCGCAGTACACCGTCGCGTCCAGGGGCAGCGCGGAGCGGTCGCCCTCGGACCAGAGGAACGGCAGGCTGTCGACGAACACGGTGGGCACTCCAGCGCCCAGGAGGGCGTGCGCCGCCGCGCCGTCCAGGACGACCACCGCGGCCCGCACCTGCTGCGACCGCACCACGTCCCGGACCGCGGCGGCCGACCGGTCGGGATCGTCCGGCAGGTCGTGCCAGTCGTCCACCGTGTGCTCGGCGAGCAGCGGGCGGCCCAGCCCCGACGCCAGCCCGACGAAGCGCAGGGGAGGCGTCGTCGGGCGGTCCCGCAGGGCGGAGAGCACCGCGCTGAGCTTTCCCGAACTGCCCCAGCCGAATTCCGCCCCGACGAGGGCGACGGTGACCGGAGCGGATCCCGGAGCGGATCCCGGGGCGAGGGCCGTGGAGTGCGGGGTGACGGGGGATGGCATCGGTTGTCTCTCGCATTTCCGTGGAGGGCCGGCCAGGCTTCGGACGCCTACGCACGAACGCAGGCAGAGCCGCCTAGGGAGGGCGTGAACGGCCCGCCTGGTGGCTTACTTCGGGCACAACCATTATGTATACGGCCGGTTCGGGCAAGGCATTTGGTGAAGCGTTCAGGCTGACGAGTGAATAGCCCGATCGAGCTACTGGATATGATCCGATGAGCAGTGGTTGACGATGGGTCAAGCGGGAGACGGGTCCACCGGAGAGACGCGGGAATTGAATCGCCCGCCGAGCGTTCGGCGACTAGGATCCGCTCCCATGGGCTATCTCGAAGCCACCGGCCTCGGTCACGTTCTCGCCGACGGTCGCGAGCTGTTCCACGACGTCTCCTTCCGTGTACCCGCCGGCGAAACGGTCGCGCTCATCGGCGACAACGGTGCGGGCAAGACCACGCTGCTGCGCACCCTCGCGGGCGAACTCCCGGCACAACAGGGGGCGTTCCGCAGCCAGGGTGCCCTTGCGGTCATGCCGCAGTTCATCGGCAGCCTGCGCGACGACCGCACCGTCCGGGACCTCCTGCTCACCGTCGCACCGCCGTCGCTCCGGGCGGCGGCCGCCGCCCTCGACGCGGCCGAGCTCGCCATGATGGAGGCCGACGACGAGCCCACCCAACTCCGCTACGCCCAGGCGCTGGTGGACTGGGGCGAGACCGGCGGGTACGACTACGAGGTGCTCTGGGACACCGTGACGGTCGCCGCACTCGGCATCCCGTTCCAGATCGCGCAGTACCGGGAGGTGGCGACGCTGTCCGGCGGCGAGCAGAAGCGGCTCGTCCTGGAGGCCCTGCTCCGGGGCCCGGCCGAACTGCTGCTGCTCGACGAACCGGACAACTATCTGGACGTCCCGGGAAAGCGCTGGCTGGAGGAGCAGCTCGCCCAGACCCGGCAGGGCGTGCTGCTGATCACCCATGACCGCGAGGTGCTGAGCCGGACGGCCGGCCAGGTCGTGACGCTGGAGGGCGGCACGGCCTGGACCCACGGCGGCGGATTCGCCACCTGGGGCGAGGCCCGTGAGGCCCGCTGGCAACGCGCGGCCGAGCTGCGGCAGCGTTGGAGCGAGAAGCACGAGCAGCTCAAGGACCTCGTCAGGACCTTGCGCCAACAGTCCTCCATCAGTGACGAGATGGCCTCGCGGTACCACGCGGCCCAGACCAGGCTGGCGAAGTTCGAGGCGGTCGGGCCGCCGCCCGCGCCGCCACGCCGGCAGCGGGTCGTGCCGGACCTGCGCGGCGGCCGGACGGGCGTTCGGGCGATCACCTGTCGCGACCTGGAACTCACCGGGCTGATGCGGCCGTTCGACCTGGAGGTGTTCTTCGGCGACCGGGTCTGCGTGCTCGGATCGAACGGATCCGGCAAGAGCCACTTCCTCCGCCTGCTGGACGAGGCCGGCGGGGACGCGGCCGCGACCGTGGCGCACACGGGTGAATGCCGGCTCGGTGCACGTGTACGGCCAGGACTGTTCGCCCAGACGCACCGTCACCCGGAGTGGGCCGGCCGGACCCCGGCCGACATCCTCGGCGCCGGCGAGGGCGACCGGGCCGGGCTGGACCTGGAGCGCGCCATGTCGGCCCTGAGTCGCTACGGATTGGCCGGCGCAGGCCGCCAGAACTTCGAAACCCTGTCGGGCGGACAGCAGGCACGCTTCCAGATCCTGCTGCTGGAACTCGCCGGGGCGACCCTGCTGTTGCTGGACGAACCGACCGACAACCTCGACCTCATCTCGGCGGAGGCCCTGGAACAGGCCCTGGCGGCCTTCACCGGAACGGTGGTGGCGGTCACCCACGACCGCTGGTTCGCCCGGGTGTTCAGCCGCTTCCTCGTCTTCCGGGCCGACGGCCAGGTGGTGGAGGCGGACGAACCGGTCTGGGACGAGGGTCGGGTCAGCCGCGTTCGCGGCTGACCCGAGCAGCCCTTCGGACCGACTGCGCCACGGCCGAACGCGGACGCGCCGCCGCCGGGCTCGTCCGCGTCGAACCGGGCTCCGGTCCCGGCCGCCCTCGTACACGGCGGCGGGGCCGTCGATCACGGGAACACCGTAGAGCCGGGCACCCTCCGACAGCCGACCGGGGGAGTCGACCGGGGGAGCCGTATGGCAATTGCCTTGCTGTGACGGTGGATGCGAGCGATGCTGGGCCGATGCCAGGGCAGCGGAAGAGAAGGCGTCAGCGGCAGGACGAGATACGGCGGGCTGCCGATCGCTTCGCACCTGACGCGGGCAGCTGGGACGTGCTCTTCGAGACCCAGGACGAGTCGGAATGGCGCGCTCACATCCGGCATCTCCGGGCGACGGACAGGCAGATCGACTGGACGGCGGTGCGGATGGACACCTTCTGTGGGCGTCTGGTGCAGCCGACCACCTATCGGCTGAGCCTCTTCGTGCCGACCCCTGTGCCCGATCCGGGCCAGGACTCCGCCACTGATTGATCGTGTTGCCGGCGGAGGTGCCTGACCCGGTATGGCCCGTGGCGGGCTGCCCCGGGTCGATCCGTCGGCTGCTGCGACGTCGAGGCATCCCCGACACCATCCGCGAACGCCGCGATCGGATCGCCGACCGCGAGAGGCGCGCCGCGTTGCGCTCGCGCGTGGTGGTCGGCCGTTCGCGATCCCGTAGCACGTTGCCCTTGGGCACGAGGCCGACGACGGACTCCCCGGCCGCCGACCTACACTGGCGGGCATGGCATGCCGCATCAGTGAACTGGTCATCGACTGCGCCGACCCCGAGCGGCTCGCCGCGTTCTGGAGCGAGGTGCTCGGCTACGTCGAACTCGACCGGGAGGACGACGGAAGCATCCAGATCGGGCCGCCCGACGCCGGCTTCGGCGGCCTGCAGCCCACCCTCGTCCTCAGCCCGAGCAGCGACCCGCGGACCGGGAAGCTCCCACTGCACATCGACGTCAACGCCACCGACCGTGACCAGGACGCCGAGCTGGAGCGGCTGCTGGCTCTCGGTGCCCGGCCCGTCGACGTCGGCCAGACCGGCGCCGAGAGCTGGCACTGCCTGGCCGACCCGGAGGGCAACGAATTCTGCCTCCTGCGCACCCGGCTCAAGCCCCTCTGACCACGTACGTCCTGGCGCCACGTCGCCCGGTCGGCCGGTCGCCCGGTCGTTCGGGGCGGTCGGAGATGCTCGTCCGCCTTCGCGGAGCAGTGAGGCGGGAATCCGCGTGCGATCGGCGGGCCCGCGTGCCGGAAGCCACGGGCCGGTTCGGCCGTTCGGGCGGCCGGAACGGGCGGGCCGTCAGGCCGCGGGCACGGGAGTCAGCCGGTAGGCGTCCCCGTGCGTGATCACGCGGCCGGCGGTGGGCGGCGCGAAGTGGGTGCCGAGGACGAGGGTGTCCGTGCCGGCGAGGGAGGCGAGCAGTTCGCGGCGGGAGGCCTCGGACCGACGCGGGTCGATGTCGACGCAGGCACCGATGGCGGGGTGGGCGAGCTGGACCGGGTGGTGGATGCAGTCGCCCGTGATCAGCGCCGTCGCGCCGTGGCTGGTCAGCTCGACGGCGACGTGGCCGGGTGTGTGTCCGGGCGTGGGCAGCAGGCGCAGGCCCGGGGCGATCGCGATGCCCCCGGCAGGGACGTCGACGAGGTCGAGCAGGCCCGCCTGCTCGACCGGCGTCACGGAGTCGCGGAACATCTGCCGGCGGGCCTCGTCCATGTCGTAAGCGGCCCAGAACTCCCGCTCGGCGCGGGAGGTGAGGTAGCGGGCGTTGGGGAAGGTCGGGATCCACGCTCCGTCCACCTCCTGGGTGTTCCAACCGACGTGGTCGGCGTGCAGGTGGGTGAGGACGACCAGGTCGACGGAGTCCGGGGGGAAGCCGGCGGCGGTCAGGCGCTCCAGGTAGTCCGTCCGCAGGTTGTGCCAGGCGGGGTTGGCCCGCTCCTTCCCGTTGCCGATGCCCGTGTCGACGAGGACGCGCAGCCCGGCCACGGTGAACGCGAAGCTGTGGCTGTCGAGGTGCAGGATTCCCTCGTGGTCGGCGAAGTCGGGGTGCAGCCAGTCCTGGCCGGTCACCACCTCGGGGGTGGCGTCGGGCAGCAGCCACGGTCCGGTCGCGGGCGGCAGGAGGACCTCGTCGATGCGGTGGACGGTGACCTCGCCCAGGATCCAGGAGGGGATGGGCGTGGCGGCGGGAGTCTGCATGGTGGTCCGTCGTTTCCTTCGCTCTTGTCGATGGAGGTGGTTGTTGGTGGAGGTGGTCGTTGGCGTGGCGGTCTGCGGTCGTTGGCGCGGGGTGTCGGCGCGGGGTGTCGGCGCGGGCGGTCGTCAGCGCAGGCGGTCGTCTGCGGGGCGGGCTGCTCCGCGCCTTGACGCGGCGAGTGCTGCCAGTGCTGCCAGGGCGAGCAGGCCGGCGATGACGGCGTAGGCGTGGGAGGTGATCGCGAGCCCGTAGCGCTGGGTGGCGGCTCCCGCGGCGATGGCGGGCAGGCTCATGGAGAGGTAGCTGAGGAGGTAGTAGGTGGCCAGCGACGCGGCGCGGTCGCGCTCGTCGAGCGAGGAGAGGATCAGGCGCAGCGCCCCCTGCGACACGGCGCCGAAGGCGATGCCGGCCAGGGCCGCGCCACCGTAGACGGCGGGCAGTCCGACGCCGTGCAGACCGCTCAGGGTCAGGAACGTGGCGGGAAGGATGGAGAGGCATCCGCCGATCGTCGCGGCGAGGGGGTCGGTGCGCCGCACTGTCCACACGGTGAGGGCTGCGGCGGCGCTGAGGGTGAAGAAGACCATGCCGCGGGCCGCTTGCGGGGCGTCGGGGGCCACCAGGCGTACGAGGGTCGGCCCGAGTGAGGAGTAGAAGCCGCCCAGCGCCCAGACGGCCACGACCCCGGTGCCGACGGTGGAGAGGACGCGGCGGACCGTGGACGGGGCGCTGAGCCGCGGGCGCAGCGACCGCAGCACGCCGGTGTGCCGGCGAGCCGTCTCCGCGGTGAACGTGACCGCGATCGCCTGGGCGGCGAACAACCCCGCCAGCAGGACGTAGACGGTGACGGTGGGCGCGGGGGCGAGGCGGACGAGGAGGGTGGCGGCCAGGACGCCCGCTGCCATGCCGGCGACCGGGGCGATGGTGTTCGCCAGGGCGGCCCTGCCCGGACGCCTGGGGTCCTCCAGATCGAGGAGTGCCGCGCCTGCCGCGCTGGTGGCCGCTCCGGTGGCCAGTCCCTGCAGGGCCCGCGCGGCTGTCAGGAGGCCTGCGCCGTCCGCAGAGGCCAGGAGAATCATGGAGCCGGCGGCTGAGACCAGGGAGCCCACCAGGACGGGCCGCCGTCCCAGGTGGTCGGAGAGCGCTCCGGTGGTGAGCAGGGCCAGTAGCAGCGCCAGGGCGTAGGCGCTGAAGACCACCGTGACGGCGAGCGCGGAGAGGCTCCACCGGTCCTGGTAGAGCGGGTACAGGGGCGTCGGGGCGCTGGAGGCCGCCAGCAGCGTCACCAGGATCGAGGACGGGAGAGCCAAGGAGGTTGCGCGGGCACGGGCGACCCGGTGGGTGCGGTGCGCGGGTGCGTCGGACAGGACGCTGGGCATGGGACTCCTTCCCGGTAAACGCAATCTGTTTGCGTTAAGCCACCGTAGAGCCTGCGGGGTCACTAACGCAAACCGTTAGCGTTTGGCGCGAAGGGGGAGGCGTTGGGCCGGGCGGGAGTGCGGTGGCGGTGGAGACGTAGGCCGGGCGGAAGCACGGTGGCGGTGGAGGTGCAGGCGGGGCTGGAAGCGCGGCGGGGGTGGACGGCCCGTACGGGCCCGCGCCGGTTGGCGTCCGCAAAGGGCGCCCGTAAACGCAAGGATTGTGCTTTAAGGTGGTGTCATGAGCCGCAAACAGATGGTGCGCCCCGGCGGGCGCAGTGCCCGGGTCCAGGCGTCGGTGCACGCCGCTGTACGTGAACTCCTCTCCGAGGTGGGCCGCGACGCGCTGACGGTACCTCTGGTCGCCCAGCGCGCGGGGGTGACACCGTCGACCGTCTACCGCCGCTGGGGCGACCTCCAGGAGCTCCTGTCGGACGTCGCGGTGGAGCGCCTTCGGCCCGACGCGGCGCCGGAGGACCACGGGGACCTGCGCTCCGACCTGACGGCCTGGGCAGAGCAGTTCCTCGACGAGATGGCGTCCCCCTCGGGGCGCGCCTACATCCGCGACGCCCTGCTCGGCGATCCGGACGGCAGCAACGCCGGCAGGTGCTCGGCCTACGCGGCCGAACAGATCGACGTCCTGCTGGCGCGGGCGATCGCGCGCGAGGAGAACGCTCCCGGCGTCGAGGCGGCCATGGACCGCGTGGTCGCCCCCTTGATGTACCGCATCCTCTTCCGTCCGGACGGTCTCGACGCCGCGTACGCGCGCGGGCTCGTCGCCGGGCTCCTCGGGTCAGGCCCGGACGGGGACGCAGACGCAGAGGTAGGCCTGGGTCCAAGTCCGGACGCGGACGCAGGAGCGGACGCGTAGGAGAAGACGCAGAGTCCGGCCGAGGAGCGGGCGGGGGTCGTTCGCGACGGCGGGGCCGTCGCGCCGCGGCCCGGCGTACTGCGGTGAGGGGCGGACCGCCGGCCGGGGGCCCTCCCCGCTCGGAGAAGGTGACCGCCTGATGTCGCATCAGGCCGACGTGTGACGAGAAGTGACCGCTGGGGCCGGGACGGTGGAGCGGTCCGCAGCACCGTCGCCCGTGCCGCGTTGCGGCCGGTGTGGTCGGTGCGGTCTGTCGGACCTCCGGGCGGCTCCGTCCGGAGGTGGAACGTGGGAGGGGAACCGCCATGGGGTCTGTGGGAGAGAGACTGAGCAGGACGCGGGAGCGGGCCTTCATCGGCCGGGAGGAGGAACTCGGCGCGTTCGGTGAGGCCTTGGCGGGGGATCCGCAGGCGCCGTTCGCGTTCTACGTGTTCGGGCCGGGAGGGATCGGGAAGTCGGCGCTGCTGCGCTGCCTGGCGGATCGGGCCCGTGCGGCGGGGCGGCCGATCGTCGAGGTCGACGGTCGTTTCGTCGGCCGCGACCCGGCCGATTTCGAGCGAGAAGCCGGCCCCTTCCTGGAGGTCGCCGGCACGGTGCTCCTCGTCGACTCCTTCGAGCACTGCCAGTGGCTGGAGAGCTGGTTGTGGCAGCGCCTCCTGCCTCGTGCTGCCGACGACACGCTGGTGGTCCTGGCCGGTCGCGTCGCGCCGCAGCCGCAGTGGCTCGCCGATCCGGCCTGGGCCGGGGCGCTGTACGTCCGTGAACTGGAGCCGTTCTCGGAGGAGCAGGCCTGGAGCGTGCTGGCCACGGCGCAGGTCCGGCCCGAGTTGCGGGAGCGGGTGCTGCGGTTCGCCGGGGGCAACCCGCTGGCGCTGTCTCTCGCGGCGGCCGCGGGTTCGACGGGCTGGAGCAGGGAGGAGGTCTGGGCGCCCTCGGCCGACCTCCTGCGGACGCTGTTGACGGGGCTGATCGGGGAGGTGCCGACGGCGGCCCACCGCCGTGCCCTGGAGGTGGCGGCGCAGGCGCACTCGACCTCCGAGGAACTGCTCGCCGCGGTCCTGCCGGAGGAGGACGTCCATCTGCTGTTCGGGTGGCTGAGGGACCTTCCCTTCATCGAGTCCGCCCCCCGGGGCCTCTATCCGCACGACGCCGCGCGCGAGACGCTGACGGCCGATCTGCGGTGGAGGGCCCCGCATGCTTTTGTGACGATGCGTCAGCGATTGGTGGAGGAGTATCTGCGCATGCTGCGCGAGGCACCCGAGGAGCGGGTGTGGACGGTCACCGACGAACTGTTCTACCTCTTCCGGGAGCTGGAGAGCCTGACCCGGTTGCGCACCTGGTCGCGTGAGGAGGAGGTGCACGACTGCCCGCTGCGGCCCGACGACCTCGACGACGTGCTCCGGATGGCCGCGGAGACCGAGGGGCCGGCTTCTGCGGAGCTGGTCCGCTACTGGGCCGAGCGGCAGCCGCAGGCGTTCAGCGTCTACCGACTGGTGAGCACGGGCCGGACCGTGGCGTTCACCGCCCGGCTGGCCCTGCCGGCCCCTGCCGACCCCCGGGACGTGGCCGTCGATCCCGTCGTCGCGGCCGCCTGGGAGTACACCGACGCCACCGCGCCGGTCGGCTCCGGCGAGCACATCGGCATCAGCCGATTCTCCGTCTACCCGGAGCGCTACCAAGTCCCCTCGCGCGTCATCGACCTCAGCAGCTCCCGCGCCCAGGCGGAGTCCGCCCGTGCCCGCGGCCGCGCCTACGGCTTCGCCGTCTGGCGGGACGCCGACGCCTGGGCCGAACGCGTCAGGGGAACCCTGAGCGACACCGGCGCGCGGCCGCGGGTCGGTGAGCACACCTACGGGCTGTTCGGCGTCGACTGGCGTCAAGTGCCCGTCGAGAAGTGGCTCGGCCGCTTCATCTCCGCCACCGACGTCCCCGCCCAGCCCGGGCCGTCCGCCCTCTCGCGCACCGCGTTCGACCAGGCCGTGCGGGAGGCGCTGGCGCACTGGCGCGACCCGGCCGCCTTCGCGGTCTGCGCCCTGACCCGCACCCGCCTGGCGGCCGACTTCACCGATCCCGCCGAAGAGCTGCGCGCCCTGCTGCGCCACGCCGTGGACGACCTCGCCGGTGACCCGCGCGGCGTGCGCGCCCGCGAGGCCCTGGCGGCGGGCTACTTCTCCGGTGCGCCCACGCAGGAGGCCGCCGCCCGCCGCCTCGGCCTTCCGTACGGCACCTACCGGCGTCACGTGCGCCAGGGCCTGGACCTGCTGTGCGAATCCCTGTGGCGGCAGGAGCTGCACGGCCCCCGGTGACGAGGGCGGGCGCAGGCCCGCGGCGGGGCGGGCCGGACAGGTGCGGACAGCGGTGGACAGTCATGGCCCCCGGCGGGCCTGGATAGTGGACAGCGCTCCGCACGAGGCTGTGCGTCATGAACCTCCAACGCACACAGCCGGGGCGGACGGGGCCCGCCCCGCGGCCGGCCGCCGTGCTCACGGTGCTCGCCGCAGCCCAGTTCACCGTCATGCTCGCCACCTCGATCGTGAACGTCGCGCTCCCGCAGATCCGCGCCGGGGCCGGCCTGTCGGACAGTGGCACCACCTGGGTGGTCAACGCCTACGGCCTGGCGTTCGGAGCGCTGCTGCCGGCGAGCGGGCGGGCGGCCGATCTGCTCGGCCGCCGCCGGGTGCTGGTCGCCGGCCTCGCGTTGTTCGCGGTTGGCTCGGCGGCCGCAGGACTGGCCACCTCCTCGGACGTGCTGATCGCCGCCCGTGCCGTCCAGGGGGTCGGCGCCGCCGCCGTCGCCCCGGCTGCTCTGGCCCTGGCCATGGAGGTGTTCCCGTCCGCCGCCGGGCGCGGCAGGGCACTGGGGGTGTGGGGCGCGGTCTCCGGTGCGGGGGGAGCGGGCGGCGTGCTGCTGGGCGGTGCGCTCACCCAGGCGTGGGGCTGGCCGTGGATCTTCCACTCCGTCGCGCTCGGGGCGGCGCTGGTCCTGGCCGCCGTGGTGGCCCTCCTCCCACGGGCGGCCGGACGGAAGGCCGGGCGGTTCGACCTGCTGGGCACCGTCACCGTCACCCTGGCGCTGACCGCCCTGGTGTGGGGGCTGACGACCGCCCGCGGCGCCGGCTGGACGGACGCCCGGGTGCTGGGCGCCCTCGGCGCGGCCGCCGTGCTCCTCGCGGCCTTCGTCGTGATCGAGCTCCGCCGGCCGAACGCGCTGATACCGCCGAGGCTGGTCTCCACCGGCCGGGTGGCGGCAGGAAACCTGCTGATGGCCCTGCTCGGGTCCGTCTGGATCGCCCTGTTCTTCTTCCTGCCGCTCTACCAGCAGCAGGTCCTCGGATCCAGTCCGCTGGTCACCGGGGCGGGCCAACTCCCGCTCGCCGCGGCCAACATGCTCGGATCGGCCCTCGCGCCGCGCGTCTCGCGGCGCATCGGCGCCACCGCGACCGTCACCGCGGCCCTGCTCACCGAGGCCGCAGGCCTGCTCTGGCTGTCACGGATCACCGCCGACGGGAGCTACCTCGCCGATGTCCTGGGCCCGAGCGTCCTCGTCGGCCTCGGCCTGAGCATCGCCTTCGTCCAGCTCACCGCATTCGCCGTGGAAGGCCTCCCGCCGCAGGACGTGGGTCTGGCCGGCGGACTGGTGAACACGACCCGCCAGGTCGGCGGCGCGATCGGCCTCGCGGCACTGGCCACCCTCGCCGGCTCCGTCACCGCCCACGCCTCCACGCACGAGCCCCATCTGGCGGCCCTCACCGCCGGCTACCGCGCCGCTTTCGCGGTCTCGGCCGGCGTCCTGGCCACCACCGCACTCCTCGCACTGCTCCTCACCCGCGGCACCCGTCCGCGAACCGCGGCCGTCGCAGCCACCACGGCCACCGCGGCCGTCGCAGCCACCGCGGCCACCGCTGCCACCGCGGCCGTCGCTGCCGCCGCGACCCACCCCGCCTCCGGCCCGCGTCCCCCGACAGCCCTGCACGCCCCGTAGGCCCTCGAACCGCAATCCCCGAAACCCCGCCATCCCCGCTATCGCCGTGAACCCGCCATCCCCGTGGACCGCAATCCCCGCTATCCCCGCGGTTCACCCCGGACCGGCCGGCCGGCCGGCCCGACGGCCCCGGCGGAGCCGCCGGCAACCCACCCTCAGGAGAGGAACCACAACCATGGTCACCATCGACGAGACCGCCCCCGTCGTCGTCCGCCTGTCCACCGTGATCGACGCCCCACTCGCGACGGTGTGGGAGCTGCACACCGACGTCGCCGCCTGGCCCACCTGGAACACGGACATCGAGCAGACCGTCGTCAGCGGCCCGCTGGCGCCCGGGAACTCCTTCGGCTGGCGGACCCACGGCCTGGACATCACCTCCACGGTGTACGAGCTCGTCCCCGGTGAGCGGATCGTCTGGGGCGGCCCCGCAGACGGCATCGACGGCGTCCACGTGTGGACGTTCGAGCAGAGCGGGGACCACGTCACCGTCCGCACCGAGGAGTCCTGGAGCGGTGCTCCGGTCGAGGCCGCGGCCGACCACCTCGGCGAAGCCCTCCACGGCTCCCTGGAGAACTGGCTCTCCCACCTCAAGAGCCGGGCGGAGAAGCCTATCTGACTCACCGTCACAAACTGCGGTGTTCGCGCCGTCCTGCCATCACACCCACCGGAAGAGAGTCCTGCCATGACCGCCGTCAAGCCCCCCTACCTGACCGGCCACTTCACCCCCGTCGCCGACGAGATCACCGCCACCGGGCTCACCGTCGAGGGCACCCTGCCGCCCGAGCTGACCGGCCGGCTGTTCCGCAACGGCCACAACCCCAAGCCCGGCATCACCCCCACCCACTGGTTCAAGGGCAGCGGCATGGTGCACGGCATCCGGCTGCGCGAGGGCCGCGCCGAGTGGTACCGCAACCGCTGGGTCCACACCCCCGCCCTGGACGGCGCCCCCTACATGACCGAACACGGCCCCGACCTGACCGCGTCCGCCGCCGGTACGCACGTCATCGAGCACGGCGGACGGCTGCTCGCCCTCTGCGAGGCGAACCTTCCCTTCGAGCTCACCCGGGAGCTGGAGACGGTCGGCGCCCATGACTTCGACGGCAAGCTGCGCACCGCGATGACGGCGCACCCCAAGGAGTGCCCGGTGACGGGGGAGCTGCACTTCTTCGGGTCCTCGCCGTTCCCGCCGTTCCTGACGTACTACGTCGCCGACGCCAAGGGCGAGATCGTCCACACCGCCGAGATCCCGGGGGCGACCGCCTCGCTCAAGCACGACTTCGCGATCACCCGCCACCACGTGGTCTTCGTGGAGGGCAACGTCACGTTCGACCCGGCCGACCACTCCGGCATCCCCTACGGCTGGAACGACGGTCAGCCCGCCCGCATCGGCGTCATGCCCCGCGGCGACGACGGCGCCCGCAAGGTCCGCTGGTTCTCCATCGAGCCGGGCAACATGCTGCACGTCGCCAACGCCTACGAGGACGGCAGGGGCCGCATCGTCCTGGAGGGCCCCACCGTCGACCGGGAGGGATTCCGGCTCTCCTGGAACTGGTGGGTCGGTGCGCCCGGACGCGGCACCGAGCCCGTCACCCGCTCCTACACCCGTCGCTGGGTGGTCGACATGGCGGCCGGCACCGTCGACGAGCAGATCATCGACGACCTGCCGGTGGAGTTCCCCACCCTCAACGAGGAGTACCTCGGCGCCGAGAACCGCTACCACTACGCCATCTCCTTCCCCGACGAGAAGGGTTTCGGCGGCTACGGCGTGGTCAAGTACGACCGCACCACCGGTGCACGCCGCATCCACCAGGTCGGCGACGCCCGGATGCCCGGGGAGGCCGTCTTCGTCCCCGCCGCCGAAGCCACCCGCGAGGACGACGGCTACCTGCTCACCGTCGTCTCCGACCTCAAGCAGAACGCCTCCCAGCTGCTGGTCCTCGACGCCTCCGGCCTCGACCGGATCGCCACCGTCCACCTGCCCCACCGGGTGAGCGCCGGCCTCCACGGCTCCTGGATCCCCGACGGCACCTCGGACGTCGACGGGCGCTGACGCACCGTGAGGAGCCAGTCCGGGTCCTCCGGCGGGCCGACACCCGAGGGCTGACCCCGAAGCCCTCGGTACGACGGGCAGGCACCCGGGCCCGGCGTCGCCCGGCCCGCAGACCTCGATGCCCTTCCCGCCCGCCGGGAAGGGCATCGGGCCGCGTGGCGGACCACCGCCCGCTCGTCGTGGAGGGCCTCCGCCTCGGCGCGCTTCCGGGCGCAAACGACATAGATCATCATCCTATTCACCGGTTGGGGTGATTTTCACCCTTCCATGTATCTTGCGCCGATTATGATCCATTTCCTGTGACGAACAGTCAGAACGCCCGAACGGCCGAGGACGCGGCCGACGTGGTCATCCTCGGCGCCGGGCCGGCCGGACTCCTGCTCGGCAACCTCCTCCACCGGAACGGGATCGACTGCGTCGTCCTGGAGCGCGCCGACCGGATGCACGTCCAGACCCGGGCACGCGCCGGCTTCCTCGCCGCCGAAACAGTCCGGACCCTGGACCGCCACAGCCTGGCCGAGGGCCTGCACCGGCGCGGCCGCCGGCACGGCAGCTGCGAATTCCGCACCGACGACGGCCGCTTCCGCCTGGACTACGGCAGCCTCGGCCGCGGCGAGCAGCACACCGTCTACCCGCAACAGGACCTGGTCACCGACCTCTTGACGCAGTACCTGGACACCGGCGGGCGGATCCACTTCGAGACCGAGGCGCTGGCCGTGCTAGACGCGTCCGGCCCGCGGCCGTCGGTCACCGTGCGCGGAGCGGACGACCGCCCCGGCCGGTGGCGGGCCGGATACGTCGCCGGCTGCGACGGCCGTCACGGTGCGGCGCGCCGTTCACTGCCGCCCGGGGCGGTCCGCCACCACCGTGACCACGGCGTCTCCTGGCTCGGCCTGCTCGTCGAGGCGCCGCCGAGCCTCGACGCCGTCGGCTACGCGGTGCACGGCCGGGGTTTCGCCGGGCACATGGCACGCACCCCGGAGATCACCCGCTACTACCTGCAGTGCGAACGCGGCACCCCGGCCGACGCCTGGGCCGAGGACCAGATCTGGGACGAGCTCGACCTCCGCATGCGTGCCGGGGACTACGGACCGCTGAACCGCGGCCGGATCCTCCAACGCGCCGTCGTCGACCTCGAGTCCGACGTCGTCGAACCGCTGCGCCACGGCTCGCTCCTCCTGGCCGGCGACGCCGCCGGCCTGATCAGCCCGTCGGCCGCGAAGGGCGCCAACCTCGCGGTGCTGGAGGCGGAACTCCTCGCCCGGGCCCTGATCGACGACCTCGCGCACGGCGACGGCGACGCTCTCTCCCGCTACTCGGCCCGGTCCCTGGCACACATCTGGCGGGCGCAGGAGTTCTCGCAGTGGATGATCCAGCTGCTGCACAGCTCGCCCGGTTCGGACGGCGAATCGCTGTTCCGCGATTCCCTGCGGCGTTCGCGCATCGAGTCGCTGCGCACCTCGCGCACCCACCAGGACTGGTTCGCCGAGAACTACGTCGGCCTGTGAGCCGACGGCCCGAGCGCCGGACCCCGAGCGCCGAGCGTCGGACCCCGAGCGCCGAGCGTCGGACCCCGAGCACTGAGCACCCGAGCACTGAGCACCGGAACGAGGATTCCTCCGCGATGACGACGACACCCCCGGACGATGCGACCCGCCTTCGCGCGACGGCCGCATTCGTCAGGGACCAGGACAGCACCACCCTGCTCCGGCTCCTGCTGCCCGGCATCCAGGGGCCGGAACTGCGGGCGCTGGTGGACCGCTGCCGCTTCGCCCACGCCGCGCTCCTCGTGTTCCCGGCGGACCAGGCGGCACTGCGGGCGGAACTGGCCGCCTGCGGGCTGGCCGTGGACGCGCCGCCGACTCCCAGCGTCGTCGTCCGGGAGCGGCTGGCCCTGCGGCACGGGCGCGACACGGCCGAGCTCGACGTCTCGATCCTGCGCCCGCCGGTGCACGGCCCGGACGGGGAGCGCCGGGAGGTCGAGGTGTTCGCGCTGACCGTGCCACCGGGCTCTGAGCTGGCCGGGATCGCCGCGCACGAGCGGGCCCGCCAGCACGAGGCGCACCTCGCCTTCGAGGTCGAGAGCCCGGACCCGCTGGTGCTGCGCGGCCTGTGCGCACTCCTCGCACGGCACGGCGCGGCCGCCGACGGCGGCGGATACAACCCGCACGAGGACGGCACGGTCCTCTACTTCACCGCCCCCGCTGCTGCGAAGGCCGGGTACCGGCGGGTGGAGCTCCACATGAGCGGCGATCACCCGGACGTGCTGGCGGCGCATCTGGGCGAGCACCTGGCGCACCGGCCGGCCCGGACACTCCTGCACCTGCTGACCGGAGCCTGGACGACACAGGCCCTGGCAGTGTGCGCGCAGCTGGGGGTGCCCGACGCCCTGGACACCCGCGCGGCGACCGGCGTCGAGGCCCTGGCACGGCAGGTCGGCGCCCACCCGGAGAGCCTGGCGACACTTCTGCGCTACCTCGCGATGCTGGACGTGGTGGCGCAGGACGACGACGGCTTCCGGCTCACCGGGCTCGGCGCGCTGCTGCGCGCGGACTCGCCGGCGTCGATGCGGCCGCTGGCCCTGATGTACGGCGGCCCGTTCTACCGCTCCTTCGCCGGCCTCGGACACACGGTGCGGACCGGGCAGGCCGCCTTCGACCGTCTCTTCGGCGAGAACCACTTCGACCACTTCGCCCGCGACCCCGAGCTGGCCGAGCTGTTCGACCGCTCCATGGCCGCGAGCTCCCGCATGTTCGAACCGATCCCCGCCCACCCGGTCGTCGCGGCCGCCGGCGCGGCAGCCGTCCCGATGACCGTCGTCGACATCGCCGGCGGGAACGGGGAACTGCTGGGGCGCGTCCTCACGGCGCACCCGGGCCTGCGCGGCGTCCTGCTCGAACGTCCGCACGCCGTCGAGGCCGCCCGCAGGCTGCTGGACGCGCGTGGGTGCGGCGAGCGCTGCACCTACCGGGCGGGCGACTTCGCGGACGTGCCGCCCGGCGCGGACGTCTACCTCCTCTCCCGGGTGCTGCACGACTGGGACGACGCGCGCTGCCGGGAGATCCTGCGTCACTGCGCCCGCGCGATGCCCGCCCACGCCGACCTGCTCATCGTCGAGCGCGTGCTGCCCGCCGACGGGTCGGTCTCTCTGGCCACCGCGTGGGACCTCCACATGATGTGCAACACCGGCGGTCGGGAGCGCCGCGCCGACCACTACGCCCGGCTGCTCGGCGACGCGGGTCTCGAACTGGTGGACTGCTCGCCGCTGCCGCTGGACGCCACCGTCCTGCACGCGCGCAAGGTCGCCGTTCCCGGGCCCGCCTCCCCGTCCTCACCCCGTCAGGTCCCGGTCGCGGCGGGAGTGCGGCCGGCCCCGGTGGACGCGATCGCCGACGTGACGGGCCACTGAGAACGGGGTGTTCCCGAACCGGAGCGGTTCGGGAACACCCCGTCGCCGGACGGGAGCCGGGAGCGCGGTGTGCCCGGGACCGCCCCCGGGGTGAGCGAACGTCATGTGCGCGACGCGGTGGACGCCGTCGACCGGTACACCGCCCCGCTGCCCGAGGAGCGCCGCCGCGAACTCCTCGCCGACCTGCGCGAGCACGTCGAGGTCGCGCTGGCGGAGCGAGACTTCGTCGACGAGGACGCCGTCCGGCAGGTTCTCGGCCGGCTCGGCAGCCCCCGGTAGCTCGCCGACGCCGCGCTGGCAGAGGAGGGCCGTACCCGGCCCGAGCCGGAGACCGGTCGCCGCACCACCCTCACCCTGGTCCTCGCGGTGCCGCCGATGCCGCTGCTCCTCGTCCCGGCGATCGGGCCCGGCCTCGCGCTGATCGCCGCCGCCGTCGCCACGGTCAGGGTCGCCAGGTCCGCCCAGCGGACCCAGCGGGAGAAGAAGCAGGCGGCCCTGCTCCTGCTCAGTCCGATCCTGATCACGCCGGCGGCCGCCGGCGTCGTCGCGGCCGTCTCCCGCCTCAGCCCGGCCGGGGTCCTCGTCGCCTGCGCGGTGGGCTTCTGCCCCACCCTGATCGCGGCGGCGCGACTGGCCCGCTCCGCCGCCCGCCTGCGCACCGCCGCCACCACTGCCGCCGCCGCCACCGCCTGAGCACCGGCACCGCCTGAACCCGACCGCGTTCTCGACGGCCCCGGCCACGGCCGCCACGCCGCTCGGCCTCGTGGTTCGGACCGCCGTCCACCACCGCGCAGTGCCGCGTTACGCGGTGGGGGGGCGAGTCGGCAGTGGGCTGTACCTGGGTGGTGGGCCGGGGGAAGGGGTGAGGGCTCGCCGTCGGGCGAGCCCTCACCCTGTGCGGACGCCGGACCCTGTGCGGACGCCGGTCGGGCAGTCCGCCGATGAGATGCCGACGGATGGGGCGGCCGCTCAGCGGGCCGCGGTCTCCGCCGGCTGGGCGGTGGCGGTGTCCTCGTGGTGCTCCGTGATGGCCGGTTCGGCGGCGGTGGGTGTGGAGTTCTGGCCGGCGGTCTGGCACGTACTGCACGTGTGCCAGCGCGGCCGGGGCCTTGGTCGGTCGGTCTCGGTGAATCGGTGCGGGGCGAGGGTCATCTCGCCGGTGTCCAGACCGCACAGGGTGAGGGGCCCGCAGGCGCCGGAGGCTTCCGCGGGGGCGGCGTGGGCGCGGCGCACCGGGTTCTCCGGGTGCGCTGGCGTGTGGTCGGGGCCGAGGACCCGAACATTGCTTGGCATATCCATTTCCAGTACGACGACGATGTCCATCCCCTCAACGTGGCCGCCCGGTCCCTCCGCCGCACCCGCACGGTGGCATCCGGACCAGCCGGACCACCCCCTTGCCCCCGAGGGTGTGCCCGGGAGTCATGGCTTCGCCGGGCGGGAGCCCTGGCCATCGCCGAGCCGGAAGGGCTCCATCTCCGACGAGACGGGACGGGCGCGCCGAACGCCGGGGTGGCGGCGCCACCGACCCATGGACGGAACGGCCTGGGCTTGCAAGTGAGGCGCGTGTGCAACTATTGTGAGATCAGATAAAGCCTGCTTGCAACATCAAGGGCACCGCCGTGCCGGCCCGGCCGCGCCGTCGCGGGTCCCACGGCTGCCCGGCAACGAGCCGCCCACCGCTGAACCTCCGCCACACCGGCGGCACGGGGCCGAGGCCGCCCCGTGCCGCCGGATCCCGCCCGTCCGGCGCCCTCCCGTCCCGGACGTCCCACCAGGAGATCCGCCATGAACGCCACCCTCTTCACCCCCTACACCCTGCGGGCGCTGACCGTTCCCAACCGGATCTGGATGCCGGCGATGTGCCAGTACAGCGCCGTGCCGGACGGGGACGCGGCCGGCGTGCCGACGGACTGGCACTTCGCCCACCTGGCGGCGCGTGCCACCGGCGGCACGGGGCTGATCATCACGGAGGCCACCGCGGTCAGCCCCGAGGGGCGCATCAGCCCGTACGACCTCGGCATCTGGAACGACACCCAGGTCGCGGCATTCCGCCGGATCACCTCCTTCCTCAAGGCACAGGGCACCGTCGCGGGCGTCCAGCTCGCCCACGCCGGACGCAAGGCGTCCACCGAGCGGACCTGGGTCGATCGCGGGCGTGCCGTCGCCCCGGACGAGGCCCACGGCTGGACGCCGGTGGGCCCCAGCGCCGTTCCCTTCAGCCCCGCGCACACCAAGCCCGACGAGCTGACCGAAGAGCAGATCGGCGGGATCGTGCGGCAGTTCGCCGACGCCGCCCGGCGTGCGCTCGACGCGGGGTTCCAGGTCGCCGAGATCCACGGCGCCCACGGCTACCTGATCCACGAGTTCCTCTCCCCGAGCAGCAACCACCGCACCGACGCCTACGGCGGCTCGTTCGAGGGCCGCGTCCGCTTCGCCCTGGAGGTCGTGGACGCCGTTCGCGCGGTGTGGCCGGAGGAACTGCCGGTCTTCTTCCGCATCTCCGCGACCGACTGGCTCACGGAGAACCCGCAGGACGGCCGCGAGGGATGGACCTCGCAGGACACCGTCCGACTGGCCAAGGAGCTCCGGGCCCACGGCGTGGACCTGATGGACGTCTCGACCGGAGGCATCGTCCCCGACGCCCGCGTCGAGTCCGGGCCCGGCTACCAGGTGCCCTTCGCCGAGGCCGTGCGCCGTGACGCCGGCATGCCGGTGGCGGCCGTCGGCCTGATCACCGACGTGGCCCAGGCACAGGACATCCTCACCAGCGGCCGGGCCGACGCCGTCCTGATCGGCCGCGAGTTGCTGCGCAACCCGTCCTGGGCGCGCCATGCCGCAGCCGAGCTCGGCGCCCGGGTCCCCGGACCCGTCCAGTACCACCGCGCGTAGCGGCACCACGGCACGCCCCGGTCGCGGACCGCGCACCCGCCCCGCGCGGTCCGCGACCGGGGGCGTCCCTCGGAATCCCGTCGCGGACCGCGTACGAGCGGGACGCGGCGGGCGGCACGGTGCGGCTCGACGGGAGCCGGGAATCGCGTGGTCCGGGGGCGAAGGGGGCGGCTCGCGCGGCCGGCGCGTCCGGGATCGGCAGGACCGGGCCCACTACCGTCTTCAAGGAGACTCCGGGACCCGGAGAGGTTTCCCCATGACCACTGTGCCCGAGCCCGAGCTGGTGACCATCGCCCCCGCGACGACGGCCGTCGTCCGCGCCACCGTACCGATGGCCGCGCTGCGGGACTTCTTCGACACCGCGTTCCGCGCCTTGGCCAAGGCCCTCGCCGCCCAGGGGGTCGCACCCGTGGGCCCCGCCTTCGGCCGCTACCGCGGGACGTTCGGCGACCCCGTCGACATCGAGGTCGGGTTCGCGACCGACCGGGGCGTCCGGCCGGATGGGGAGGTCGTGGCCGAGGCACTGCCCGGCGGGCGCGTGGCGCGGATGGTGCATGCCGGTGCGTACGACGGGCTGGGCGAGTCCTGGGAACGGCTCCACGGGTGGATCACGGACCAGGGCCTCTCGGCGGAGCCGCAGAGGTGGGAGGTCTACCTCACTCAGCCGTCGCCGGACATGGACCCGCGTACGCTCCGCACCGAACTGAACTGGCCCGTCGCCGACTGACACGACGTGGTCGGGTGGGACCATCCCACCTGGGGAAGGCCCGGAACCGTTCGTCGGTGCCGTCCGCCACCATCGACGGACATGACGAAGGACCCTACCCGATCACGGATCACTGACCAGGCCGATTTTCTGCCTCCCGGCGGGGCATGACGACGCGTCGGACTCCACGACTCCTCTGGTATCCGTCGGCGGTCCGCGACGCGAAGGGGCCCTCGGCGGTGAAGCGGCGCAGGTGGCGGGCGACGGTCTCCGCCTGGCCCGGCGGCCAGGCCGAAAGGCTCGCGGTGATGTGGCCGGCCAGCCGTTCACGCAGTTCTGCCACGGCCCGTCGGCCCTGCTCGGCCAGGACGAGCAGCCGTGCGCGCCGGTCGTTCGGGTCCGACTCGCGGCGGACCAGGCCGCTGTCCTCCAGGCGGGACGCGCGGCGGGTGACGCCGAAGCGGTCGAGACCGACCTCGGGAGCCAGGTCGGCGGCGCTGCGCGGCCCGGTCCGGGCGAGGGCGCTGAGGACGGGGTACGTCAGCCGTCCGGCTCCTCGCCCATGCCCTCGGTCAGCCGCCGGTGCAGCCGGGTGCGCGTGGTGCGCCTGCAGCAGGACACCCAGCGCATCCGCGATCTCGCTGCCCACCTCGTTCTCCATGCCACCAGATTAGCGTGCGCGGTGCACGCATCGGGTGCTACAGTTCGGAAGAAGCGTGCGCAGCGCACGCATCTCCTGAATTCCCCCCTCCCGAAAGGAAGTCCCATGACCCGCACCCGCATCGAGGCCGCCCTCAACGACCTCCTCTTCAACCGCCACCTCACCGTGTCCGAGGCCGCCGACCGCCACTTCACGCCGGAGTACCGGCAGCGGACCGACGGGGAGTGGGCCGACCGTGCCGAGTTCCTCGACCACATCACCCACCTGCGCACCGTCGTCGCCGGCGGCCACGTCGTGGTCCACGAAGAGCTCCACGACGGCAACAAGTACGCCGACCGGCACACCGCCCACGTCACCAAGAAGGACGGCTCCACCGTGCGGATGGAGGTGTACGTGTTCGCCGACCTCGCCCCCGACGGCCGGTTCAGCCGGATCGAGGAGACCACGCTGATGCTCGAGGGCTCCGAGGCCGACCGCACCATCGGCAGCGCACGCTGAAGCCGGTTCCCGCGCCCGCGGACCGGACGACGGGGGAGTTGCGTGGGCAACACCCGGTGCGCACTGCGGGTGCCGAGCGCGATCTCGGCACCCGCGCCCGGCCGGGGCCCGGGGGCGGGGCTCCTCGGCCCCGGCAGCCGCGCCGCCGCCTCGATGCGGCGACCGGATAGCCGACGGAGGGCACCCGAGACAATGCCGACCCCCTACAACCGGACCCCGCATCGTCCGTGACCCTCCGACACCAGTGATGTCCACCACCGTGGATACGATCCGAATGACGGACACCTGGAGCAGGATCCCGGGATCGACAGCCATGCCGTTCACCGGCTCGTCGTCACCCGGGAGACGCTTCCGAACGTGGCCGTCCCGGACGAGTGAGGTGGGCCGCACGGAAACCACCGCAGGCCCTCGCACGCTCCTCGCCCGGCAGGACCACCCCACCCGAGAGGGCACCACCGAGTGAGCAAGCAGGTCATCACCCCCAAACAGCGCGGCTACCTGATCGTCAACTCCCACCCCGACGGGTGCGCGGCGACGGTCGACCGGCTGTGGGACGGCATCGGGCCGGCCGCCCCCGGCAGCAGTGAGCCGGCCGACTCCGGCCACCGTGCGCCGGTCGCCCTCGTCCTGGGCGCGAGTGCCGGGTACGGCCTGTCCATCCTGCTGGCCGGCCTGCGCCGTCAGGGCATCCGCGGCGTCGGCGTCGCCTTCGAGGCGGCCGGCACCGAGCGGCGTACCGCCTCGGCCGGCTGGTACCGCACCGCGGCCACGGCCCGGCTGGTCGAGGCGGCCGGCGGCGACTTCACCTTCGTCAACGCCGACGCCTACGCCGACTCCACCCGGACCCGGGTGCTGGAGCTGCTGGCCGACCGGTACGGACCGGTGGACTACCTGGTCTACTCGCTGGCGTCGCCGCGCCGCACCGACCCGGCCACCGGGGTGGTCCACCACTCGGTCATCAAGCCGATCGGCGAGGCCTACACCGCCCCCTCGCTGGTGTTCGAGGACGGCACCGCGTCGATCGGCACCGTGGACCTGGCGGCGGCCGACGAGGACGAGCAGGCCGCGACCGTCCAGGTCATGGGCGGCACGGACTGGAAGCTGTGGGTCAAGGCCCTCGCCGGCGCCGGGCTGCTCGGCGAGGACTTCACCACGGTGGCACTCTCCTACGTCGGCTCCGAGATCACCGCTCCGGTGTACCGGCGGGGCACCATCGGCGCAGCGAAGGAACACCTGGAGAAGACGGCGCACGAGCTCAACGCCGACGTCCTGGCCGACCGCGGCCGTGCCTTCACCGTGGTCGCCGGCGCCGCCGTCACCCAGGCCTCCACCGCCATCCCCTCCATCGCCCTCTACACCTCGCTGCTGCGCAACGTGCTGGGCGCCGGCGGCTGGCGTACCACCGCCGACCAGGCGGTGGACCTGTGGGAGCAGTTGGCCGGCTCCCGGCCGCTGAACCTGGACACCCAGGGCCGTATCCGCCTGGACGACTGGGAGATGGACCAGGACGTCCAGGACGGCGTCCGCAAGCTGTGGGAGGACCCGGGCGCCTCGCTGGCCGACACCCCGGCCGGCCCGGCCTGGTTCTACGACCAGTTCCGCGAGCTGTACGGCTGGGACGTCCCGCAGGTCGACTACGAGGCCCCGGTGGAGACCTCCGTTCCCTGGCCCGCCGAGGGCGTGTAGCGGGAAGCCGGCCGTCCGAGGGCGCCGGTGGAGCGGGCCGTTACCCGGCCCGCTTCACCGGCGCCGTCGGGAGTCCGCGACCACGCCGCCGTCCTCGCCGGCCACCGGGTTCGAGGTCCGGTCCCCGTCACTCCCCGGAACGCCGGAGTTCCGGCGCAGGGCCGCGGTGGCGATCTCCAGGAAGTCCGGTACGGGGCCCGCGCAGCCGTTCACCGGTACCGCCAGGCAGGTCTCGACGGGCTGGGCGTCGGTGACGGGCAGGTGGACGAGGTCGGGGCGGGAATAGGAGCCCGCGACGCTGACGGGGACCATCGCGATGCCCTGCCCGGAGGCGATGAGCTCGAACTTCTCCTCCAGCGAGGACGTCCGACGCGTCCTGGCGTCGAGGACCGGTTCGCCGTCGAGGTCGGCGGAGGTGAGCGAGTCACGGCCGGCCAGCGGATGTGTCGCGGGCAGGCACGCGACCTTGCTCTCGTGGCCGATGGGGATGGTGCGCAGGCCCGAGTCGTCGAAGGGCCGCCGCAGGAATCCGAGGTGCGCGCGGCCGTCGCGCAGCGGCGCGTCCTGCTCCCACCAGCGCAGCGGGAGGACGTCGACCCCGACCGTGGGGTGGCTCGCCGTGAACGCCCGGATCGCGTCCGACACGTGCAGGCCGGGGGAGAAGGCGATGACGAGCCGCCGCTCGCCCCGCTCGGCCTCGTGCACGCGCCGCAGGGCCGTGTCCACGACCGTGGTGATCCTGCGCGACTCGTCGTACATCTGCTGCCCGGCGGAGGTGAGTTCGACGCTGCGCGTGGTCCGGGTGAGCAGCCGGCACCCCAGCTCCTGCTCGAACGCCCGGATCTGCCGGCTCAGGACCGGCTGTGCGATGAACAACGCCTGTGCCGCGCGGCCGAAATGCCGGTGTTCGGCCACCGCGACGAAGTAGCGGAGCTTGCGCAGGTCCAGATCCATGTCCGCACGGTATCAATGCGGCCGGAAGGGTATTGGACGTCCGGCGGGACCGCTCGGAGACTGGGCTCATGATCGCCACAACCACTCCGACGGGCGGCGCGGGCACCCGCGGGACCGCCCTCGTCATCGGTGCCTCCCGGACCCTGGGCCTCGGGCTCGCCGCCGAGTACCTCCGCCGCGGCTGGGACGTCATCGGCACGGTCCGCGGCAGCCGGCCCACCGGCCTGCACGACCTGCTCGACGCGGCCGAAGGGCGGCTGGCCATCGAGTCGCTGGAGATGACCGAGCCGGAGCAGATCTCGGCGCTGCGCGACCGGCTGGCGGCGCGCACCCTCGATCTGCTCTTCGTCAACGCCGCCATCACGCGCGGCGACCTGCCGATCGGGGAGGTGCCGACGCGGATGTTCACCGAGGTCATGATCACCAACGCGCTCAGCCCGATGCGGGTCGTGGAGACCCTCGGCCCGCTGGTCGCGCCGGCCGGCACGATCGGCGTCATGTCCTCCGACCAGGGCAGCATCACCCTGAACACCGACGGCGGGCAGGACCTGTACCGGGCCAGCAAGTCCGCGCTGAACCAGCTGATGCGCAGTTACGCGGCCCGCAACGCCGAGGGCGCACGGACGCTGCTGCTCATGGACCCGGGCTGGGTGCGCACCGAACTCGGCGGGCCCGACGCCGATCTCAGCGTGGAGGAGAGCGTCCCCGGAGTGGCGGAGACGATCGAGAACCACCGCGGGAAGCCCGGTCTCCACTTCGTCGACCACCAGGGCCAGGTGGTGCCCTGGTAGCCGCGGCGACCGCGGCAGCCGGGTGGCGGACCTCCGCGCCCTGCCCGGCGCCCGCTGCCGCGGTGGCGGGCCCCGCCCTTCACGCGTGGCGTCGTGCCGACGCCGCCCGGCCCCTGTCCCTCCCACTGCACACTGAGCGAGTCACCGATCCGCCTGAACCGTGCCCCGACGAGATCGGCGTATCCGCGCGAGGCGGCGCTCACGCTTCCGATTTCCTCGTCGGTGGAGAAGTCGTGGGCCCCCTCGAGGGTGATGTCCTCGCCGGAATCCCCGGAATGCCCGGACGCGTCGATGAAGAAGAGCGTCAGCGCCGCCGTGTTCAGACTGTCTCCGCCACGCGCGGGGCGAGCCGCCGCAACCTCACCCGGATTCCTCACACAGGGCCCGGGGGTGTGACACCTCCCGGCTGGACCGCGGACACTGCCGGCTCTGTGCGCCGCCCACGACGAACACGATTCCGCCGTCTGCCCCGCAGGCCCACCAGCCTGGTCATGGGGGCCGGTGAGGTGTCGGCCATCCAGTCGTGCGTGTGATGTGGATCACGACGCAGGGGAAAACCCGGAGCCCGTGTGCCCCGTCAGACCAGGATGTGAAACGTTCACCGGCCTCGTTGACCGAGGCGCAGCTGGTCCGGCGGATCTCCCGGGGAGACACCGCGGCCTTCGACGAGTTGTACCGGCGCAGCGCCCCGTGGCTGACGGCGCGGCTGCGTCGGCGCTGCGCGGACGACGAGATCGTCGCCGAGGTCCTGCAGGAGACGTACATGGCGGTGTGGCGGGCCGCAGGGTCCTTCGCCGACAGCATGCGCGGCGAGGAGGCCGGCGGCTGGCTGTGGACGATCGCCGCCCGTCGGCTGGTGGACGCCTTCCGGGTGCGCGGCCGGCACAGCACCCTCCCGCCGGCGTCCGTCGCTCCGGGCCTGGCGCCTTCGGCCGAGCACGTCGTGATGGATGCCGCCATCGGGGGCGACCTGGGCGCGGCACTGGACCGCCTGGCCCCCGAGCTGCACCAGGTCCTGACCGCGATGGTGCTCGACGGACTGACGGTCCGTGAGACCTCCGAGCTGCTGCGGATCCCCGAGGGCACCGTCAAGACCCGCGCCCGCCGTGCCCGCCTCGACATGCGAAAGGCACTGTCATGACTCTGCACGTCCCCCGTGAACTGCTGGTGAGCTACGTGCTGGACGCCGGTGCCCAGGCCGGTCCGAGCGTCGGGGCGCTGTGGACCCTGGAGGCGCATCTGGAGCGGTGCGCCACCTGCCAGGCCGAATTGAGGGAGGTCTCCCTCGCCCACTGCCCGGCCGACACCGCGCTGATGGAGCAGGTGCACGGGCGCCTGTCGGCGACGCTGGCGCCGGTACGCCGCCGACGGTGGCGACGGGTGCGGCGCGGACTGGCCCGGTGGGCGGCCCCGGCGCTCGGACCGTGGGCCGCGGCCGTCGTCCTCGTCGTTCTCGGCGCCCTCGTCCTGTCATCGGCCGTCGCGCGAAACTCCCCGACCCTCCAGCTGCTGGCCCCGGCGATGCCGCTGCTGGGAGTGGCCGTGAGCTGGGGCCCGCGCTCCGACCCGGTCCATGAGCTGATCGCCACGACCCCCAGGGCAGGGCTCGGCCTCGTCCTGCGGCGCACCCTGGCCGTGCTGACCCTCGTGATCCCGGCGCTGGCAGCCGCCGGCTGGCTCACCGGCACCGCATCCGCGCTTGTCCTCCTGCCGGCCCTCGCGCTGACCTGCGCAAGCCTGGCGCTGGGGAGCGTGCTGGGCATCCAGCGCGCCGCCACCGCGCTGGGCGCCGTCTGGGCCCTGTGCGTGGTCGTCCCCGCCGTCGAGGGCGGAGCCGTTCCGTCTTATCTGCACGAGTCCACCGCCCCGGGATGGGCCGCGGCGACCGCGGTCCTGGGCGTCGCCGTCGTCCTGTGCCGCAGCGCCTATCTGCACCCCCGCGAGGCCCGCGCGCGCCACCGCTGAACCGCGCGCCGCCGAACAGCGCGCACTCCTTCACCCGCACCGTCCTTCACCCGCACCCTCCTTCACCCGCACAGCGAGGAGACACGCCATGCCCGGAATCGGTACCGCGAGCGAGCTGGCCCCCACCGGTTACGCCCATCACATCCAGGCCCACGGGCTGACCGTGCGGCGGGGCCGCCGCGCCGCGGTCGACGGGATCGACCTGAACCTGGGCACCGGTGTGCACGGCCTGCTCGGTCCCAACGGGGCGGGCAAGACCACCCTGATCCGGACGCTCGCCACCGTTCTCCACCCGCACAGCGGCGACCTGGAACTCCTGGGCAGCGCCCGTCGCAGCCGTGGCGAACTGCGCGAACTCCGCCGCCGACTGGGCTACCTGCCGCAAGCCTTCGGGCACTACCGGCGCTTCACGGTGCGCGAGTTCGTCGAGTACATGGCCTGGCTCAAGGAGGTGCCCCGCCGCAGGACCGCCGACGCCGTGCAGCACGCCATCGACCGGGTCGACCTGACCGGCCGGGCCGATGACCGCATGGGCTCGCTCTCCGGCGGCATGCTGCGCCGGGCCGGCATCGCCCAGGCGATCGTCAACGACCCCGACATCCTGCTGCTCGACGAGCCCACCGTGGGCCTGGACCCCGCCCAGCGCATGGAGTTCCGCGCCCTGCTGCGCGACATCGGAGCCCAGTCCTGCGTCCTGGTCTCCACCCACCTCGTCGAGGACGTCGGCGCCGCCTGCGCCGGCGTCGTGCTGATGGACGAGGGCAGCACGGTCTTCGCGGGTCACATCGACCACCTCCGTGCCGCGGGCACCGACGCCGACCCGGGCGACAGCGACTTCGAGCGCGGCTACTCCGCCCTTCTGCGCCGGCACCGCGAGGGCAAGGTCGGCGCCCGGGGGTAGGCGGCGCGACCCGATCCCCTTCCGACCCCCCTGCACGTCCTGATCCACCCGACGACTGGAGACTGCGATGTTCCGAATGGTGCGCCTGGAGGCGAAGCGCTCGGTCGCCCTGGCGTTGTTCCTGGTGCTGGCCGCCCTGACCCGGGTCTTCCTCTGGATGGACGTCCAGCAATGGGCGGCCAGCTGGACCCCTTTGGTGTACTCGATGCGGGGGGCCGCCTGGATCGGGCTGCCGGTGGTGCTGGCCGCCGCGATCTGGCACGGCGGGCGTGAGCAGCGCGGAGAGGTCTCCGAGCTGTTCGCCGCCACGCCACGGCCGCGCTCGGTCCGGTTGCTGCCCGCCTTCCTGGTCATCGTCGGCACGGCGGTGCTCGCCGTGGCGGCGGTGGTCGGATGGGCTGTGGTCGTGGTCAGCGGGCACGCGACCTTCAGCGACGGTGCGTGGCCGCTGGGCCTTGCGGTGGGACTTGTCGCCGTCGCCGCCGTCGCCCTGCTCGGGCTGGGCATCGGACGTGCGGTGCCGGCGCCGGTCGCGGCGCCGCTGGGCGCGGTGGTGCTGTTCCTGATCCTGACGGTGAGCCAGGCACGGGACGGCCGGCCGGCCAACCGTCTGGTGGACACCGTGCTCCCGATGCTGCCGGTGACGGACGACTTCCACCGGCTGCTGCCCTCGTTGTCCGCGGCCCAGGGCATCTGGTTCGCCTCCCTCGGCGCCACCGGCGTGCTGCTGGCCGCCGCGGTCACCACGCGAGCCCGGTTGCTGGCCCTGAGTCCGGCCGTGGCCGGCGTGGTCCTCGGGACGCTGGTGGCGCCATCGGGCGCGATCGTCCCCGCCCCGCAGGCAACCGCCCTGGTCTGTGCACCGCACGACGGCCGGATCTGCGTCACCAAGGTGCACAGCAACACGCTGCCCGATCTCATGGCTCCCGCCCAGAAGGTGCTCGACGCCTTCGCCGACGTGCCGGGCGGCCCGACGAGGGTGCAGGAGGACCCGGTGAGCTGGATGCTCGACGACGGCAGGACGGCGGCCGCCGCGGATCTCGACACGGTCCGCCTCCAGCTCCCGTACCGGACCCAGGAGGGCGGCATCCGGTGGGACCCGGCCACAGTCCTCACCCTGCTGGTCCACAACGCCACGGTCGACATCGGCTGCTATGCCGGGGACCAGGAACGGACCCGCGCGAGCGACGCCTCCGGTGCGATCACCGCGCTGCTTCTCGACACCCCCACCGACAAGCTGAGCCCCGCGGCCCGCACGGCGTACGAAACGCTGCGCGCGCTGCCTGTCGAGGAGCGCCGTCAGCGGATCGGGGACGGCAGGAGGGCCGGACTGACCTGCGGGGACGCGCTGGCCGTCGTCATGGGACAGGGAGCGGGCCGATGACCGGGGATCTTCGCGGCATCGTGCTGCACCTGCGCAGCCGGGGGATCCCGGCGACCGTACTGGCCTATCTCGCCGCGGCCGGGCTCACCTGGGCCGGGTACCTGACGGACGACCCGACGACGTCTCGCATGGTCGGCCTGATCGCCGTCGTGCTGGGCGTCGCCGCCACCGCCCGCACCCTCGCCGGCCCGGACGAGGAACTGGAACGCGGCACACCCGTCCCCTGGCGGCTGATCCGCGCCGTCCACCTGACGCTGCTCGGCGCGGTCCTCCTCGGTCTGCTCGCCGCCGTCCACCTGATCGCCGGTCAACCGGCGCGCGCCGTGCCCTGGGGCAACCTCGTGGAGGCCGTCCTGGCGCTCACCGCGTTGACCGCCCTCACCGCGGTGGTGCTCGGGGCCCACGCGGCCTGGGTCCCCTCCATCGGCTGGGCCCTGCTCATGCTGGCGCTGGGGCCTCGGATCACCCTCGACGGACAGGTACTGACCTGGATGGTCCAGGAACCCCGGACCGTCACCTCCACCACGACGGCCGCCTGCCTGACCGTTGTAGGTGCCGCCGCCTACATCCAGCGCGGAAGCCGCCGCTGAGCCGGCCGTGCCCGGCCCTCCGGCCGGGGCGACGGCGGCCGTCCCGGTGCCGGCGGCTGACACCGGGCGGCGTCCAACGGCGTCCGGACGGCCATCGGCCGCGGCTCGCCGAAGACGCGCCATACGGGGGTTCGCCGGAATGGCCCGGTCCGGACCGCGGAGAGCCCGGTACTTCTGGTGCGTACTGCCCCAAGCGCGGTGAATCAAGCGGAAGCCGTCGGCGCCGGTGATCCCGACGACGCCGTTCACGCGCATCAGCCGCTCAACCCGCTTGCGATTGACCACGCGCCCGGCCCGGACGAGGGCCGCATGGATCCGGGGAGCCGTAGGCACCGCGCGACCCCGCGTGCAGCACCCGGATCCCACACCAGCACCAGCGCCTCCTCGGCCCGGTCGCGCCGGCGGCGGGCGGGCCGTGCGGCCACGTGAGTGTAGTAGGCGGACCGGGAGATGCCCAGCGTGCGGCAGAGGAAGGCCACGCTGTCCCCGCCCGGGTTCGTCTCGCCTGCCTTCTCCACGTCGATGAACGCGTAGCGCGCGGCTACCGCGTCCTGCGATTCGCGAAGAAGGCGGTCGCTCTCGCCCCCGCCGCACAGGTTAAAGGTCAAGCTAGCTCTGGGCGATGTCCTTGGCGAACACCATGCCGTCAATGCTCGCGAGGTGGGCCGGGTCGAGCGGGGCGTAGCCGAACCAGGGGGAGACGCGGGGCGCGGGCCGCGTGTCGCGGAGGGCGGCGGCCAGCCGCGGGGCGTCGATGACGCAGCGGTCCTGCGGGAGTGCGTACAGGAGTCCTTCGACGGTGTCCGGCGGCGGGGTGTCCACTCCCCGGTGGCGGATCGTGCCCAGGGCCGTGGCCACGAAGGCGTACTCCTGGCCGAGCCGGGCGTTCACCAGCGCGCCGGCGCTCCACCACTCCAGACGGACCCCGCCCATCCGCACCGAGCTCTTCTCCCGCTGGAGGTGGGAGTTGTGGGCGTGGACGAGTGTCGGGCCACGGTCGGCGAGGGCGAGGAGGTTGTGGGCCATCATCTGGTCCCGCAGGCCCACCAGCCTGGTCATGCGGGCCGGTGAGGTGTCGGCCATCCAGTGGTGGTAGCGCAGCAGACCGGTGGCGGTACGCCCGCACAGGCGTGCCCGGTCCCACGCGTCCGGCGAGTCCGCCGTGACCAGGTGCGGCGTCTGCGTGTCGAGCAGTGCCACCAGATCGTCGGCGAGCAGCCGCAGTCGACCGGCCTCGGCCGACTGCCCCACGGACCGGGCCGGGTCCGTCATCGCGGCGGGATCGGTCCAGCGGTCGTCGGCGCCGAGCAGGCGGTCGAGTGTTGGCGCGGTGCAGGGGAGCAGCTCAGCGTCCACCCGGGCCGCGAGGTAGCCGTGGAGGGCGGTGAGGGCCTGCCGGGGGCTCGCGGCGCCGGTGATCTCCAGGGGGCCGTCGACGCCGGCGAAGCGGAGCCGTTCGGACGCGGGCCGGCCTTCGTTGTACGCCCGTGCCCAGCACACGAGTTCGCGGTTGGCCGCGGAAGCACCCCACTCGTGGCTGAATCCGCGCGCCATGACCTCGTCGAGGGTGCCCGTGCCCGACGTGACGTGGTCGTCCACGACCAGGCCCATCATGCAGTCGCTCTCGATCGCGATCGTCCGGTAGCCCTCCTGCTCGACGAGCTGTCGGAAGAGCCCGTTGCGCAGGTCGAGCAGCGCGTCCTCGCCGTGGGTGGGCTCGCCCAGGGCGAGCAGCCGGGGCCGGGCCGGGAGCAGCCTCATGACGGAGGCGGCGTCGACGGCATGGGCGACGTCCTTGATGTCAGTAGCCATGCCTTCAACGCTATCGCTGAACCCTCGGTTGAAACTTTGCCGCGATATCGTCGCGCCCATGGGGAGAAACCTTCAAACGGGTGGGCGACTGAGGCCGGTTGATCTGGCGCGCGGGCACGGCCTGTCCACGCAGGCGGTCAGGAACTACGAGGCGGCCGGCATCCTTCCGGCCGCCGACCGCACACCCCACGGCTACCGCACCTACACCTCGCTGCACGCGGGAGCCCTGCGTGCGTTTCTCGCCCTGGTGCCCGGCCACGGTCACCAGACGGCGACGTCGATCATGCGGGCCGTCAACCAGGGCGCGGTCGACGGGGCGTTGCGCATCATCGACGAGAGTCACGCCCAGCTCCTCGACGACCGGCGGACCCTCCAGGCCGTGGAGAGCGCCCTCCGCGACCTGAAACCCACCACCGCGCCCGAGACCGGTGCGGGGCCCGGGCCCGGGCGCGGTGCGGGGCCCGGGCCGACCGAGGTGTCCGGGCCCATCGCGGGGCCCGGGCCCGTAGGCACGTTCATCGGTCCGCTGGCTGGGAAGCTCGGCGTCCGGCCCGCGACGCTGCGCAAATGGGAGAGCGCCGGGCTGGTCCGACCGCGCCGTGACCCGCAGACCGGCTACCGCGTCTACGACGAGGCCGACGTACGGGACGCCCGGCTGGCTCACCAGCTGAGGCGGGGCGGCTACCTGCTGGAGCAGATCGCCCCGCTGATCGCCCAGGTGCGGGCGGCCGGCGGGCTGGAACCGCTGGAGGCCGCACTGTCCGACTGGCACGGCCGGCTGTCCGCCCGCGGGCGGGCGATGCTGACCGGGGCCGCGGAGCTGGAGGCGTACCTCCGCGAGCGCGGATGAGACACCGGCCGCCGGCCGAAGACCGGCGTCGAGGAGTGCGAGGGCGTCGAGGGCCAGACCGAGGGCGTCGAGCACCGGGCCGAGGGCGCCGATCCGGCCCGAGAGGGGCCGACTGCCCTGCCGGCTCCGTGGCCGGAACCGGCAGGGCGGTCTGTTGCCGGTCAGTCCCGGCGGGTGCCCTGGGTGATCCGGCCGATGACGGCCGCGGCCTGCTCCGGGTGCCCCTCCAGCCACTGGCCACCTCCATCGTCCCGGCCGTCCGCTCCTCCTCCCGCTCGAAGCCGAGGATGTCCGGGTGAACGGGCCCCTCCGCCTGCTCGTCGAGGAAGGCGACGAAGTCCCGCACCCCGCCCGAGAACCGGAACCGCACCGAGCGTGACCCGGCCGGGCGGCGCTCGTCGGTCAGCGAGATGTCCAGACCCCGGTTCAGGAAGGCGAGTTCCCGGTAGCGCTCCGCCAGGCCGTCGAACGAGCACTGCACGGTTCCGATGATGTCGGGGTCGGGCCAGAGGGCGAGGGTGGTCCCGCTTCGGGTCGCCGGCCCTGCCTGCGCGAGCGGGGTGAGCGCGACACCGCGCGCGTACTCCTGGACCCAGCGCACTCCTTCGTGGCGCACCTCGGCCGTCAGACGGCTCGACAGGACGTTGGCGACGAAGGGGGCCATGCCGTAGTAGCCGAGCGTCACGTCGTGGCGGCCACCGGGTGCCGTTCCGGTGCCTGCCGCCGGATCGCGGCCGCGGGCCCGGCGAAGCCGCGTACGACACTGTTCCCGGCGGCCCCGAGGTCCCCGATTCCACCGGTTTTCGCGCCGGCCCGCGACACCCCTCGCGCCGGGGCCGGGAGTCCTCGACCGCCGGCTGTTTCGGCACTCCGGGGTGCTGTCAGTCGAGTCGGTAGCGGGCCACGCAGACGTCGCGGCCGGTGGTGGTTCGGTCGCACTCGCCGGCGGCGATCAGCCCGTCGTGACCGGCCAGGGCGATGTCGTAGATCTCGTTGTCGCCGCCGGCGGTGCCGGTCGGGGTGAGGGTGAAGCCGTCGGTGCCGAACCCGGGGTCGGGTGTGCCGTTCTCCAGGTAACGGCCGACCAGGAAGTTGCTGTCGACGAGGAACTCGGTGGCGGCGGCGCTGCCGCCGACGAGGATCCGTCCGTCGGGCTGGATGACCAGGCCTTCGAGGTCGTCGTCGGTGGTGCCGGGCCCGACGTCGGTCACCACTCACCGCGGTGCTGGTGCCGCCGGCGGCACGGTCCCGGAAGGCGCCGCGGACGGCGGGGCGGGAGCGGGACACCTCGGGGCTCCTGGTCGACCCGGCGTGGCAGGCGGGCGTCGCGACGTGCGGGATGCCTCGGCCGGTCTGTTTCAGGGGGCGATCGGGACGGCCTCTGCCACGGCCGGCGGGATTGTCCGTCGCGGGCGGTCCGGGCCCCGGACAATTGCCTGGCCGGTCCGTCTGCACCGGCGGGGCGACCGCCGGCCCGCCGCGGCGCGAGCGCCGGCGCGCCGCGGATCGCCCGAAGGGGAGCACGTCGAACGGGACCGGCCGGGGGAGCGCAGCCGGCCTGCTCAGCCCCTCGCTTCGGCTGCCCCTGTGGGGGCCGGCAGTGTCCGCCCCGTGCCCCTGCTCTGTCCGCGGCCAATCAGGGTTGTCCGCCGCTCACCTGGCCCTCGGCCGGTTTCTTGTTGATGGACAATCAAGCCTGTCGCACGGTGGGACCTCCGCCGGTTCTTCGGTTGTCGGGCTCCGTGAGGGAACCCGCCAGACTCCCGGGCCCGGCACCGAACCCCCATCAGAAAGGCACCACATGCGCGTACGTGCGGCTGTAGTCGCCCTCTCCGCCGCGGCGACATCGTTCGTTGCACTCGCTCCGGCGGCACACGCCGATCCCCCCTCGTCGCGCTGCCTGGTCGAGGCGCCGGCGACCCAGGCCTTCTGCTACTTCTACAACAGCGGTCAGAACGGTGCCGTGCGGGGCTGGGACATGAGCAACTTCGACGGCTACTCGAACATCGACAACGCACCCGGGGACACGGCGTACTTCGTCCTCGGAAGCGGTGCAGGCTCCGGCCTTCGGGTGAAGAACCACGCCGCATCCGCCGCGTACCAGCGTCCGGGGAACTGCAGCGGGTGGGTCCGCTCCTACTTCGAGAGCAATTGGGCCGGTGTCTACGACGAGATCCCCGCATGCACCGGCAGGAACCTCGTGAAGACGAAGAACGAGAACGCGTCCTTCAAGAAGTTCAACTGACGCGGAGTGTGGAGCGCGCCGTCCGCAGCGGCCGGCGCGCTCCACACGCCCCCCGCTCCGGGGAACACTCCGACCACGCCACGCCCGAGGTGCGAGTCTTGCGGACACATGTCAGTCGTTATGCCCATCCCGCTCTGTGTGCGGCGATCGCCCTCGGCGTCGGAGCCGGCATCGGCGGCTGCGCAGCGAACCGTGATGGTCAGGAGCCGTTGCCTGCCACGCTGGAGGTGCCGCCGCCGGCCGTCAGTCAGTTCCCGGCGATCGCCGACGGCCGGATCCCGGAACTCCCGTTGGACCCCTATTTCCTCGACCCGCAGGAGCATCGGACGCTGCTGCGGTCGCTGAGACTGCTGACTGGTGAATGCATGGCCAGGGCCGGCGTCCCGATGCCTCCGGCGCCGGCTGCGCCGGCCCCCGCCGACACCGGTCGCAACGACCGCCGATACGGCCTCATCGACTCGGCCGAGGCGGCGGCCGGCGGGTATCACCCGCCGGCGCAGCCGGCGCAGGCGGATCCGCCGCTCACCCAGGAGCAACTGGACGCCCTGGCGGGAACGCCGGACGGTGGGCCGGGGCCCGGTGGTTCCCCGGCCGTCGGCTGCAACAGCGCGGCAGCCCTGAAGATCACCGGCACGAGGGACTATCCGGCGAACGACCAGGTCGTGCGGGAGATCAACGTGGCGTCGTTCGAGCTGTCCCGCAAGGATGACCGGGTGGTGGCCGCGATCAGGAGCTGGTCCGCATGCATGACCCGTTCCGGGCACGCCCAGCCGGACCCGCTGAACATCGACGGAATCTCCGAGGCCGGGGCGTCCGATGCCGAGAAGGAGATCGCCGGGGCCGACGTGGCATGCAAGCGGGAGACCGGCCTGGTCGCCGTCTGGAACGCCGTTGAGACCGCGTATCAACATGAGCTGATACAGAAGAACAAGAAGGCCCTTGACGAGGTCCTCGGCAAACGGGCGGCACAGTTGAAGAAGGCGCAGGACGTGCTGGCACGCCGGTGACTGCGGTGGCGCCGTAGGCCGACCTCACGGACGTCCACGCGGCTCGCCGCCCCTGGACAGCTGAACGCTGTCGGCGCTGAATGACCCGGGAGCCGAGGACCGGGTCCGCCGCCCCCGCGGGACGTCCTCCTTCACAGTGGGGTGAGGATGTCCTGGTGCGCCCCGTCGAGGACGAAGCCGTTGTCCAGCCTGACCCGGACCGTCACCCGCCTCCCCTGCTCCCGGTACGCCGCCCACTCCGGCTCCAGCGCGGCGATCTCCGCCTCCAGCCGCTTCCGGCTCGCCTCCGGCATAGTGTGCCCGTAGTCCTCGAAGAGCGCTTTGAGCCGCTGGTACTCGCGGACCTCCTCGCTCTCCGGGAGTTCCCCGTCCACCCGCTCGACGGTGCCCTCGATCCCGGCTCCCAGCGAGAGGAACCCGACGACGGCCCCGGGCTCCCCGGCGACCGCCTCACCGATCCCGAGCTCCCCGGCCAACCTGACGCGCCGGCCTTCTTCCAGGGTCATCCGTTCTCTGCCTCTCCGTCGATCGGTGCCGCCGGCCCAGCCGGCCCGCGGCCCCGGCCATTATCCGCCGGGCGCGCCAGCGCGCCGGGCAGCTGACGCGGGGTGGGCCGTGCTTGCCGATCGCGCAGTCCTGGACGTCCTCGTCCGGGACGGGAGCCGGCCCGCGCGGCCGGGCCCGGCTCGGGGCCGGACCGCGACGTCGGGGCTGTCACCGGGCACCTGTATGTTGATCACCCGCCGACCACGTCGGTGCCCCGTCCCAGGGTGTCGATGTGCGGGTCCGGCCTGGGCCGGTGACTGTTTCCCGGACATCGGGTCGCTGTCGCCGGGGGATCAGAACAGACTTCGGCGTGGGGCTGAACCTCCGCTCGTCATCTCAACGTGCTTGAAGGATTTCGCATGACCATTCCTGCCCCGCCCGACCGCCCGCAGTCCGCCGAGGGACCGGCCGACACCAACCCGTGGGCAGCGCCGAGCCCGCGTCAGGGCGAGGGCCGGGGCGGGGCTCCGGGGCAGGGCGGGGCCACGACTCCTGCCACGGCCACGCATCCGGGCCCGGCCACAGCCCCCATCCCGGTCCCGACCATGGCCACGGCCCCGGGTGAGGGCCCGGGTGTGCCGTACTGGCCGCCTTACCTGGCGCCGGCTCCGCAGCCTCGCAACGGCGTGGGCATCGCGGCCATGGTGCTCGGGATCGTCGGTGTCGTTCTCAGCCTGGGCGTCATCCTGTTCTGGCTGTCCTGGCTGCCGGCGCTGCTGGCCGTGGTCTTCGGTGTCGTCGGGCTGGGCCACGCGCGCAAGGGGCTGGCGACCAACCGGGCGATGGCGCTCGCAGGCGTGATCCTGGGTGTCTCCGGTCTGCTGGTCTCGGCCGGCACCGGGGCGCTCGTCGTGGCAAAGGTGCAGGCGGTCAACAAGGAGCGGCAGGCGGAGGAGGACGCCGCGCGCGCTCGCGCCGAGGCTGCGATCGAGGCAGCGAAGGAGCGGGCGGCGAAGGAGAAGGAGCGGATCGACGCCGAGCGGAAGAGGATCGAGGCCGAGCGGGAGAACGAGGCTGCGGACGAGAGGGCCCGGCGCCTGTCGTTCGGCCAGTCCTACACGTACGGGGACGGGCTGAAGGTCACGATGGCCGAGCCGGAGCCCTACGTTCCGAGCACGACCGTGTTCGAGGCCCCCAAGAACGCCACGGTCATCCAGGTGAAGATCACCGTCCTCAACACCGGGTCGGAGGAGATCTCGCTCTACGGGTCCGGGATGCCCTCCGTCAAGGACGCCAAGGGCAACCCCGTCTACCTGCTGATCGACGGAAGCGGACGGTTGAAGATCCTCACCGGCTCTCTCGCTCCCGGCCAGCAGGCCACCGGCCTGTCTGCGTACGCCCTGCCGAACGACGCGGCCGACCGGTTCTCCGTCGAGTTCAACCACAGCTCCGGGCTGCAGCGCAAGAACGTCATCTGGTCCGGTTCTCCCGGCTGACCCGAGGGCGCTCCCGCCGAAGGCTGCTGCGCGATACCGGCCCGCGCGGAACCGTCAACCGCCGCACGGGCGCCCGGGGCGTGGGCCACGAGGTCGGGCTGACCTCGGAGGCCGTGCAACGCGGCCCTCTATGCTGGGGTCGTGACACCGAGAGCCGGG
Source organism: Kitasatospora sp. NPDC022785 (assembly GCF_055561295.1). Lineage (NCBI taxonomy): Bacteria > Bacillati > Actinomycetota > Actinomycetes > Kitasatosporales > Streptomycetaceae > Kitasatospora > Kitasatospora sp. NPDC022785. The sequence continues at coordinate 36,295 of NZ_JBVHHB010000006.1, read as the reverse complement.
CAGGGACCAGTGCTGCGGGCGGATGCCGCGCGCAATCGTGCCCGGGTGCTGCAGGTCGCCCGCGAGCAGGTGGCCGCCGGTGACGACTCGCTCCAGCTGAACACCATCGCCCGGCTCGCCGGCGTGGGTGTCGGAACCGTGTACCGGCACTTCCCCAACCGCCATGCGCTGGTGGAGGCGCTGTCGGCAGAGCGCTTCCGGGAGCTGGTCGGCGAGGCGCAGGCGGCGGCCGTGGCCGAGGACGCGCTCGCGGGCCTGCACCGCCTGCTGCGCTTCACGCTCGACCGCGCGCTGGACGATGCCGGTTTCGCCGCCGTCCTGGAGTCCGCGAGCGATGCCGAGGAGCAGACCTCGGCGATGAAGGCCGAGCTTGACCGGGCGGTCGCGGACCTCTTGGACCGTGCCCGCCTGGCCGGCGTCGTCCGGGCCGGCGTCGAGGCGGACGACGTGCGCCGCCTGCTCTGCGGCGTCGAGCATGCCGTGCGCTCCGGTGACTGCGACCCCGCGCGCCGAGAGCTCTACCTCGACGTCCTTCTCGGGGGCCTGCGCCCGCCGCGCTGACGGCGGCACGCGCATCACGGCGGCACGCGTCACGTCGGCATCGGCATCGGTGCCGACCCGGTACCGAGGACGCCCGACGGGCCAGTGCACTCCCAACTGACCGGATAGCTATCCGCTTGTGCTAGCGTGCCGCCATCAAAGCGGATAGCTATCCGGATGTGGAACGACGGAGGGCAGAGCGGTGGGCCAACGGGCAGTGGTGACGGCGGGGACCGGTGGCATCGGCCTTGAGACCGCGATCGGACTCGCGGCGCGCGGGCTCGACGTCACGGTGGTCGGCCGAAACGCCGAGCGCGGCGGCCGCGCTCTCGAGCGGATCGCGGCGGTCGCGACGGGAGCCGCCCCGCGGTTCCTGGCCGCCGACCTCGCATCGCTCGACGACGTACGGGCGCTCGCCGCGCACCTGGCGGCCGAGGGACCGCTGAAGGTGCTGGTCAACAACGTCGGCGCGATGTTCGCGCAGCGGCAGCAGACGGTCGACGGGATCGAGGCCTCGTTCGCTGTCAACCACCTCTCGCCGTACCTGCTGACCGAGCTGCTGCTCGATCAGCTCCGGGCCGGCGGGCCCAGCCGGATCGTCAACGTCACCTCCGGTGCGATCAAGGTCGCCAAGCGCACCTTCGACGCCGTCGAGCCGCCGGGCGGCTACTACGCCTTCCACTGGTACGGGCGGGCCAAGCTCGCCAACCTCGCCTACACCCTGGAGCTGGCCGAGCGCCTGCGCGGCACCGGCGTCACGGTCTTCGCCGCCGACCCCGGCGGCGCCGCGACCGACATGACCGACGGCACCATGACCTCGCCGACCATCGTCTCCCCGGGGCTGCGCCTGCTCTGGCCGCTGGTTCGCCGTACCTTCCGGCGCTCCACCGCCGGCCCGGCGTCCGTTGCCGCCCGGCCGTCCGTCCGCGCCGCCACCGACCCGTCGCTCGACGGGCAGACCGGCCTGCTCATCGGCCCCCGGACCCACCCCGTGCCCGCCTTCCGCGGATCCACCGACCCCCGGGTCGTCGGCAACGTCCTCAGGCTCAGCCGAGAGCTGGCGCCGCTACACGGAGGCTCCGACGTCCAACCGGGGTGAGGCCGGAGGGGCAGGCCCTGCGATGACCAGCCTGACGGGAGTCCGGTCTGCTCAACCGTCCTTCCGGGGCGCGCGGCGGCCGGACGGGCTGTCACATCGGCGCACCGGCCGCGCGGACGGTGCCGTCAGGCGGGCAGTGCTGCCGATACGGTCGCCTGAACGCCCGCGGCGGACTGCTCGGTCAGGAGCTGGTGCGCTCCGGCGACCCGCGCGAGGGCGTGCTGATCGGCAACGAGCGTGCGGCGCAGCGCCCGCCCGGCCGCGGCGTCCTGATCCGCCGCCGGTACCCGCCACGGTGGTCCAGCCGGCGCATGCCCAGCCCTCGGCCGACGCCGGGTCCGACTCCGTCTCCGGCAACGACGCCGGGCCGAGCGCGTGAGCGGACGCGGACCTCGTCGTCCGGCCGGACCGGCCGCGCGGTCCTCCTGCCCGAGCCGCACGGCCTCCTACTTGGAGTCGACCCGCCCGAGCGGGTCGGGGCCGGCCGTGAGCGCGTCACGCGCCGTCTGCCACGCGGGATCCCCGGGGCGGAACGCGGTGCGGAGGAAGGCCCAGGTGAGCCGCTGGACCACTGCGACCCGCTCCGGGTTCTCGTCCGTGGTCTCGGCGACGTCGTATCCGGAGACCCCGCCGAGCCCGTGCTCCGCGTCGAAGAGGGTGAGCAGGGACTTGGGGCCGGGGGAGAGGACGTACGGATCGGTGTGCCATTGCGGGCCACGGACCGTCAGGTGGTCGGAGGCGTCCTTGTCGCCGGCGACCACGAGGGTGGGCGTCGTCATCCCGGTGAAGTCCGTGGTCGAGAGGAAGGGGTAGTTCTCGGCCACGAACGTGGTGAGCGCGTCGCCGCCCCTGCCGGGCGCGGCGAGCAGGACACCCGCCTTGATCCGGGGCTCGGCCAGGTCCACCACCGTTCCGTCGTGCGGGTCGGTGAGCCGCGCGCCCAGCAGCAGGCTCGCGGTGTGTCCGCCCATGGAGTGCCCGGCCACGGCGACCCTGCTGTGGTCCAGGCGCCCGAGGAGCTGCGGGACGGCGGCCTCGATCGCGTCGAGCCGGTCGAGGATGTGCCGCATGTCCTCTGCCCGCGAGCGCCAGTACATCGGAGCCCCCGGGGTCCCGGGATCCAGACTCAGCGTGCTGGAGCTCAGATGGGTGGGCTGGATGACGGCGAAGCCGTGCGCCGCCCAGAAGTTGACGAGGGGCGCGTAGCCGTTCAGAGAGGAGAGGTTGTTCGAGTGGCCCTGACCGTGCGAGAGGAGGACGACCGGTAGGTCGCTCCCGGTCACCGGCGCGGAGACCCGCACCTGCAGATCGACGGCCCGGCCGGGAGCCGGCAGTACGACCGGACTGACCGACAGGACCGGAGTGGGCGGGCCGAGGATCTCGGCGGTGCGGGAAGACTCGCTCATGATGCATGTGTCCCTTCAACGGCCTCTGCTGCCGGTCCCGTCGGGCCGGCGGCGGTCGAGGCGGGCGGGAGTGTCCGGCTTCACCTGCGGTAGAGTCGGAACGTTGTTCCGCTTAACGTACGGAACAACGTTCCGCTTCGTCAACTGTCATGGGAGGAGAGCGTGGTGCCCAGTTCCAGCCCGTCCGGTGAGGTGCCCGCCCGAAGCAGGCGGGCCGACGCGCTGCGCAACCAGCAGACGCTGCTTGCCGCCGCTGCCGAGGTCTTCGTCACCTCCGGCGTCGACGCGCCGATCCGTGAGATCGCGGCCAGGGCGGGCGTCGGTCTTGGGACGATCTACCGGCACTTCCCAACGCGGGCGGACCTCGTCGTCGCCGTCTACCGTCACCAGGTGGAGGCCTGCGCCGAAGCCGGCCCGACGCTGCTGGCCGGCTCGGACTCCCCCCTCGCGGCGCTGCGGCAGTGGGCCGACCTCTTCGTCGACTTCCTGGTCACGAAGCACGGACTCGCCAACGCGATGCAATCGGACAGCAGTGGATTCCTGGCGCTGCACACCTACTTCCTCGACCGCCTGGTACCCGTCTGCGCTCAGCTGCTCGACGCCGCGGTCGACGCCGGCGAGATCGGCCCGGGCATCCAGGCCTACGAACTGATGCGCGGCATCGGCAACCTCTGCATCGGACGCGACAGCGACCCGCGCTACGACCCCCGCCGATTGGTCGGACTGCTCCTTCTGGGGCTTCGGCCCGCGCAGTCATCACCCTGACGCCGACGACACCCGATGGACCGGCCGGGCCCGCGTCCGGCTCGGCCGTGGAAGTCGCCGGCGGCCGCTGAAGCGGTCGAGTTGCCGGGGTCGGTCATCGGCCCTGTCGGCGGAAGTGGTCGCCGTGTTCGCGCAGGAAGGCGTCCAGGGTGCGGGGCGGGCGGCCGAGGATGTCGGCGACGGTGGTGGTGGGGGTCTCGGGCCGGGCTACGGCGAGTTGCTGGATCTCCGTCACGTGGTCGGCGAGCCAGGTCGGCAGGTGGGCGTGGTGGATGAGGTTGTCCCGCAGTTCGTTCGGGCTGAGGTCGACGTAGCGGATCTCCCTGCCGGTCAGGGCGGACAGCCGGGAGGCGAGTTCGGGGTGGGACACGGCTTCCGGGCCGGTGAGGGTGTACGTGCCGCCGGCGATGTCGGGCCTGGTGAGCGCGGCGGCGGCGACGTCGCCGATGTCACGGCAGTCGACGTAGTTGCAGGGCGCGTCGCTCATCGTGCCGAGGAGGAGGCCCTGGGCGAGGGTGGGCGCCGGCCGCAGGAGGTTCTGCATGAACGCGTAGGGGCGCAGGACGGTGTGGGTGAGCCCTGAGGTGCGCAGGTGGTCCTCGACGGCGTGGTGTCCGCGGGATATGGCGACGGGGGAGTCGGGTTCGGCTGCGGGCGCGGAGATCTTGACGATGTGCCCGATGCCGGAGTGGGCGGCGATGTCGATGACGCGGGTTTCGAGTTCGACCTGGGCGGGGCTGTTGGCCATGGCGAGGAAGAGCCCGCTCGCGCCCTCGAAGGCTGCGCGCAGCGAGTGGGGGTCGGCGGCGTCGGCGTACCGGACCTCGACAGGCGGACGGTGTGCGCCGGTAAGGCCGGGCAGCGGCCGCTGGGGGGTACGGGTCAGCGCGCGAACGGGTTCGCCGAGTGCGAGGAGGCTGTGGAGAAGGGCGTTCCCGGTGGCTCCGGTCGCTCCCATGACAACGATCATCGGTGTTCTCACTTCCTGGTGGGTTTCCTGGTGGGTACCCGGCGGCGGGTGCCGCCGGGGTGGACCCGGCCGGGCCCGGGCCCGGGCCCGGGCCCGCGGGGCGGGCAGTCGGGCAGGTCCGGTGCCGCGGTGGGCTATGGCCGGGATGCGGTGGTGGTGATGATGCTGCGCCAGCGCAGGGTGACGATGGTGGTGGCGAGGGCCGCGGAGACGGGCAGGTCGATGCGCAGGCGTTCCAGCCAGGGACCGGCCGGGACCGGGGTGTGGGCGGGCAGCCATCGGGCGGCGAGCCACCCCAGCAGGGCCGCTGCGCCGGCGGCGGTGACCACGAGTACGGCGGTCAGGGCGACGCGCGGTACGGCGGTGGTCCACCGCCGCGGCCTCCCGCCGTGCCCCAGCCAGGTGCCGACCAGGAACGCCACCACGGCGGAGGTGCCGGCGATGGAGGTGCACGCCGCAACCGCCAGGTCCCGCTGCCCGGTGACGACCCCGGCGGTGCCGGCCATCAGCGCGGGGGCGGCGTAGGCGGTCAGTACCTCGCGCCACAGGGTGAACGGCCGGGACGCCGCCCGGCTTCGGCCGGCTCTGTCCTTCATTGCGGGCATGGGGGCCTCTTTCTCGTCAGCGTGAGGAAAGCGAAGGGTTGCTGCGGGGTGGCCGGCGGACCTACCGGCCAAAGAAATTAGGCGGCTAACTATATGTTCGCGAAAAAGGCCCTGCCCGGAGGGCGGGGCCAGGGACGGCCGAGAACCGGGTCAGTCGGCGGCCAGGGCCGCACTGCCGCGCACCACGCGCGCGAGCAGATCGAGGAACACCGCGCGCTCCTCGACGCTGAGCCCGCCCACCATCGCCTCCAGCCGCCCGAAGTGCTCGGGCGCCATGTCGCGAAGGCGCTGCGCACCGCGCGCCGTCAGAACGGCCACCGTGCCGCGTCCGTCCTCCGCGGACGGGCGCCGGGCGATCAGGCCCTCGCGCTCAAGGCCGTCCAGCAGGCCGGTGATCGTGGCCCGGGAGACGTCGAGGTCTGCCGCAAGGCGTGAAGGGGACTTCTCTCCGCCGTGGGCTTCGAGGTCGGCGAGCAGGCGGTAGCGCCCCGTCGACAGGCCGAACCTGGCGAAGTGCGCCTCGGCCGCCCGGCCGACCCGCGCGCCCGCCGAGATCAGTCGTACGGCGACGAGCACCGCCTGCGGATCGGTCTCCAGGCCGTAGTGCTCGACCTGCCGCCTGGCCTGGTCCAGCGTGGGCACCTCGTCGTCGACCCCATCCCTCGTCATGAAGGTAATATGGCGGCTAATTACCTTGGTTGTCAAGGCGCCCAGGCACTTGGCCGCCCTGGCCGGATCTGACCCCCCGGCGACCGGCTCGCCGACCCCCTCCGCGCCCGCTGTCCAGCGACTCCGCGCTCCCGTTCCGCTGCGCCGGCCCCGCCCCGGCAGCGTGTCGACCGTGCCCGCGACGGGAACTATTCCCGCTCCGCCTGTGCCCCCCGAGGCCGGGACGCTCGGCAGGTGGGCCCGACTCCCATGCGGTGTACACCTGTTGACGTATTTCCCGCAGAGGTCATCCGTGACCGTTGACCGCCGTGCCTCCCGACGGTTTGGCTCTCCTGAAGCCCGCCGCCGGGAGGGAGCCCGGCCGGGCGATCACAGGGGGAAGGACAGACCTCATGGCACGCAGCACCCGTACCACCCGCAACCGGTGGCCGGCCGTCGGTGGCAGCATCCTCGCGACCGCCGCCGTCCTCGCCGCGACCGCCGCACCCGCCCAGGCCGACCCGGCACCGCGCGGCACCGTCCAGGTCAGCGTCGGGCTGAACGGCGCCGTGCCGGACAACCAGTCATGGAGCCGGGGGATCAGCGCCGACGGCCGCTACGCCCTGTTCACCTCGTGGGCCACGAACCTGGTGGCCCAGCCCGCGAAGAGCGGACGCGACGCCTATGTCCGCGACCTGCGGACCGGCCGCACCGAGCGGATCAACCTGTCCGACGACGGCGCCGTGCTGGACGGCTTCACCGACTACGTCGCGATCAACGCCGACGGCCGGTACGTCGCCTTCGACAGCGACTCCGCGGACGTGGTGCCCGGCATGCAGGTCCAGGGGCGCGACGAGGTGTACATCCGCGACCGGCGGACCGGCCGCACGGAGCTGGTCAGCGGGGCGCCCACCAGCACCGACACCGAGCGGTTCCACGCCTCGTACGCGCCCTCGGTCAGCGCGAACGGCCGCTACGTGGCCTTCGTATCCAGCCGGACCGACCTCGCCCCCGGCCCCCAGGGTGGCGACCCGTCGATGGCCAGGCCCTACACCTGGGACTACAACATCTACGTCACCGACCGCTGGACCGGGAAGACCCGGCTGGTGACCCGCGGCGTCGACGGCAAGCCGGGCGACGGCATGTCCCTCAACCCGACGATCAGCGCGGACGGCCGTACCATCGGCTTCACCTCCTTCGCCGGCAACCTGCTGCCCGCCGAGCAGACCCCCGCACTCGCGGCCCCGGCCGCCGAGGGCGCCGCCGCCGACGTGGAACCGGCCCGGGGCATCGCCGCGGCCGTGCCCCGCAGCGCCCGGGCGAGCCTGGTCCAGCCGGACCTGGCCCGGCCGACGACCGGCGCCTACTACACGTACGACGTGGACTCAGGCCGCATCGCCGCCGCGAGCCTCGACCTCGACGGCAAGCTCGGCTACGCGAGCTTCGACGCGACGATCAGCCCCGACGGGCGGCGCGCGATCTACGCCCTGCCCGAGCCCGGCGGGTCGACGAACGGCCACCGGTACCACACCGTGCTGTACGTCCGGGATCTCAGGAAGGGCACCGTGACGAAGATCAGCGGCGGCCTGTCCGGGACCACCTCGGTCGGCTCCTCCGACCACGGCCGGATCACCGCCGACAACCGCTGGGTCTACTTCTCCTCCGCCGCCGACAACCTGGTGACGGGCCCGCAGCACCAGGGCTGGGACGTCTACCGCCAGGACCTGAAGACCGGCCGCACCGAGCGGATCGCCACCGCGCCGGACGGTTCGCCCGGCAACGGCTCCTCGATCGACCCGGTCGTGGACGCCCGCGGCGACACGGTGGTGTTCGGCTCGACCAGCGGAAACCTGCTCGCCGGCACCGGCGGCCCGGCGACCACCGACTACCAGGTCTTCGCCCGCACCACCGGGAACCACGGCGACGGCGACGGTGACGACGACCAGGGCCAGGACGACGACTGACCGGAAGCGTTGGTCGCACCGTGAACTGCGAACTGGGAACCGCGAACCGCGAGGCGATGCGCGTACGGGAGCAGGAGGGCGGGGCGGTGGTCGGTGGGCCGTGCGGTGGGGCGAATCGATCCGCCCCGCCGCACGGCGGATGCGTTCACGTCTCCCCGATCGGCATAGCGTTAACCGTCAATCCAGTGCAACGATCGGGCGCCTGTCATTGCGTTAGAAGTGAGGCGATTGCAACGATATTGCCGCTGTGGCCTGCATCAATAGTGTTTCCGTGCAACTGTCTTGTTGCGTGAAATCTGAAGGCAACGTAGCGTTTCCATCGTCAGAAACAGCGGCGGCGGGTTGTGGGCCGGTGCCCCGGGCGGCGTGCTCCGGTCTCGCAGACCGACGGGCGTGCGGTACGCGGGTGGGCCATCAGCAGGGGGCGGATCATGGAGACAGTGCAGAGCCGGCAGCAGGCGGCACCCGGAGCCGTCACGGCCTTCGCCCGCTTCGTCCTCTTCGGCGGCTCGGTGGGGCTGGCTTCCAGCTTCGCCGTGACGGCCCTCGCCTCCTGGATTCCCTGGATCCTGGCCAACGCCCTGATCACCGTGGTCTCCACGCTCCTCGCCACCGAGCTGCACGCCCGCTTCACCTTCGGCGCGGGCCGGCGCGCGACGTGGCGCCAGCACTCCCAGTCGGCCGGGTCGGCGGCAGCGGCGTACGCGGTGACCTGCCTGGCGATGCTTGCCCTGCAGCAGGTGGCGGCGGCGCCCGGTGCGTTGCTTCAGCAGGCCGTCTACCTCACGGCCTCCGCACTCGCCGGCGTCGCGCGCTTCGCGGTGCTGCGCCTGGTCGTCTTCACGCGGAGCCGCTCGCAGGCCGCGGCCACCGTCCGCCACGCCCCTCCCGCGCACGCGACCGTTGCCCTCACCTCGGCCCCGACCGGCCGCGGGGCACTCTGCCGCGCAGCCTGAGCGTTTCCCCGGGTCAGGGAAGGGCGCATCCATTCTTCGCAGGGAGCCTGCCGGTGTCGAGCGCGGCGCCCCGCCCGGGCTGATCCGACGGCACCCGGGCAACACGCCGGTGCTTGCGGTGACGAGACCTCGTGCAACCAGCCTGTGGGATAGTTCCGGGGCCGTGAGCGTCCTGAGCACCAGACCCGGCCACGGCCACCACGCATGATGGAGCCCGATCGTGCCTGTCGTCCGAACTGCCGTCATTCTCCTCGGCCTCCCGGCAGGGCAGCCGCTGAACCTTCGCGGTGACGCCCCCTGGTACGTCTCCTACTTCTTCAGTCCGACACACGGTCAGGCGTCGTACTGGCTCAAGCAGACCGACAACGAGGTGCTGCTCACCGGTGAGGTGTTCGACTGGGCGTTCATCGACGACCCCGCTCCCGACCTGTCCACGCGCCGCAAGGCGCTCGATCGGGCGATTCGGGCGCTGGAGGACAGCCGGGGCGTCGACTTCTCACCGTTCGACGTCGTCGTCGTGGTGCTGGGGCTGAGGGACGGCTACCCGTCCAACGGCGGGTCGGACGTGGCGACCTCCCGTCACCGGCAGCACCACGGAATCGTCACGCGGGTGAACGACCGGTTCGACTTCGTGGCCCACGAGTTGGGTCACGCACTCGGCCTGACCCACTCCTTCGGCGACCCAGCCTTCAAGGATCCCGGGGAGGACTACGGCGGCTACGCGCACCCGTACTGCATCATGAGCGCGATGGCCTACGGAGGCATCGGCAGCTCCTACCTCCCGGCCACGCCACGAGACAACCGGCCCGAGTACTCGGGGCTCGGCCCGAGCCTGAACGCGACGACCGCGCTGGGCCATGGGTGGCTCCACGCGCACACCTACGATCCGGCCACCGCGGGCGCCGCCGAGTTCACCCTGCGCAGCCGGCACTGGCTGGGCCGGGACACCGCTCTGCCACCGCAGGCGCTGGAAGTGCTGGCCCCCGGCGGGCGGAACTACGTCATCGAGTACCGGGAGAACGCCGACTGGGACCAAGGCCAGGGCACGCCGGCGCTGATCGTCGCGCAGGGCCGCGGCAGTACCGGTGATGCGCACTACCCCGGTACCTTCGCGACGACGTACCTGGCGCTGCGCCGTCTGCCGATCGCTTTCGGGTCGTGGGGCGGCGTCTACAACGGTCCGGGTTTCGGCATGGAGGTGATCGCCCGGTCCCCGGCCGATCACACGGTGACGGTCCGTCTCCGTCCGCGAAGGGTCCAGCCGGTCGAGATCGCGTTCACGGACCGCGTGGAGACCCTGCGCGAGGACGAGGTGGGGGCGGGCGAGACCACCTGGGCGCCGGGCGAGAAGTTGTGTGTCGTGGGCACCTGGGACTACCGCGAGCTCGCCAACACCCAGGAGGCCGTGGTCGAGGCGAGCTACCCGCCCGCGGACGTACCCGTGACCGTGGCGTGGACCGTCGACGGCACGCGCCTGAAGGGGCCGTCCGGGCAGCTGCTGCTGTCGAAGCAGGTGCAGGTCGCCAACCCCAGGCTCGACACACAGGAGGACGTCCGTCCGGTCGTCGTGGCCTACACGATCGAACCCCTGCCCGCGGGGGCACGCCTACGGCTGGCCAACCGGCCCGCCGACGAGACGTTCGAGCTGGACGTCCACGCGACGGTGTCGACGTCGTTCGGCGAGGCCGGCGATCAGGTGTGGGTCGGGTTCCGCGGCCGGGAGTACCGCTACCCGCCGGAGTTCGACCGGACGCGCGACTCCTGTCTCCAGAACTTCATCGACATCGGTCACCGCTTCTCCAAGTACAAGGTCCTGCTGCCGCCGGATCTGTGGCGGCGAGTCAGGCCGGAGCGCGTCGACCAGGTGCAGCGGCTGACCGACGTCCTGGCGTACCTCCACACCGAGCGGGAAGAGGCGGCCTACCGGCAGGCAGTCGGCGAGCTCGCGACACTGGTCAACGACGCGAGCGTCCGTCCGGCACCGGTTGAACTGGACTCGGTGGCCCACGTGACGATCCCGGACGGGCCGCTCGCACCGCCGGGCCACGAGGTCCTTCCCTGGTCGACCTGACCGGCCCCGGAGATCAGCTGCACCCTGTCGGCGCCGCCCCGCCGAATCCGGCAGCCACCTCCCTGCGTCAGACTCCGAAACCGGTCATGGGGCCCATGAAACCCCAGGTCGGACCGTCTGTCAGTGCCGCCTCGTAGTGTGGGATCAACGTTGGAGGGGCGCCGGAAAAGGCGTCGAAAAGGGCGTTGGAACAGGGGTAGAGGCATGTCGGTGAACAGGATCAAGCACAAGGTCAACCACGTTTCGCTCGTGGTCGACAAGTCGGGCTCGATGCGCCAGCACGAGGCGCAGCTTGTCCGCGTGGTGGACGAGTTCGTGAAGGGCCTTCAGGAGGAGTCCGACCGGCTCGGCCACGAGACCCGCATCAGCCTCTACGCCTTCGATCACGAGGTGCAGAACCTGGTCTGGGACATGGACGTCAAGCACCTGCCGTCCCTGCGGGGCCTCTACGCGGTCGACAACGGTGCGACGGCGCTGATCGAGGCGGCCGTGAAGTCCGTCGACGACCTGAAGAACATCTGGGAGGGGTACGGGGAGCACTCCTTCCTCCAGGTCGTCGTCACCGACGGCGAGGAGAACGCCTCGGGCTGTTCGGAGAGCGGCCAGATGCACACCCGCATGGCCGGTGGCAAGGGCACCGCGGTGCTGCGCAGCTGGATGGACCGGATCCAGGGCGCCATGGACGACCTTCCCGACCACTGGACCTCGGCGATCCTGGTCCCGAACTCCCTGGCCAAGCGCACCGCTCAGGAGTACGGCTTCCCGGCGGGCAACATCGCGATCTGGGACGCGGATTCCAGCAAGGGCGTCGAGGAGGCCATCGGCACCGTCAAGGCCGCTGCCACGAGCTTCCTGCGGGGCCGTGAACAGGGCGTGCGTGGCACCAGGAACCTTTTCGCCATGGGCCAGGACCTGAACACGGCCGAGGTGAAGGCCAATCTTGACGCCCTGGACACCGGCAAGTACATCCTGATCCCGGTCGACCAGCAGATGCCGATCCGCGACTTCGTCACCAGCGCCGGGCACGCCTACAAGAGTGGCTGCGCCTTCTACGAGCTGTCCAAGCGCGAGAAGATCCAGGGCGGCAAGCAGCTCGCCGTGGCGGAGAAGGACCCTGCCACCGGCCGGATGACGGGCAGGGTGTTCTCGGGCCCGGCGGCCCGCCGGCTCCTCGGCCTGCCGGAGTCGGAGGTCACGGTGAAGCCGGGTGACAACCCGTCGTACACCGTGTTCGTCCAGTCCACGTCCGTCAACCGGAAGTTGGTGCCGGGTACCAAGCTGCTTGTCACCCTGTAGCAGAGGGCCGCGGGGTTCGAGGGGCGGCGCCCGGGCCGAACGCGCGGGAGGATGGCGACGACGGCCTGATCGCACATCATCCGATCCATCACCCTTGACAACTGTTCATGTTCCTGACAGCACTGGCAGTGCACCACTCCCACGAACGGCACCACACCCCGAAGGGAGCGATCAGCGCATGACGAAGTCTGAGAGCGCGGGATACGACTACGACGTCGTCATCAGCGGCGCCAGCCTCGCCGGCAGCGCCGCGGCGATCCTGCTCGCTCGACGCGGTGTCCGCGTCGCACTGCTGGAACGCCGGTCGGACCCGGGCGCGTACAAGGTGCTCTGCACCCACTCCCTCCAGGCCGCCGCGTACCCGGTGCTGGACGAACTCGGCCTCGTCCCCGCTCTCGAGGAGGCGGGAGCCGTCCGCAACGAAGCCCGCTGGTACACCCGCTGGGGGTGGATCGAGCCGAGGGCGGCGTCGGCGGGCCCCGAACTGCCGTACGCGTACAACATTCGGCGCAGCACCCTCGACCCGTTGATCAGGTCCCGTGCGGCGCAGACCCCTGGTGTCGATCTGTTCCCCGGTCACCAGGTCACCGGGCTGGTCCGTGAAGCCGGGCGAACCGTGGGGGTGCGCGCGTCGACGCAGAAGGGCGAGCGTGAGATCCGGGCCCGGCTGGTGGTCGGCGCCGATGGCAAGGACTCGGCCGTGGCGAAGTTCGCCGGAGTGCCTGCTCGGCTGCACGAGAACGCGCGGTTCGGCTATCTCGCGCACTTCCGCGATCTTCCGCTGCACGGCGGTATCGGTCAGACCTGGTTCCTCGAGCCCGACATGGCGTACGCGTTTCCCAACGACGACGGGGTGACGGTCGTCGCGGTGCTCCCGGACAAGCGACGGCTGCCGGCCTTCCGGGAAGACCTGGAGGGCAGCTTCCTCGAATTCGTCCGCGCCCTGCCCGAGGCACCGCCCGTGGACTCCGCCGAGCGCATCACGAAGATCATCGGCACCGTCGACTACCCGCTTCACAGCCGCAAGCCGACCGCCCCGGGTGTCGCGTTGATCGGCGACGCCGCCCTGACCGGCGACCCGTTGTGGGGAGTGGGATGCGGATGGGCCCTGCAGTCCGCGCAATGGTTGGCCGAGACGGTCGCCTCGGCCGCAACCGGTCGGGGTGACCTCGACAGGTCGCTCGCGGTGTACGCCCGCACGCACCGGCGCCGGCTGCGCGGTCACCAGTACCTGGCCGCCGACTTCGCCAAGGGCCGTCCGTTCAATCCCTTGGAGCGGCTCATGTTCTCGGCCGCAGCGCGCGATGAATCGATGGCGCGGCACATGTATCGCTTCGCATCCCGCCTGATAGGCCCGCTGCGATTCCTGAACCCCGTGGCACTGGCCAAGGCTTCGGCCGTCAACCTCAGGCACAGGCGGGCCGCCGTGCCACCCGCGCACCTGTCACACACAGGGTCGTGACCGGCTTCCGTCCCGGAACCCGCCACGGCATGCCTCCTCACTATGATCACCGATCAGGCGGGGAACTCGATGGCAGCAGCGGCGGCCGATGTGAGGAACGGCAAGTGGCTGCTCGGTAGGCGGTGGACGGAACCGGTGCGCGTGGCGAGCTCGCGTTGCCGGGGCGGTTCGAGCGCCTTGTCACGGTCGCAGACGACGTAGCTGGAGGGCACGGTGCGCCATCCTGCCGTGGTCACCCGCTCCGTGAAGGACCACCATCGCGACGCTGAATCGGGACGGCGGGCCGCAGACCTCGGTGGTCTGGATCGCGGGGGACGGGGACGCGGTGCTGTTCTCCACCACGGCGGGGCGCCAGAAGGCACGCAGCCTCGCCCGGGACCCACGGATCAGCCTCGCCGTCTTCGACACCGAGAACCCGTACCACTCCGTGGACATCCACTTCACAGGTCCGGGTTCAGTGGCCCGTCGGGGAGTCGGCCGGATATCTGTCGGCCCGTTGAATCCGTCTCTGACAGTGAATCCCGCGAATTCCTGCCAACTGGTCGGAATTCGCGGGATCCGGGCTCACACGGGGCGAGGGCCCTCACGGCGGCCTGCGCCGGCCATCGTCCGGTCGCCGGCCACTGTCGTCGCGGGTGCGAGTACGCATCACCCCGAGGACTTGACCGCCGTCGGGAGTCGAGACGCGTGGGCGGTGCTCTGGCGACCGGTTCGGTAGCGGCCCGGGGTCGTCCCGATGACGCTGGTGAACGCCGCGATGAAGCTGCTGGGGTTGGCCCATCCGCAGGCGTAGGCGGTTTGGATGGTGTCGTGGCCGTCGGCGAGGAGCACGAGAGCGTGGTAGATGCGTAGCTGCGTGCGCCACTCATAGAAGGTCATGCCGAGTTCGCTGCGCAGCAGTCGGCTGAGGGTGCGGGTGCTGGCTCCGATCGTCTTGCCGAGTTCGGCCAGCGTGGCATTGTCCGCCGGCTTCTCGTACAGCATCCGGGCGATGGCCTGCAGTCGGTCGTCCCGTGGCTCCGGCAGGTGCAGTGGCTGTTCGTGTGCTTCGCGGAGTTCGTCGACGAGGACACGGAGGAGGCGAGAGTGCGCGGAGCGGCTGTAGCCCGACGTGTCGTCGTAGTTGCGGGGGCCGGTCAGGGCGAGCAGGACCTCGCGGGCGAGGCCGGAGGCCAGGAAGACGGCGGGATGGTCGGGTAGGAGCCGGGCGAGGGATGGCGTGAGAAAGACGATCCGCATGTCGGTGTCGCCGTGGGCGCGGTGGTAGTGCGTGAACCCGGTGGGGGTCCAGGCGACCCGGTTGGCGGGAACGATCGACGTGCCGTGCTCGGTGTGAACCGCCAGGACGCCGCCGGCTGCGTATACCAGGTGCCCCCGTGGGTGTGACTGTGCTGCGCTGGTTTCGCCGGACGGCCAGAGGTGGCGCCCGCCGGACGGCCACACATGGGACGTCACGCCGGCGTGCAGGCGAGGTTGGCGGCGAACGGGCATCAGTTGGCATCCTACCGGTAGCACGCCACACCCTGATCTGGTGACACTTCTTTCATGCGGAGCGGTCGTCGGTCGCGCAGGCCACCCGACCGGACCCCCTGGCATCGAGGCAGCGTGCCTCGATGCCGCGGATCGAGAGAAGGAGAAGCGCATGGCGAGGTTCGTCCTCGTGCCCGGCGGTTGGCACGGCTCCTGGTCGTTCGAGGCGGTGGTTCCGCTGCTGGAGCGCGCCGGTCATGTCGTTCACGCCCTGACCCTGACCGGTCTGCGGCCGGACGACGACAACGCGACGGTCGCGAGCGCCAACCTCGACACGCACGCCGACGACGTCCTGCGGCTCCTCGATCGGGCCCACATCACCAGCGCGACGCTCGTCGGGCACAGTTACGGCGGCATGGTGATCGCCGCGGCCGCCGATCGAGCCGGCGGCCGGATCTCGCGTCTGGTGCATCTCGACGCCTACGTACCGCGCGACGGCGAGTCGTGCTGGTCGTCGACGACCGAGCGCTACCGGGAGGTGTTCGCTGCCGGCGCCGCGACCACCGGTTACGCCGTCCGACCGCCGGACGGCGGCGATCCCCGCCGCCGTCCCCATCCCCTCGCCTCGTTCTTGCAGACGATCCGGCTCACGGGCGCGCTCGACCGGGTGCCCCGCCGGGAGTTCGTCTACTGCTCAGGATGGGAGGACCGGACGCCGTTCGCCGAACTCCGCACCCGACTGCAAGCCGATCCCGAGTGGCAGGTCCATGACCTCCCAACCGGCCACGACGCCATGCATGAGGCCCCGGAGGCGGTCGCTGCACTACTGCTCGACGAGTGCACCGCGGATGCCTCGACGCACGCACGACAGGCCTGCCGCTGAGGGTCGCGGAGCGTCTTGACGTGTACGAGTTCCGGGTCTTACGGCTGTGCTCTATGACCGGCCCGGCCGCGCGGCTGACGGGCCCCGCCACCGGCGGCTGGAGGGGTGCGCGGTCGCAAGCGCTCTCCCTGCGGCCCGAACATGATCAGGTACTCGACCGGTCCGCCGGGTCCGGCGTTCGCGACTCCGTGCGCGGTGCGGGTGTCGAACTCGGCGACGTCTCCGGCGGTCAGGACGAGGTCCTGCCCGCCGAGCGCCAGCCACAGGCGCCCGTACAGAACGCACAGCCATTCATACCCGTCGTGGGAAACCTGCCGCGGTCGTGCCGGCGGCTCCTCGACGGCGGGCAGGACGTGCTTATGGGCGTGCAGGCCCCCCACGTACCGGGTCAGCGGCAGCACCGCCTTGTCGTCGCCGAGGCGCTGCAGCACCGGGGCGCGCGGTCCGGTCGTGGCGGCGGGTCCGGTGCCGGCCAGCTCGTCCAGGGAGACGCCGTACTCCTTCGCCAGTTGCAGCAGCACCTCCAGCGTCGGCTTGCGCCGGCCGGTCTCGATCCGCGACAGCGTGCTCAGCGAGATGCCGGTCGCACAGCTGATGCCGGTGAGCGTGGCGCCGCGCTGCTCGCGCGCGGCCCGCAGCCGGGGGCCCATCGCCGCCAGCGTGTCGGCTATGCCGTCGTCCGCCATCCTCGCCCCGCTCCCTCCGGCCACGCCGCCCGACCCTGTCCTGCAAGTTTGCCGGATTGGCAAGACTGATCGCGTCGGGCGGCTGCCGCGCCGCATGATCGACGGGTACCCGCGTCCGCCCGTGAAACGAGGAGAAGCCCATGC
Source organism: Kitasatospora sp. NPDC022785 (assembly GCF_055561295.1). Taxonomy (NCBI): domain Bacteria; kingdom Bacillati; phylum Actinomycetota; class Actinomycetes; order Kitasatosporales; family Streptomycetaceae; genus Kitasatospora; species Kitasatospora sp. NPDC022785. The sequence continues at coordinate 19,330 of NZ_JBVHHB010000006.1, read as the reverse complement.
ACCCCGAGCCGTCCGCCCACCTTCGCCACCGCACCATCGAGGCGCCGGCCGGGCGCCTGCACCTGGTCGAACAAGGCACCGGCCCACTGGTCCTGCTCGTCCACGGCTTTCCCGAGTCCTGGTACTCCTGGCGCAACCAGCTCCCGGCCCTCGCCGCAGCCGGGTACCGGGCGGTGGCGCTCGACGTGCGCGGCTACGGCCGCTCCTTCAAGCCAGCCGCGACGGACGCCTACCGGATGCTCGACCTGGTGGAGGACAACGTCGCCCTCATGCGCGCCCTCGGCGAGGAGAGCGCGGTGATCGTCGGCCACGACTGGGGCTCCAACATCGCGGCCACCTCCGCCCTGATCCACCCCGAGATCTTTCGCGCCGTCGCCCTGCTGAGCGTCCCCTACACGCCGCCCGGTGGCCCCCGCCCCACCGATGTCTTCGGCCAGATCGGCGGCCCGGAGCAGGAGTTCTACGTCTCGTACTTCCAGGAGCCCGGCCGCGCCGAGGCGGAGATAGAGCCCGACGTCCGGGGCTGGCTCGCGGGCTTTTACGCGGCCCTGTCCGCCGACACCATGCCCGCCCAGGGCGAGCCCGACCCGCACTTCGTGACCCGCGACTCCGGCCGGCTGCGCGACCGCTTCCCCACCGGCAAGCTGCCCTTCTGGCTGGGCGAGGACGACCTCGACGTCTACGCCGGGGAGTTCGAGCGCACCGGCCTGACCGGGGCCCTCAACCGCTACCGCAACATGGACCGCGACTGGGAGGACCTCGCCCCCCACCGCGGATCCTTGATCAAGCAGCCGTCGCTGTTCATCGGCGGCGCCCTGGACGCCTCCACGACCTGGATGGCCGACGCCATCGACGCCCACCCCGTCACCCTGCCCGCCCTGGCCGCCTCGCACGTCCTGGACGGCTGCGGGCACTGGATCCAGCAGGAGCGCCCCGAGGAGGTCAACCGCCTGCTGACCGCCTGGCTCGCCTCCCTCCAGGGCTGAACCAGGCAGGCTACCTGGGCAGCTTCGCGGTCCGTTCCGGGTGGGCCGCGCCGATGTAGCGCATGGCGGTTGACTCCGTGACGCCGAACCGCCTCATCAGCTTCAGCGGGTCGTCGCTCACGCTCGGCCTCGTCCCCTGGTCTGTCGCTGGCACGCGGTGGGAGCGCATGGGCAGCCGGGCAGGTAGGCCAGATGCAAAGCCGCACCGAGCACGCGGTCGAGCGGGCCGTGCCCTTCGGCCTGGCTGTCTACACGATCACCGTGCTCTGGTACGCGCTCCACGGCCACCACCCCGCCGACCTCGACGAGCGCCGCGAGCAGCGGCCCTGGTACACCACCAAGCGCGAGCCCGCCCTTGCCGACGTAGTCGCCAAGCTCCGCCGCCTCAGGATCGCCGCCCGCCAATATGCCCAACCTTGCAGGCCAGCCCAGCGAAGCCGAAATCCTCGCCGTCACCCGCGCCTTGGCCGCTGCCAGCGCATGAACCTCATCCAAAGATCGCCACATCAGCGAAAGTCGAGCGGTTGGGGACGTGTCGGATATCTGGCAATAAGGCCTCTGGCCTGCGACTTTCTTGGTGGCGGCGGCGCGTTGGCAGCGCTAGGGTCAAGCCCGCCCGGGGACTTGACCTCGGCGTTCTGCGTGAGGGTCACCGACTGATGTCCTGTCTGGTTTGTAGGGTGCGTCCGAGTCTGGGAGCGGACGGACGGTGCTTCGCCTGCGCCGGTGCGTACCGGTCACCGGCATCGCTCGGGACGGCAACCTCGGTTCTGCTGGGGGTCAACGGCGGGCTCGCGCTCGCCGTGGCAGTGCTGGACATGTTCGACTACTCGTCGGTCGGGGCGCTGGCGGACGGCACGACCGACACGGCCGACGATTCCCTCGACACCATGCGTGCACTCTCAAACGCTCTGAACGTGCTCTCGGTGACCGTCCTGGTCGCGACGGCCGTCCTGTTCATCATCTGGCTCTACCGCGTGCGCGAGAACGCCGAGCTCTTCGCCCGGGGCACCCACCAGCACGGCAAGGGCTGGGTGATCGGCGCATGGTTCACGCCCATCGTGTGCCTCTGGTTCCCGTGGCGGATCACGGTGGACTGCTGGCAGGCCAGCGCGCCCGTCACCGGCCCCTACGGTGAGCGGCAGATTCTCTCCCAGGGCCTGGTGTCGTCCTGGTGGACGGCCTGGATCGGTGGGCTGATCCTCAATCGGATCACCGCGGCGTCCGTGGGCGCTGCCACCGTGGCGAGCGGAGACGTCGACACCGACGTCGCGGCTGTCCAGACCTCGCTGGTGCTGGAGATTGCGGAGAGCGCCTTCACTCTCGCTGCTGCCGTCCTGGCGATCCTGGTCGTGCGCCGGCTGAGCGCCATGCAGGATGCCCGGGCCGGGCTGACCGCCCCCGTGCCAGCCGCGATGATGACGGTCTGAGAGCCCTGACGCGGCCCTGGCACCTTGCAAAGCAAAGGGCCAGGGCTTGCGGCGTTGCTCGGGCTCCGAAACGATCAGTCAATTGGGCGACGTGGGTGGGACTACCCGCAAGGAAGCGCCGGGGCCAGGCCCGGTCCGGCGGATCTTCCCGGGCGAATGCAACTGGTTCCCGTTGGAGCGCGTCTCGATGTTCGGCGACGTCAGAAGTCGCTGCTGCCATGGTCGTACGAGGTCGAAACGTGTGGTCGAGAGGATCAGGAACCGTTCCGTGTCGGATGAGATGACAGTGCACCCCGTCCCCTGGCCACCTGCCCCGATCAGCACCGAGCGGCTCGTGCTCCGCCAGTCCGAGGCCCGGGACCGTGCGGCGTTCATCGAGCTGTTCGCCTCGCCCGAGGTGGGCGCCTACATCGGTGGCTCTCGACCGCGCGGTGAGCTCGCGCGCGCGGTGCCCGAGGTGCCCGGGCGGCGGCCCGGCCTTTTCGTGATCGAGCTCGGCGGAGCGATGATCGGCACCATCGAGCTCAACCGGCGCGACTCGGAACATCGGAGTCATGTCCGTCCGCATGCCGGGGAGGCCGAGCTCGGCTACCTGTTCCTGCCAGAGGCATGGGGACGCGGGTACGCCGCCGAAGCGTGCGCGGCGGCGCTCGGCTGGTTCGCCGACGCGCTTCCCGGCGAGCCGGTGGTGCTCTGCACCCAGACCGCCAACGAACGCTCGATGCGCCTCGCGGCGAAGCTCGGGTTCACCGAGGTGCAACGGTTCGAGGAGTGGGGCGCCGAGCAGTGGTTCGGCGCGTGGTCCCCGGTCGCGCCGTCTGCTTGAGCCCGTGCTCGAGAGTGCGGATCCACCAGGTCACCGATCAGTCGTCGGCCTCGGCAGGCCACTTGACCACGTGGACCGCGTCGGAGGGGAAGCGAAGGCGGACGGGCGATGTCAGTCGCGCTGCGCGCGGTACCGGGAAGATCGACGGCGCCGGCGGCCACAGTCGAGCTGATCACGGATCGAGCCAGGGGCGGATCGAGGCCACGGTCACGGTGCCGTGGAAGACGTAGGCGCGCTTGTCGGAGCGCGTGACCACGGCTCGGTGGTATCGGGGGGATTCAGCCGGTTCCGGGTGCTGAATGTTGGTCGGATGCAACCGATGCGGCACGGGTACACCAATGGGCACTCGAGTGCTCCGGCACGTACGGACCATCGGTGCGCGGCTGCTGACCACCGAAGCCGACCACTCGCAGAGGGCTGGCCGCCCCACGGGCTACGTGGTGATCCGGTTCGGCCGGCGTGGGCGACCGGGGGCCGGGAGGCGGGACTTGGCGGCGTTGCGGATGCGCCGGGTGCGGCCGCCCTCGGCCAGTGTCTCCAGGGCGATCACGGCCGGGGACTTCTCTGCGGTGTGGAGCTGAAGCCAGTTGGAGGCCGCGAGCAGGGTCGCGGCGTTCCACGGTTCGCCCAAGGTCATCGCCCGCAGCAAGCTCCACTCGCGCAGCCGCCGGGCGGAGAAGTCGTCCACCGCCACGGGGCCGGTCATCTCCCGGCACCAGGAGGGATAGCCAGGGTCCGTGAGTAGCTCTGCGGCCCGTCGGTCGAGGTACTCGCATACGGCACTGTTCGCCATCCCCGAATCGGGGTCGGTGAGCACACGAGTGACGAGGGCGGCTGCGTCCTCGGCGGACACCGTGCCGAATTCCCGGCGGTAGCGGGCAAACCGCACGTGCTCGTCCGGCTCCCAGCCCGGATCGTCGGCTGAGACCACACCGCTCAAGGTCGCCCCCATTCCCTTTCGGTCGCTGGGGCCTGGAAGTCTGCCACAGCCGTTGGCGGCCGAGCACCCAGCTCACGGCGGCCGGGGAAGCGCGGGTGGAGCTGGCCCGCCCCGAGGGCCGGCCAGGGTGTGGTTCACCGCGCCGCGCACCGGCGAGGTGTGGTTCACCGCGCCGCGCACCGGCGACGCCGCCGCACCGGCCCGGACAGGGGTCAACGCGAGAAGTCCGTTCAAGCGAAACGGTCGTCGGCTTCCGGTCGCTTCCGTACGTGACTCAATCCCGACGTCTGCGGCCGCGCGGCACCGGTGTCCTCTGTTCGTGATGGTGAGCCATCAGTCGATTACCGCAGGCGTGCTGTCGGAGGGTTCCGCCACGGGGTGCACGCTGTGCGACGGTGAGACCTGGTGCATGGTCACCCCTCCCCGTCACACCGCCGCGACCGACACGCTCCCGGCCTGGGACCGGTCCCTCCTCCTGGCGTAGGGCGCGAGGCCGGGGCCCCATCGGGGCGGGTCCCGGACTTCGGCGCCGGCCGGGTCCCGACCTCGCCCGTGACTTTGCCGCCGACTCCGCCGCCGACCCGCAGTCGCCGTGGGCGGACCAGCAGGTGAACCAGACCAACAACCCGAACCTGCTGGAGCACCTGCGCGCCGTCGAGGAGGACTTCGTCTGCGCCCCGCTGGCCGACCGGCGCCGCCGGGCGGGACCTGCGCCGGATCCCCGGCGCGCGCCGCCCACCTGCGTCCTCTCCCTTGCCGCCGACAGCGGAGCGCGCCACCCCTCGGCCCTCGGGCCACCGCCACCGGGGGCGCGGCAGCCGGGACGCCCGGCCCGGCCTGCGGGCCGGGCGGGTCACTCGATGGGGGCGCTCCGGCGGGCGGTGGCGGCCCGGGTGGCGGAGGCTGACGTGGACGTGACCGCGTGTGGTGAGGGTGGTGTCCGGTGAGGGTGGTCGTTGATCTCAATCGTTGCCAGGGGTACGCGCAGTGCGCGTTCCTCGCGCCCGACGTCTTCAGGATGCACGGGGACGAGGCGCTGCTCTACACCCCTCGGGCCGGGGCCGAACAGCGCGAGCGCATGGCACGGGCGGTCGCGGCGTGCCCGGTGCAGGCGATCGTCGTCGACGACCGGGACGAGGAGCAGCGCACGCCCGTCGGTGGGACAGGTGTCGGCGGGGTGGAGGCCGACGGCCACGGAGGTGGTCGGTGGTGAACGGTGACGGCTGGCTGGAGCGGCTCCGCCGCGAGGGACGCATCGTGATCGTGGGCGCCTCCCTCGCCGGGCTGCGGGCGGCGGAGACCTTGCGGGACAAGGGCTTCACGGGGCCGCTCACGCTGGTCGGCGACGAGCCCTACGGCCCGTACGACCGGCCGCCGCTGTCGAAGCAGGTGTTGCTGGGCATGGCGTCCGCCGATTGCACCGCGCTGCCGCACCGGCGGGAGGTGGACGCGCACTGGCGGCTCGGCAACGCGGCGACCGGGCTGGACATGGCCACGCGGCGGGTGCGCCTGGCCGACGGCGACGAGCTGGAGTACGACCGGCTGCTGATCGCGACAGGGGTACGGGCCCGCCCCTGGCCGCACGCGGATCAGGCCGCCCTGGACGGTGTGTTCGTGCTGCGCGGCCGCGACGACGCGGCCGCGCTGGAACGCCGGCTGGGAGCCGGCCCGCGCCGGGTGCTGGTGATCGGGGCGGGGTTCACCGGTTCCGAGATCGCCTCCGCATGCCGGGAACGCGGCCTGGCCGTCACCGTCGCCGAGCGCGGGGCCGCGCCGCTGGTGGGTGCGCTGGGCGGGGTGATCGGCGAGGTGGCCACGCAGATGCACCTCGACGCCGGGGTCGACCTGCGGTGCGGGGTCACCGTCACCGCCCTGGAGGGCGACGCGGCCGGCCGGGTCCGCTCGGCGGCCCTGTCGGACGGTTCGACGGTCGAGGCGGACGTCGTGATCGTCTCGCTCGGCGCGATCCGCAACACCGATTGGCTTGCCGGGTCGGGGCTGGGCGCCGGTCCGCGCGGGATCGCCTGCGACGCCGGCTGCCGGGCGTTCGACGTGCGCGGCATCGTCACCGACGACGTCTTCGTGGCCGGAGACGTGGCGCGCTCGCCGCACCCGTTGTTCGGTTACCAGTTCCTCTCCCTGGAGCACTGGGGCAACGCCGTCGCACAGGCGGAGGTCGCCGCGCACAACATGATCAACGCCGCCCCGCAGCGGCTGCCGCACCTGTGGGTGCCGGCCTTCTGGTCGTCCCAGTTCGGGGTGAACATCAAGTCGGTCGGGGTGCCGTCGATGGGGGAGGAGATCATGGTCACCCAGGGTTCGCTCGCCGAACGCCGCTTCACGGCCGTGTACGGGCACCAGGGGCGGGTGATCGCCGCGGTCACCTTCGACCACGGACGCTGGCTTCCGTTCTACGAGGAGCTGATCCAACGCACCGCGCCCTTCCCGCCGCCGTTCGAGACCATGGACCGGCCTCACGGCGGCGGCGGCCCGCGTCCGGCCGGCTTTCCCGATCCGTCCGTGCCCTCGCACGGCCCCACGGTCACCGTCAGCGGCTACTCCCCGGCCGATCGGACCGTCACCTTCACCCCCGCGCGGGCCTGACCGTCGCCACCCTCCCGTCGCCCGCCGTCCCGCGCCCGTCGCCCGCCGTCCCCGTCCAGCCCTCCCGCGTCCGCCGTCCCGCCGCAGGCCGGCGAGCCGCGGGCCCTCCCGCGGACACCCCGCACCCGCACGACGGGCACGGTGCCCCACGAACCCGAGGACCGTCATGACCGACCTGACGTTGCTGCAGCAGATCACCGACTACTCCAACCGCCACGACCCGTACCCGTTGTACGCCCGGCTGCGGGAGAAGCCGGTCCACCACGACGAGAGCGGCCCGTACGTGATCGGCGGTTACCACGCGGTGCGCGCGCTGCTGCACGATCCGCGGATCAGCTCCGAGGCCCGCTACCGGGCCGTGCCCGACACGGCGGCGCCCGGGCAGGAGGAGGGCGACGCCGGCGGGGTGCTGCCACCGAACTTCCTGCGACTGGACCCGCCCGAGCACGACCGGCTGCGCGCCATCACCAACCGCCCGTTCGGCCCGCCGCACAGCCCCCACCGCATCGACGGCATGCACGGCGAGCTGGAGACGATCGTCACCGACCTCATCGACGCCCTGGACGGTGACGAGATAGACCTGGTCGACCACTTCTCCTACCCGTTCCCCGTGACCGTGATCTGCCGCCTCCTGGGCATCCCCCGCGAGGACGAGAGCCGCTTCCACGGCTGGGCCGACACCCTCGTCGCCACCCTCGACCCACAACCCGGCCAGGACCTCACCGAACGCAACCGCATCGCCCAGCAGGCCCGCGTCGAGCTCGGCCTCTACCTGAACGCCCTCATCGAGGAACGCCGCAAGGCGCCCGGCGACGACATGCTCTCCCAACTCGCCACCGGACAGGGGCCCGAGGGCCGGCTGAGCGGCATGGAGGTGCTCAGCACCGCCGCACTCCTGCTCATCGCCGGCCACGAGACGACGGTCAACCTGATCACCAACGGCATGCTCACCCTGCTGCGCCACCCGGAGGCCCTGGAGCGGCTGCGCGCCGACGCGCGGGTGGCGGTGCCGCTGGTGGAGGAGCTGCTGCGGTACGAGCCGCCGGTGCAGATGCTGCCCAGCCGCACACCGATCACCGACATCGAGGTCGCCGGCGTCACCATTCCCAAGGGGGCCTCGCTCTGGTTGATGCTGGCGGCCGGCAACCGCGACCCCGAGCGGTTCGCGGACCCGGACCGCTTCGACCCCGACCGGCCGGACAACCAGCACCTGGGCCTCGGCAGCGGCATCCACAGCTGCTTCGGCGCGCCGCTCGCCCGCCTGGAGGCACAGCTGGCGCTGGCCGGACTCGCCCGCCGGCTGGAGCGGCCGCGCCTGGTGGAGGACCCGCCCCCGTACCGCACCAACGCGGTGCTGCGCGGCCCCCGCCACCTGCGGATCGCGATCGACGGCGTGCGGCGCTGAGGCACCGGGCCCGCGCCCGCCACCGCGCCGCCCAGGGTGACACCGGCCGGTAACCACCCACGGGGGACCGGCGCGTGGATCGACAACCAGCCGTCCGAGTACAACCGGCGGTCCGGCGACCGCATGAGGTTCCACGGCCGGAACGGCACCTTCGGCCGGACCCTCCCGGGCGGTGGCAGCGCTGGCCCCGTCGCGCGCTGGGGCTCGGGGGCGGCGCCTGCCGCCGGACCGGCGCGGTGGCCCGGAGCCTTCATGGAGCGGCATGCCGGCGAACCGTGGTGCCGAGTCGCGTTCCGCCGCGTTGGGTGCGGTCACAAACCACTTCGTGAATCTCTGTTGTACGGCCCGGGGACACGGCGCCGTTCCGCCGTCATCATGGTTGCCGAGAGGCTACTTACCGGTTGGTAACACTCCCGCCGGTGGATCACCAGACGTGTGCGGACGCTGACCTCACCGTCCATCGGACTCCCACGCCCCCACGCCCCCACCCGTACCGGAGGACCGCTGTGCCCGCGCGAAAGGCCGCTGTGCCCCGTATCCGCCGACTCCCTCGCGGGGGCGCCGCCACCGGAACCGGACCGCCGGCCGAGGAATGACCGGGCGTCCTCGGTTCGGCTGACGACGCAGCCGGGGCCGGCACGTTCACAGGCCCGCACCCGACCACACGTCAGGCCCGGAGCGGGGCGCCTGCCCGACAGTCCCCACAGCCGCGTCCCTGAAAGGCTCCGCCCGGGCCCATGGCGGGCTACCCCACCGACGCGGGCACCTTGTCCCGTCAGGCCGCCCTGTCGCCTTTCCGCGCCCTCGTGCGGCTGCGCCGCCTGCCGGCGACCTCCAGCGCCGTTGTCCCACCGCGGCCCAAGACCTCAACGCCCCACCCCGTACCAACGCCCCACCATCCGACCCACGAACCGGGGGAATCATGCGCACCGTCACGTCCCGACTCATGGCCGCCGTTGCCGTCGCCGCGATGGCCGTCACCGCCCTTCCGGCCGCCACGGCCGCAGCCGCCGCGGCGTCGGCCACCACGGCGTCGGCCACCACGGCGAGCGACCCGTTCTACACCTACGACGGCAGCGAGCCCCTGGCCTCGTTCGCGCCGGGGACCGTGCTGAAGACACGGACGCTGCAGTACCACCTCGTGGGCCTGCCCACCCCGGTGAAGGCGATCCAACTGCTCTACCGCACCACCGACGCCCAGGGCCGTCCGGCCGCCAACGTCACCACGGTGGTGCGGAGTCTGACGGGCGACGGCAGCAGGGCGGTCTCCTACCAGTCGTTCTACGACTCCCTCGACCCGCGGGACAGCCCCTCCCGGGCCATCGCCGGCGACCTCACCCTGGGCGGCGCCATCGCGAACGCCGAAGCCGTCTTCCTGGCGCCGCTGCTGTTGCAGGGCTACAACCTCGTCATCCCGGACACCGAGGGACAGACCGCCGACTTCGCGGCCGGCCCGGAGTACGCGTTCACCACGCTGGACTCGATCCGCGCCGCGACCGGGTCCGCGGAGACCGGCATGGACTCCGACACCGCCATCGCCCTGATGGGCTACTCCGGCGGCGCCATCGCGACCAACTGGGCGGCCGCACTCGCACCGGGCTACGCCCCCGAGGTCAACAGCAAGCTGGTCGGCTTCGCCGAGGGCGGCCTGCTCGTGGACCCGGCGCACAACCTCAAGTACGTCGACGGCTCCCTCGTGTGGAGCGGTGTCATCCCCATGGCGGTCATCGGGGTCTCCCGTTCCTTCGGCATCGACCTCAAGCCCTACCTGAGTGACGACGGCCTGGCGGTGTACCGGGAGCTGGAGCACGGGTCGATCGTCGACGCCCTGGGCCACTACCCGGGTCTGACCTGGGAGAAGCTGGCGAAGCCGCAGTACGCCGACCCGAACTCGGTGCCGCCCTTCCTCGAGGCGGTGAACAGGATCAACCTCGGCTCGGCCCCCACTCCGACCGTCCCCGGGTACGTCGCACAGGGCGACGGGGGTGTCCTGGAAGGGACCTTCAACAACTCCCCGGGCATCGGAACCGGTGACGGGGTCATGGTCGCCGGGGACGTCCGGGCGCTCGCCCGGCAGTACTGCGCCACCGGCAACGGCTCGATCAAGTACCAGCAGTTCGACCTGCTCAGCCACGTGGGCGTCCCCGTCGTCTGGGCGCCCCTCGCGATGGGCTGGCTCGCCGACCGGTTCGCGGGCCGGGCCGCTCCCTCCGACTGCGGTCGCATTCCCATGGGGAACTCGCTGGCCCCGGAGACGCCGGCGCGGGCCTCCTGAACACCGCGCCGCCCGCTGGCCCCGCCGTACCCGGATCCCCGCCCATGGGCGCCCCGGCTGCGGCGAGGACTTCGGTAGGGTCGGGGCAATGACGGGAAACCGAGGCCGCCGGCCGAAGACCGACCAGGATCGTGGCATCGAGGACGTGACGCTGGCTTCGTAGGCGAGAACGAAGAGCGATTGTTGGTGGGTCCTGGCATCGGTTCTTGATCTGGGCGCCGGAAATGTTGATGCGAACTGGCGGCACTCGGGGGGGCCTGATGTGTCGGCGCTGACGGACATAATCCGAGTCGTGGACCTGAGACCGGAGCTGCTGGCCCCGCCTGTGAGCCGGGAACGGCTGGATGAGTTGTGTCGTGAGATCGAGCGGATCGCTGACCTGCTGGTCGTCAGCTCCGCAAGCGCGGATGAGGCGATCATGGCCTTCAATGAGGTGACCGGTCACGACTACGGGGCCCTCGACTTCGCCGAGTACGACGCCAGCCGGAGCCTGGAGGAGTTCGCCAGGGAGGCCGCCCGGCCGGCTCGTCCGTGGGTTGCGGACATCACCCTGGACGAACTCGTCGAAATAGTTCGCAGACTCCTGGCGGTCTCCCCGGAGAGCGACTACTACCTGCGGCTTCTCGAAGCCAACGTGTCGCATCCCCGGGTCAGTGACCTGCTCTTCCATCCACCGGCCGAACTCCAGGACGCCTCCGCAGAGCAGATCGTCGACGAGGCTCTGAAGTACCGACCGATCGCGCTCTGAGCAGCGGGACGGGTCAGCCGGCAGCCGCCTGCTGTTCGGCGCGGGCGCGGGTGGTGGCGAGTCGGTAGGAGTCGGTGCCGGTCTCGATGATGTCGCCGCCGAAGGTGAGGCGGTCGACGATGGCCGCGCAGAGGCGGGGGTCGGTGAAGGTCTTGGTCCAGCCAAACGACTCGTTGGAGGCGATGGCGACGCTGTTCTTCTCCTCGCGCTCGGTCAGAACCTGGAACAGCAACTCGGCGCCCCTGCGGTCGAGTTCCATGTATCCGAGTTCGTCGATGCACAAAAAAGGTCGACGCGGCCGTAGCGGGCGATGGTCTTGGCGAGCTGCTTCTCGTCGGCAGCCTCGACGAGCTCGTTGACGAGCTTGGTGGCCAACACGTACTTGACCCGGAAGCCGGCCATCGCGGCCTCGGTGCCGAGCGCGATCAGCAGGTGGGACGGTGTCGGCCTCAGCGGCCTTGCGGGCCTCCAACGCGACGGCGTCCGCGGTCAGCGCGCCGGCCTTCAGGGCGACTGCGAGGCCTGCAACGAGGTGCTCGTGGGGCAGGTGGCGGCTCAGCAGCAGGACCTCAATTGGCCCTAAGGTTGTCGTAGCGGACCTTCCCGGTCGGCACCCCGCCGAGCACGTTGAGAGCGTGGACGTGGCCCTCGAAGAACGCCTCCTGGCCGGCCGAGGCGAAGATGCTTCTCTGCACTATCGAGGGTGCGTGAGCGGATCCCGGTCAGAGCCCGATCGAGAGCTCCTCAATCCAGCAGTCGACTGACTTCGCGATGATCACGGCTCGGGCGTCCTCGGCGTCGGCTCTGGTCAGAAAGACACCCGCTCCGGTGACGTCGGGTCCGTCGGGGCGGATCACCCGTGTCATGACGACGTAGACCCGGCGATGACGCTCTCGTCGGATCGTGGGGCTCTCTTCAGCCAACAGTGCGTCGATGAGTTCCTGGGCCGAGGCGATGTTGAGGCCAGCGTCGACCCCGGAGAGCGGCTGGCTGGGCCAGATCGGCATGTCGGGGTAGAAGTTGTTGAAGAAGCTCTGCTGTGTGCGGCCGAGCACCCCTTCGGTCCACCCGACGGCCATGGCGACCACATAGTCAGACTCGCCCTGGCTCTCCAGAACGAAGACGCGATCGTCCCGGCGAAGGGCCATGCTGGCGTGGTCGGCCTTGACCTGCTCGCTCTCGGCCTCGGTCGCGCATCTGATCGCTAGGCCGCGGTAGTCGTCACGGATCTTCACTACGGCGGCGGGCTTGAACAGCAGGTCAATCGTTGTCTCGGGCTCGCCGGGATCGTCGGGTTGGCCGAGGCTCCGCATCAGGAGCTGGCCGTGGCTTGCCGTGTAGGCCAAGAGGTGGAACCTGCGCTCGCTGCGAAAGAGCTCCTTGCCGGGGATGAGCTGGTGATCGCGGTTGAGCCAGGTGCTGTCCGTCATGGGCATACGATCTCTGTCCCGCCCGCGCTGGTCAATGTGATTGATCAGCTGAGGGAGTCGGCTCCGTTCTCTCCCTGCCCTGCTTGTGCCCGTAGGCGTTCGGCCTGCTGCTTCTTGACGGCGATGTGCCGCAGGCTATCCTGCAGGCCGGCGACCTCGCCGAGCCACTGCATCCGCTGAGCCTCCCCGAGGCGCTGGCGGGTGTTGGTCTCGATCTCCAGCAGCCGGGGCTCTTGGGCCAGGTCGGCCCGCAGCATCTGGTCGATCAGCGGCTTGAACGGGTCCAGCCGGGTCCGACGGGGCGGCAGCTTCTTGCGCGGCTCCGGCCATGCCGACTCAAGGGCCTTCTTCACCGTCAGAAAGCCGACCCAGTACTTCCGCTGCAACGCGCGGCTGGACAGGCCCAAGCGGGCATCACGGCGGATCGCCGCGTGCAGATCGACCTTGGACTTCGGCAGCACCAGGGACCCCTCGTCGTGCAGAGCACAACCATGGTCCCGAGGCAAGCACCTGGGTGCTCTCAAAACTCGGCGACATCACTCTTCCGTGGCACCGGGTGCTCTCGCCGCTGAGCAACAGGTGCTCTCGGCAGTCGCCTACAAAGCCATGACGCTCCTCATCCTGGAATGGCTGGGTGAGCAGGGCGTGAACGCCATGATCAGGGTGGACGCGGAGAGGGTGGCCGACAATGCGCCGGCGTGGACGTTCGCCGCCAGTGGGGGTCCGCTGGAGCATGGCATGCGCGCTGACGGGAGGACCGTGCAGCAGTGCATGTCCGCCGCCCTGTCCAGGCTGCGCGAGGCCGGGAGTGTCGGTTCCGTTCTGATCTTCGTTCGCCACTGATCTCGATCACGGAGCCGGTCTCCTCGCCGGTCCGGCCCTCGCGTCCGGCTCGGGCGGTGCGCGCGACGAGGTCGTCGCGGATCCCCCCGATACGGAAAGCGCCGGTCAGGGTCCGGCCGGTGCATCGGACATCGCGGCAGGCTTCTGCGGGCCGGACCGTCGCTCCGGCTTGCAGGAGTCGCCCAGGACCGGTTCTGGCTCACCCGCGACTACCTGCCCGAGTTCGCCGCCGTCCTGGCCGAATTTCCCTCGCTTGCCGGGATGGCCGACGCGATCGGCGCCCGCGCCGAGCCGGTGCCCGTCCCGTGGGACTGCGCTGACGGCCTGTTCGAGGCGTACTGGCGCCGGCCGGGGGCGTATCTGGAGGACCACGTACGCCGTGCGATGTCGGTGTGGACGAGGGTCGGGCCGGAGGCCGAGCAGCGGGCGGTACGCAGTCTCAGCGACGACCTCGACTCCGGTCGGTGGGCCGAGCGCAACCGCGACCTCGCCGACCGCGACGCGGTCGTCACGGGGCGGTCCTTCCGGCGGGGATCGGGACCCGGGCGGCCAGGGCGGCGACGCCCTCCAGGGCGGTGACGCGCGGGCCCGTGACGTCGGGGAAGCGAGCGTAGCGGTGAGGAGGACGGGGTGCAGACCCGCCCCCTGGGCTCCCTCGACGTCGATGACGACCGAGTCGCCGATGAAGACGCACTCCTGCGGCGGGCGGCCGAGTCGTTCGCGCGCTCACCCACGGCGCTCCGGACGTCCAGGACGTGGCTCTCGGTGCGGCCACACTCGTGTCCCACTGCCTGGCCGAGAGTGACTTCTTCCGGGCCTGGACTTCCTCCGGTCCGGGCGACGACCACCCGATCGACGCGCTGGTCCGCTCGCTGCCCGTGCCGTACGCGGCAAGCCCGGGCACGGTTCTGGACCTGCTGAAGGCGCCCGGCGGCGTCCCCGACCACGGGCAGCTTGCCTGGACGGCGCCGGACGCGACCGCCTCCTCGGCGCTCCTCGGCGCCCTCTTCATCGTCTCCCGCTTCCCCGGCCGCGACACCGTGGCCGCAGCCCTGCAGTTCGCGTCCGGGGCGCCGGACGGCAGATCGGTGGCGGCCACCGCCGGTGCGCTGCTCGGAGCCGCGCACGATGTCGACGCGTTGCCTGTCGAGCTGCTGAGCCGGCTCGAACTCGCCTGGGTGCTCGAGACCTTGGCCCGCGACCTGCTTCAGGAGCACGTCGACTCGCCCGGTGGTAGCGCTTACGTACCTGCCCGTGACCCGCACTGGTGGAACCGTTATCCCGGCTGGTGACAGCACGGGTGAGGTTCGGCTGTGAGTGGACGGACGGACTCATGGCCAAGGCGGGCCGCCGACGTCCTCCACCGGCCGACGGCGTCCCGCCAGGGTTGGCGCGGGGCGGCCGGTCGGGAACACTGCCGGGTGCTCGGGCGGGCGTGGCCATCGGCCGCCAGAAGTGGCCAGGGCGGCCGGGGTAGCCGGAGGTTTGAGAGGCGGCGCGCCGGTGCCGGTGATCGGGCGGCGGGTCCTGGTGGGCTCTTCCCCGGCGAGCGCCGCCTTGTAGGACTGCGCATCGGCGGCACGGCGTCGAGCGGGGAGTCGTCGGCCTGGAGCCACTACGATGCGTGGCGTCGATGGGCAGGACAGTGGGGGTGCGTGGCGTGGCTGGTTACGGCGGGGGCGGGTACGGGGATCCGGTGGGTGGCGCGGGCAGTCGGCCGCCGGCAGGGTGGCCCGGCCAGGGTTCCCCGGTCCCGCCGCCCAGGTCCGCGTACGCTCCGCCGGCGGGGTACCCGTACGCTCCGCAGGGTTATCCGTATGCTCCGTCCGCTTCTCCGCAGGGGTATCCGTACGCGCCGCCTTTTCCGGCGGCTTCGCCACCACCTGTCGAGCCGTCACGCGGCCGGAAGATCCTGCGCGGGGTCCGCAATCCGTTCTACGCCGCCCAGCGGACCTTCCGTCCTTCCCGTCCCGCGGTCGTGGACGATCCGGCGGTCCGCAGGCTCCAACTGTGGCGCACCGTGCTGGGCCTGGTCGCCTGGGTGGGCCTGATGGTCACCTACAACTCCGTCGTCAGTGCCGCCGACGTCAAGGCCGTTGCGGACGAACGCCTCAACCAGAGCTGGTCCAGCGTCCTGGTGCTGGTCTGCACCTTCCCCGTGGTGGTGGGTGCGTTCGTGGCGGCCGCGCGGGGCGGGCTGCGGCGCGTCTACCTGCGACGGGCCCTGCGCCCACTCGGTGCGGTGGTGGCCATCATGGCGTCCATGGGCACCGCGGCGCTCGCGATGGCGCCGGAGACGGCGGGGCTCCGGGAAGCCGTCGGGCTGCCGGGAACGATCGCCATCGGGGTGCTGTGCGTGTGGTCGATGGGTTTTGCCCTCTATGGCATCGGCCTGTCGCTCGTGCACGTTTTCCGTACCGCTGACATCCACGAGGTGCTGCCGCCGGTCCTTGCCGGCGTCCTGGTGTGGGAGATGGCGCTCCTGGACGTGATCACGGGCGCCTACCCCCAGGTTCCGGCGGGCGCCCGGGCGGTCTTCATCCTGGGCGCCCCCGTGACCGTCACGGCCCTGTCCTGGTGGGAGATGCGCCGGCTGCGCCGCCACCACGGGCTGACGGTCCGTAACGCTCTGGGGCGCTGACCGCCCGGCCGCCCCCGCTTGCCGGAGATCACCGTGGTCCGGTCGGCCCCCGGCTGCGCGGGGAGGAACGGCCGCGAGCCCCCTCGTCTTCGCCGTCGGCGGCCGACCTCGCGGGTCATCAGGATCCGAGACTCTCCCCCCCCCTCCCGTTCCTCGGATCGTAGGTCGGGGTGGTGGCTGGGGGTGGGAGGGAACGAGGCCGGCCGGCCTCGCGGCCACTGCACAGGCAGGCATGCACGTTCAAGCGTCGGTTGCCCGGTCGTTTGCCGGCTGCGTTCAGCTGGGCTGGAAGAACGCCAGCATCTTCTTGGCGGCGTCCGGCGACGTCAGGATCTCCTGGACGTGCGCGGACTGCCGACCGGCGGCGCTGGTGCGTTCGAACATCTCGCGTTCGTATTCTTCGACCGCGGCGGGAAAGTCGTCCGGGTGCGCGGCCAGCGCGAGGCCGAGCAGCGCGCCGTCGAGCAGCGCCATGTTGGCGCCCTGCCCCACCGGCGGCATCAGGTGCGCGGCATCGCCGAGCAGCGTGACGCCCGGTGTCGACGGCCAGGTCAGGCCGACCGGGAGAGTGGTGATCGACCGTGGCAGGACGGCGTCGTCGCAGGCGGCGATCAGTGCGGTGAACCGTGAGTCCCAGCCGCTGAACAGATCGATCAGCCGCACCCGGGCGGCGGCCGGGTCGTCGAACGGGATCCCGCTGGTGGCGAACCAGTCCTCGGCGGTGCTGAAGCTCAGGTAGAGGCGTACGCGGCCGTCGCCGTTGCGCTGCGCCGAGAGGGATTGCCCGTCGCCGAGCACCCAGTAGTTGCCTCGTCCGACCATCGCCGCGAGGTCGGGGTGGGTGCGGTCGATGTCGGGGATGCCGAGCTCGACGACGTTCTGGCCGGTGTGCACCGGGCGGGCGTCGGTGAGAAGCGCGCGGACCCGGGAGCCCGCACCGTCGGCGCCGACCAGCAGGTCACACGTCGCGCTGCTGCCGTCGGTGAAGTGCAGCAGGCCGCGGTCGGCGTGTTCGAACGCGTGCCCCCAGCGCACCGCGTGTTCGGGGAGAGAGTCCAGCAGCAGGTTGCGCAGATCGGCACGGTCGACCTCAGGTCGCTCGAGTGGGGCGTCGTCGGGCGTGTCCTCCTGGAGCAGCAGGGTGCCGTCCGGCTCGAGAAGTCGCAGGTCCTGGCCTTCGCGACGGGCAATCGCGTGGAACCGGTCGATCAGGCCGGCCTCGCGCAGCGCCCGCTGCCCGGTCCCGGAGTGCAGGTCGAGCATGCCGCCCTGACTGCGCGCGCCGCGGGACGGTTCGCGTTCGTACACGACGGCGTCGATGCCGTTCACGTGCAGCACGCGGGCGAGGGCCAGGCCGCCGAGGCCGGCTCCGATGATGGCGATGGTCATGGTTGCCTCTCTCCGATACACCGTACTGACCGATACACTGTATCTCCTGATGCGATGTATTGTTAGCGGCATGTTGGTGTGGGAGAGGCCGGAGCCGCCGAATCGACCCGTGCCGGCCCCGCTGAACCGAGAGCGGATCGTGCGAGCGGCGATCCGGCTGGCCGACGCGGACGGCCTGGAGGCGGTGTCGCTGCGCAAGGTCGCCACCGCGTTGGCTGTCGGGCCGATGCGGCTGTACAGCTACATCGCCGGTAAGGAGGAGTTGCTCGACCTGATGGTCGACGCGGTCCACGCCGAGATCCGGCCGGTCGGAGACGGCTGGCGGGAGGTGCTGCGGTCCCTTGCCGAAACCACGCGGCAGGCCGCTCACGAGCACGAATGGCTCGCCGATCTGCTCGGTGGGCGTCCACAGCTCGGGCCGAACGCGCTGGCCAGGGGAGAGGCCGTGGTGGCCGCGCTGGGCGGCGTCGACGTGGACGCCATCATGCCGGTGGTCACCGCGGTCGACGCGTACGTGATCGGCGCGGTGCGCCGGGAGATTGCCGAGCGGCGTGCCGAGCGGGCCACCGGGATGGACGAGAAGCGCTGGCAGGCCTCACTCGGGCCCTATCTGGAGCGGACCTTCGCCACCGGCCGGTTCCCCGCGCTGGCCACGGTGGTGCGCGACGCCGCCCACCTGGACACCGACCAGACCTTCCGGATCGGCCTCGACTTCCTGCTCGACGGCATCGAAGCCCGCATCTCCACCTGACGCGCGCCCGAAGGACAGGGCCGGTACCGCCCACGGCACCAGGCCGGCGCCGACGCGTCGAGACGACGCAACCTCGCCCGCCGAATGCTGAGCGGGTGATTCACCGTCGGCGCCTGCCGGGCTCGCTCAGCCGGCCTGCGCGGGCCCGGGCCTTCCGATCGCGCCGGAGGCCGAGCCGTGCGCGGGGAGGCGCTCGGCGTCGGTCACTCGCACGGCCGTTTGCGGTCCGCGGCCAGCGATTCCGCCGCCGCGCGGGCGAGACCGCCGAAGAACTCCTCCAGGGCCTGCGGCACCTCGGGGCGCAGGCGGTAGTACGTGAAGCGGCCGTGCGGCTCCGGCTCCACGATGCCGGCCTCGCGCAGCACCCGCAGATGGTTGGACAGCGCGGTCTGCCGCGCACCCGTCTCCTCGATCAGGTGGTTGGTGCACAGGGCCGCCTGCGCGAGCAGCGTCACGATGCGCAGGCGAAGGGGCTCGCCCAGCACTCGAATGAGGTCGCCCTGCGTCAGCGTCGCCTTGTCGGTCCCTGGTGTCAGCATGCCTCGATTATCACATATCACGTCGCGCTGATACCACTCTTGCGTGATATCACTGCAGCGTGATACGTTGCGGATGTTCCGGTCGCCCCACTCTCTCGGGATCGGTCGGACCCCCGCCGCGCGGCCCCGCAACGGCGCGGCGTGGTCCGGGCCGCAGCAGCCAGGCGGTCGGGCCCGACACCGCGGCCCCCGGCGGAGCCAACCGTCGCCGTGACCTATCAGGAGGCATCGCCTTGAGCACCCCCATCCGTGACGTGATCATCATCGGTTCCGGCCCGGCCGGCTACACGGCCGCGCTCTACACCGCCCGTGCCTCCCTCAAGCCGCTGGTCTTCGAGGGCGCCGTCACCGCCGGCGGCGCGCTGATGAACACCACCGAGGTGGAGAACTTCCCCGGCTTCCGGGACGGCATCATGGGCCCCGAGCTCATGGACAACATGCGGGCCCAGGCCGAGCGGTTCGGCGCCGAGCTGATCCCGGACGACATCGTCGCGGTCGACCTCACGGGTGACGTCAAGACCGT